>CAYWGC010000010.1:0-74525 GCA_964457755.1 uncultured Thermodesulfobacteriota bacterium | reverse complement strand
TTACTGAAAACTATTTTGGTAACGTTCGCCCCATTTAAGTTTGTTGCGCAGAACTTCGAAATAGGTTTTGCTGGGAGAGGTGACGAGTTTGATGTCGTGGTTAGCTCTGGTGATCGTGACCTTGTCGAGAGGCTGTATCGAAAAACCAACCTGACCATCGAGGGTTAAAAAAACATCATCGCTGTCGGTTGAGGTTAGGGTTGTTGCAATCGTAACTTCTGAGGGTACAATGAGAGGGCGGTTGGAAAGCGTATGCGGGCAGATTGGGGCGATGGTTATGCTGTGTAAGGTCGGGTAGACAATCGGTCCCCCGGCGGACAGGGAATAGCCGGTAGACCCGGTCGGGGTAGAAAAAATCAGGCCGTCCGCTTTGAAGGTGTTAACCAATCTTTTGTCAATTACCGTTTCCAAGTCAATGATTCGGGCCATTGCTCCTTTGTTGATGACGACGTCATTAAGAACGTTATGTTTTGAGACCGGATAACCCTGGCGAAAGAGAGAAACCTTTAGAACCATCCTGGGGCTTGAAGAGAAGTGGTTCTCCAGGACTTCCTTCATGACAATGAAAAGTTCGTCCAAGGTGATCGCTGTCAAAAATCCCAGGCTGCCCAGGTTGACCCCGAGAATCGGTAGGTCGCTACGGTCGATGTGGCGGGCGATACTGAGCAGTGTGCCATCGCCGCCGAGGACGACAATCAGGTTGGCTTGGTCGGCGATCTCGGTTTTGCTCAGCGCGGGGAGTTTCAGGGCTGAGGCCAGTTCCTCTTCGCAAAGCACAGAAAGCTTTTGTTCTTTAAGCCAGCCGTAGAGCTTTATGCCGATCTCAAGGGCCCGCTGATTTTTGTGTTTGGTGATTATTCCAATAGTTTTCATGGCTGGCTATCTAGCACAGGGAGGGGAGGTGAGTAAAGTGGAAATGGGTAAGCTTCAGGTCAACCGTTCAAAAACTATAGTTTTACTTTTCTTGTCGAGGAGAAATTCACCTGGTCCACTGATGCTGCGTTTTACATCGTAGGTTTCACGGCCAATCTTGACTGTAGTGCCGGGGTAAACGGTTTTTTTGACGGTTACTTTGGCGCTGAGTCCAGTCGCGATTTTCTCTTCAAGCGCTGTTTTTTTCTCTTTCAGGCGGGCGACATTTTCCTCGATGTCAAGGTATTTACTGAGTGTTTTTTCAGCTTCGGGGCGTTTCTCTTCAGGTAGAGAAGATATGTCTTTTTTCATTAAGACCTGGAGTCCTAATTCGTCAACCATAGCAATTGATTCAGCAATTAGAGGCTCCAGGAACTCATCAATTTTTTTTATTTTTTCATACAGATCAAGGGCGCCGCCGATCTCAATAGTTGTGCGACTTCCCTGCTCGCTGCCAAGTTCTTCGCAGGTTACGCCATAAAAAGCAATGATTTTACTGTCACCGGTGATCATCTCCTGGCAGCTTACAGTTTTCCCACTGATAATATGGCTGTTTATAATGTGTTTACTGACAGTAATGGTGCCACCGGTTTGTAGTTGGTTGCAGGATGAGATATATTCGCATAAAAGGTTGCCGCCAACTGCTATTTTTTCGGCTTCGCTGCCAATAATGCCGCCGTTGACGGTCAGGTTGCCTTTAGTGCGGATTGTGCCGCTGGCAGTTTTGCCGATAAAGATATCAGAGTTGGAGGTGATGCGGAAGTCAGCTAACAGGTTACCGTTGACTTCGATTGGACCTGCGAATTTGATATGGCCGGTTTCAAGATCGATGTCACTGTCAAGTTGTAAAGTCTCCGAAATACTTAAGGTGTCGCCGCTTAGTAGGGGTTGGCCGGAAACTGTGGCCTTGTAAACGAGTTTGTTGCCATTTTCATCAAGGGTGACGCCGGGCCCACTTTTATAGCGGCGGAGAGGTTTAAGCGGGTCATTATTTAAAACAGTACCGTCAACCAGACGGCCGGGGGTGCCGTCGTGGCCAAGGGTTATCTCGAGCAGGTTATCTCCAGGATTGAGAAATTTTATGGTTCCTTTGCTCTTGTAATCGATCTTGTCTGAGCCCTGAAGTTTGCCAATGTTTTTGCTGATTGTAAAGTGGAATTTATAGTGATGTTGAGATGTCGGTTTTATGGGTAAACTACGGGCAATAATGGTTGCGAGGGGTTTGCCGGTGTCATGATTGAATTTGTCGCGGATAGCGAAGAGGTTTTTCTTGCTGATTCCGGCAATAATATTGTTTTTTTTGAGCACCGCTACCAATTGGTCAGCAGTAATTGTATCGAGGTTTTTGGGTTCCGGATTTATTGATAGTCGGGCTTGAGTACGTTCCTGGTTTACGGCAACACTGATCATTTTTTACAAGTCCGTTACTAAAAAATTCATCAATTTAATATAGATTATTTCTTATATAGAAACAGTTTGACAAGATTGTCAAGGAAAAGCTAAATTATTGACAATTGAGTAGCTCTTTGCTATTAAGGGGCCCCGAATGGGGCTCTTGTAGTGGTGGTGCAATCAGGCTTTTTGTACCCCCTCTTGAGGATAGCGATATGTTTTATGGGCTTTTGTAAAGTTTGAAACCTTAATCCTAAAGGATTGTTTATCTTGAGAGAGTCTAAAGAGAGATATACGCTGGTGCTTTTTCGATCTGGCAGTGGTGTGCATCGTAAATTGACTTTGCCGGTCAGGCAGGTAAAAAGGGCTTTGTGGCTGCTCACCCCTGGGCTTTGTGCTCTCTTTATGGGGGCTTTGGTTGCTATTGCGCTCTATTTGGTCAATTTACATAATATTAACGATTATAGTAATTTGGCAAAGAAAAATCGGGAATTGGAAAAACAGATAAGTTTCTTTGCGCAGCGCATGACCGATCTTTCCGATCAGTTTACGACTTTAAAAGAGAGTAATGCCAGGGTTAAGGTGCTGGCTAATCTGGCGATTGTTCCAAGTGAGATAGAGACGCGAAGCGTGGGTGGGCCCGATCCTTTGGCGGCGGAGTTGACGGTTTCGAGTATCGATAGTGAACGTAAGCAGCAATTGGCCCGGATGCATCGGGAGTTGCAACGTTTGGAACTCGATATCGCTCGTGAAGAGAGTGAAATCGGACATTTGAGCACGCATCTTAAAGAGCGCCAGACTTTGCTTAATTTTACCCCTTCTATATGGCCTGTTAGAGGTTGGATCAGCTCGCGTTTTGGCTATCGGGTTTCGCCCTTTACCGGTCGGCGTGAAATCCATAAGGGTATCGATATTGTCAATCGGGCCGGTACTCCGGTCGTTGTCAGTGCTGATGGACAGGTTGTTTTTGCCGGTTATAACGGCGGTTATGGGAAAATGGTGGTTGTTGATCATGGTCTGGGTAAGGTGACCAAATATGGTCACCTGTCAAAGATTAATGTGCAAAATGGTGATGCCCTGGTTCGTGGTCAGGAACTGGGTCGGCTCGGTAATACTGGTCGCAGCACTGGTCCTCATCTTCATTACGAAGTGGTGCTCAACGGTAAGGTGGTAAATCCGGTTGATTATCTGCTGGATTAAAATATCTAATAGTTCAAGATTACAAACCATATTTACAATGGTCCTCGTAAAACGTCAGTTGGCTTGTTTTTGCGGGGGCTTTTTATTTTGAGAGGTTTTAAGAGTTTATGGCAAACATCCTGAAGAAAATATTTGGCAGTAAAAATGATCGTGAGATCAAGAGCATGCAGACCTTGGTTGCTCAGGTGAATCGTGAGGAGGAGCCCCTTAAGGCGCTTTCTGATAGTCAGTTGCAGGGTAAAACGCTAGAGTTTAAGGCCCGCTTTGAGAAGGGTGAAACCCTTGATGAGCTTTTACCGGAAGCCTTTGCGGTTGTCCGTGAAGCCTCGGTGCGAACCTTGGGAATGCGTCATTTTGATGCGCAGCTTATGGGTGGTATTGTTCTGCACAGCGGTAAAATTGCCGAGATGAAAACCGGTGAGGGTAAAACTCTGGCTGCGACGTTACCGGTCTACCTAAATGCTCTGGCTGAAAAGGGTGTGCATGTTGTCACGGTCAACGATTATCTGGCGCGGCGTGATGCGGCCTGGATGGGTACCGTTTATGAGTTTTTAGGACTTTCAGTCGGTGTGATCTTGCATGAGCTTGATGATCAGGAGCGCCAAATAGCTTATGGTTCTGATATTACATACGGTACTAATAATGAGTTCGGTTTTGATTATCTTCGCGATAATATGAAGTTTTCGCTTGAGGATTACGCGCAGCGGCCGCTTTTCTATGCGATTGTTGATGAGGTTGACAGTATTCTCATCGATGAGGCGCGAACTCCATTGATTATCTCTGGTCCGACCGATGACAGTACGGAAAAATACTATGTTATTGATAAAGCTATGCGTAAACTTATCCAGAGTAATCAGGCGCAAGCCGAAGCGACCGATTATGAGCTTGATGAGAAGAGTCGTTCAGCGACCTTAACCGATGTCGGGGTGGCTCAGGTGGAAGAGCTTCTGAAGGTCGATAATATCTATGAACCGACCCAGATTGAAACCCTGCATCACGTTAATCAGGCTTTGAAAGCCCATGTCCTTTTCAAGCGGGATGTTGATTATGTGGTCAAGGATGATAAGGTTGTTATCGTCGATGAATTTACCGGACGTCTGATGGATGGGCGGCGCTATAGCGATGGCCTGCATCAGGCTCTTGAGGCCAAAGAAGGGGTTAAAATCGAACGTGAAAATCAGACGTTGGCAGGGGTTACCTTTCAGAACTATTTTCGCATGTACGATAAATTGGCTGGGATGACCGGGACGGCCGATACTGAGGCGATTGAATTTAATCAAACTTATGGTCTCTCTGTGGTCGTTGTGCCGACGAATATGCCGATGATCAGGAAAGATAATCCCGATGTCATATTTAAAACCGGAAAAGAGAAGTATAACGCAGTCGTGGAAGAGATTGTCGTCTGTCATGAGGCTGGCCAGCCAGCCCTGGTCGGGACCATTTCGATAGAAGACTCCGAATATCTGGGCAAGGTGCTGAAGAAAAAAGGGGTCAAACATGAAGTCTTAAATGCCAAATTTCATGAAAAAGAGGCTGAAATTATCTCCCAGGCTGGTCGTAAGGGGGCTGTGACCATCGCTACCAATATGGCTGGTCGGGGAACTGATATTGTCTTGGGCGGCAACCCGGAGATGATGGCCAAACCCAAACTCAACGACGAGATGAGTCTGGCTGAGCGGGAAGCGGTTATTGCTGATTTTAGAGGACAGTGTGAGGCTGAGCGCGAAGCCGTCCTGAAGGCGGGGGGGCTCCATATATTGGGTACCGAACGGCATGAAAGTCGGCGGATTGATAACCAGTTAAGGGGGCGTTCCGGTCGTCAGGGAGATCCTGGATCTTCGCGCTTCTACTTAAGTCTGGAAGATGATTTGATGCGGATTTTTGGTTCTGAGCGGATTGCCAAGGTGATGGATACGCTGGGCATCGAAGAGGGTGAGCCGATTGAGCACAAAATGATCTCCAAGGCGATCGAAAATGCCCAGCGGCGGGTTGAAGGTCATAACTTTGACATTCGTAAACAACTGCTTGAGTACGATGATGTTATGAACAAGCAGCGTGAAACTATCTACGCTCTGCGGCGGGAAGTACTCAGTAATGAAAACCTGCAGGAGCTGGTCGTCGAGTATGCCGAAGATGTTGTGGCCGAAATGCTGGAGGCTGCGACCGGGGGATCCCGCAATTCGGCCGAATGGGATTTTGATTCCTTAGGGCTTGGTCTGCAGCGTTCATTTGCTTTGGCCGCTGATTTTTCTGAAGGTTCTGACTTGGCCCTGCTTGATGATCCCGCAACCTTGCTGGCCGAGTTACAAGAGCTCGTGCGGAAAAATTATGCTTTAAGAGAGGTTGATTTGGGGGTTGAGACTCTGCGTCAACTCGAAAAAATTATCCTCCTGCATACCATCGACACCCTCTGGAAAGATCATCTTTATGCTATCGATCAACTTAAAGAAGGTATTGGCCTGCGCGGTTACGGTCAAAAAGATCCTTTACGTGAGTATCAACGTGAGGGTTTTGAGATGTTCGCCAATATGGTCGAGCGTATTAAGGAAGATGTTATCGGCCAGCTTTTTCATATTCAAGTGACCCGAGAAGAAGAGGTCGATGAATTGGATCAGCAGGCTCGTAAAGAATCTGAAGTGGTATTCTCGCATGGCGGTCGTAAAGAGGGGGGCAAGCAGGTGCCGGTGGTCGCTGGACAAAAGACCGGCCGTAATGATCCCTGTCCCTGTGGTAGTGGCAAAAAGTACAAAAAATGTTGTGGAAAATAAAGTGTAACTATTCATCTGACTCACCATAGTTACTAATTATCAACGTCGAACATCGCTTCGCCCTCATGAACGGGGTCAAAGCTGGGGTGCTGACGCACCTTGCACCAGCAATGACCCCAATCCCGGCAGTTTGTGGGCGCCGGCGGTGAATTTGCGGCAGGTAGAGGATGCCAAATGTCTGAAAATATAAAAATATGTCCAGGTTATCAATTTGCCGGGGTCTCTTGTGGTTTGAAGGCCGGTGGGGCGCTTGATCTGGCGTTGTTGTTGAGTGATTGTCCGGCGGTGGCGGCCGCCGTTTTTACCAAGAATAAATTTCCTGCGGCCCCGGTTATTTATGGTCGTCGGCAGATCGCCGAAGGTAGTAAGCTGCGGGCAGTTCTGATCAACAGCGGTAATGCCAATGCCTGTACCGGACATCAGGGAGAGGTCGATGTGGTGACCGTCGCTGAAGTTTTGGCTGCATCCCTGGGACTTTCACGAGCGGAGGTTTTTATTTCCTCAACCGGGGTTATTGGAGAACCTTTTCCCGTGACCACAGTGCTTAACGGAATTGAGCCTCTTATTGCTGATCTTGGGCAAAAGGGTGTCGTTTCCGGGACTTTGGCGAGTGCCGCCCAGGCCATCATGACCACCGATAAGTCCCCAAAAATTGTCGGGATTGAGGTCGAGACCAGTCAGGGCTGTGTGACTCTGACTGGGATTGCCAAAGGTGCCGGCATGATTCATCCTGATATGGCGACGATGCTGGGCTATCTTCTTACGGATGCTGAAATCGATCGCCAGGTTTGGCAGGAGATGTTACAGCGAGTCGTTGATAAGAGTTTTAATCGGATTAGTGTCGACGGCGATATGAGTACTAACGATACGGTTTTGGCCCTGGCCAACGGGATTTCCGGTTGTTGTTTGGCAAGCTCTTCAGATCTTGCTCTTTTAGAGGGTGCGCTTTTGCAGGTTGCTCGTCAGTTGGCCATGATGATTGTTAAGGATGGAGAGGGGGCTACCAAGGTGGTTGAAATTACGGTTGTCGGAGTGGCGGGAGTCGAAGACGCCGAAAAGATTTGTCGGACGGTGGCTAATTCAGCCTTGGTCAAGACCGCTTTTTTTGGTCAGGATGCGAACTGGGGCAGAATTATTGCGGCCGTTGGTTATGCCGGGGTTGAGCTTAAACCTGAATTGGTGAATATCAATTTTGACCAGGTCAGAGTTGTCAGCGGCGGGGTTCGCGATCCCCAATATCGTGAAGAAGAGGGCGCTGCGGTTTTGCGCCAGGCTCAATTTTCGGTGAAAATTGACCTGCAATCAGGTGAAGATGAATTCACTCTATTAACTTCCGATCTGACGCATGAATATGTCTCTATTAATGCTGACTACCGCAGTTAGCTGTCAGTTGTCAGTTATCAGTAGTCAGTTGTCAGTTATCAGCAGAGGCGCAATTTTTAATCAGGCTTTCAGAATTGCAGAATTGGGGTCATTGCTGGTACTAGGTGCGCAGCACCCCAGCTTTGACCCCGTTTATGAGGGCGAAGCGAAGTTCGACGCCTTTTGCAATAACTTTATGGTGCGCCGCTGAATAGTTTAATAAAGTTTGTTTTTTTAGATAGTACAGTTCTTGCTATTGTCATAGCACTTCGTTTTAAAGTTGTAGTAGTTACTTTTTATTTTAAAGTTAAGGAGTGTTAGAGAGATGAATTATGCCAACTATGCCTGCCTGCATGCCCGTAATCTATCGGAAAAGATCTGTTTGATTGAGCGTACGCCGGCTACCGGTGAACGCCGTACTTTGACCTGGAAAGAGTTTAATCAAGCAATTAACCGGGTTGCCAACTACCTGAGTAAGGAACTTAATATCGAGCGCGGCGACTATGTTATGCATCTGCAGAACAACAGCTTGGAGTGGTTGGTCAGTTACTATGCTATCATCAAGCTGGGGGCGGTTGTGGTGCCGCTCAATTTCCGTTTTGTCGGCAATGATATAAAGTTTGCGGCTGAGGTTTCCAACCCCAAGGCTTTTATCTTAGGCTCTGAATTTTTGTCGGTTGTGGAGCCGGTCCGGGAAGAATTGACGACGGTCAAGCACTTTATCTGTGTCGGTGATAAAATTGGTGCCGGGATGCTCGATTATCGTGAAATGGCAGCCTGTGCTGACAGTTCTGAGGCCTTGGTCGAGGTTGAATCTGAGGCGCCTCTGGCGATGATGTTTACTTCCGGGACTACCGGTAAGCCGAAATCGGTGCTGCATACTCATTTTTCGCTTAATAGTACTGCGATTGGCAACGGGATGAGCTATTTTGTCGAAAAGAACGATAACTATCTCTTCTTTCTGCCCCTCTATCACAGTGGGACAATGTTTCTCTGGGCTCCTTTTTATGCTACCGGAGCGACCGGTACAATTCTTCGAGATCTTAAAGATCCTAAATGGATTTTTGAGGCTTTGGCCGCAGAAAAAGTTACAGATGTGCTTTTTGTTGTGCCGATTGCGATAGCTATTCTTAACGCCATCGATAAAGGTGATATCAAGCTTGAAGATTACGATCTGTCAGCTTGGAGATATATGGAGATCGGAGCCCAACCCGTGCCTTTTGATGTTATGAAGCGGTTGGTTGAAACCCTGCCTTGCGGGGTTTCAAATATCTATGGCATTACCGAAGGCGGTGGGGGCGGGACCTTTAATCTCTATCCTGATGAAGTTTTAGAGCGGCCGGGATCAATCGGTAAGCCAACTTTTGGGGTTGAAGCCCGGTTGGTTGATTTTGCCGGCAATGAGGTTGCTCCAGAAGCGGTTGGTGAGTTGGTTTTCAGGACGTCTCGGATGATGCAGGGTTATTTTGGTAATCCCGAGATGACGGCGGAGTCCTTGAAAGATGGTTGGCTCTATACTGGCGATCTTTTGAAAACCGATGCTGATGGCTATTACTATATCGTCGATCGCAAGAAAGATATGATTACCAGTGGCGGGGAAAATATTTTCCCGGTGGAGATTGAAGATGTCCTGATGGAGCATCCTGATATCGATGATGTTGCCTGTATTGGAACTTCAGATGAGCGTCTGGTAGAGGCGGTGATGGCGATTGTCCAGCTTAAAGAGGGGCGGACCCTGACCGCAGAAGAACTTCTTGAATTTGGCAAAACCCGGCTGGCGACCTATAAATTGCCCCGGGTTGTCAAATTTGACCAGGTAATGCGCAACCCGACCGGTAAATTGATGAAGCCCCAGATGCGGGAGAAATATACCGGCCGTAAAGAGGCTTTCCAGAGTCTAGTTTAAATAAGTGGTCAGTTGCTAGTAGGTGTCGGCAATTGTCGAGTATTAAACATAAAAAAGCAGAGAGTGCGGTCCGCACTCTCTGCTTTTTTATGTTTAATGAGATGAGGTTGTCTGCTTGTAACTACTCAGCCGTCGTCTTCAAACTACCGGGATTGGGGTCATTGCTGGTAAAAGGTGCGTCAGCACCCCAGGCTTCGCTGTGAGCTTAGCGAGGAAGCACCCTTGGGGTGAGGGGCCGTTCATGAGGGTGAAGCGATGTTCGACGTTGTTAATTAAAACTTTACAGTGGGTTGACTGAATAGTTACCATTTGTTTAAAATATATGCCTTACACTGACCACTGCCATTAATGGGCGATTAATTTAAGGCTTTTTTCGAAGGAAAACTCCGGATCTGTGTTGGCAGTGTGGCAGATAGTGCAGGTTGAAGCTTCGATTTTCTGGTCGTAAGGAAGGTCGGGGTTTTTTAGATGTTTTTTGGCGGGGCCGTGGCACTCTTCGCATTGAATGTTGAAGAGGTTCGGTGTGGTTGTCGGTGAACGAAAACCTTGTTTGTCATGATCAGAACTGCCGGTAACGTGGCAGGGCAAGCAGTCGGGGCAGTAATCCTTGCACTTTTTCTGGAGGCTGGCGTAAGCCCGGGCATGTCTGGTCATTTGCCATGAGGCTGTAATCTGGGGATGGCAGGTGCCGCAGGCCTGGCTCCCGGTGTAAGGGATCTCAGGTGGCAGATTTTCAACACTGTTTTCTCTGTTTTTTTCGACCTCAATATAGTGTTGCCGGAGCCAGTTTTCATGGTCACTGACCAGGTTGGCGATTTTCTGGTCGGCTTTATAGTCCTCTTTCCCAATATTGATTAGTCTGGTAGTTATCGGGGCCTTAGTCGCGAAGTCCCAATCGAGATAGCCGACGGTTTTGCCGTGGTTGTTATTCTTGACTAACCAGCAACCATTGATCTTCTCACTTTCTTTCAAAGTCCCCCGTTGGGTAGCCAGAATAGCGATATCAATGCCATTGATGTTGCGGATGAGTTTGCGGGCTTTGCTGTCGGAAAAGTGGAGAACCACAATGGCCAGGTCATGCGGTGTTTTGAGAATCTGCTTCAAGGCTGCAAGGGGTTCTTTAATTTGGAGGCCGTGAATTGCTTTTTTCTCAAGATCAGGATCTATAATTGCCGTGACCAACACTTTCTTACCGTCGCTTATGAAAACTTTATGGTTCTCAATCCCGGGAATCGGTTTCCCGTCCAGATTGCCGCATAAAATATTGCTTTTGGGGGCATTTTCTTTAAGTGAGGTCATCATCTGACGCCCGTAAATCAACTCCTGGGCTCCCGGTGAAAATATTTCTGCGCCGATAATTTCATATCCCTGTAGAGCTGTTTTGAGGATTTGGCGCTTAACCTCAAAGTCGTTTTTAATGGTTCTTTTAGTGAGATTGCCGCAGTTCATGAAAAGGCTTTTACCAGTCCCTGCACCCTGGCGCAGGATATCGATGACTGTTTTCTGCCGGGCCAGACCGCCCGCCTGTTTTTTGTGTCATCCGCAGAGTTTGACATAGCCCGAGAGAGAGCCTATATAGATCATGCGAAAATCAGGCTCCTGAGCTTGACCGCCGGCAGGGAAAATCAGGTAGATAAGAAAAGAAAGAATAGTTAAAAAAAGTGATGAAACTTTAATCATGCCATATCCTTTAGGTGGTTGTTTTGGTAACGATCCTAATTATCGCAACCCTAATTGAGTGGCTCTTTTTTTTCAAGAAAAATTTAAGTTCATCGACCGAGTATGAACTTTATCTAAACTCTATTTTTCAAAGCATTATGAGATATTGACGTGGAAGAGATTGTCATTAAAGGGGCCCGGGAACATAACCTGAAAAATATAAGTCTGGCAATTCCCCGGCAGCGGTTTGTCGTGATTACGGGCTTGAGTGGTTCCGGTAAATCGTCTTTGGCTTTTGATACGATCTATGCTGAGGGGCAAAGGCGTTATGTTGAGTCGCTTTCGGCTTACGCCCGGCAGTTTCTGCAATTGATGGAAAAACCGGATGTTGATGAAATTTCGGGGCTTTCGCCGGCAATTTCGATTGAGCAGAAACGGGTTTCTCATAATCCTCGCTCAACTGTAGGGACGGTGACCGAAATTTATGACTATCTGCGTCTGCTCTATGCGCGGGTTGGTGTGGTCTATTGCGCCCAATGCGGTAAACCGATCACTTCACAGACTGTTGACCAGATAGCCGATGTCATTGAAAAAATGCCGCTTGACAGCAAGTTGATGATTATGGCGCCGCTTGTGCGTCGTCGTAAGGGTGAGTATCTCAAACTCTTTAGTGATTTGCAAAGTCAGGGTTTTTTACGGGTTGAAGTCGATGGCGAGATCCACCGTCTCGACTCGCCGCCACAGCTCGATCGCCAACGTTATCATGATATTTCGTTGGTTGTTGATCGTTTGCTGGTTAATTCTGAAAGTCGTGGTCGCTTGGTTGATTCTTTGGAGTTGGCTATGGATAAGGCCGAGGATCTGGTCGCGGTTCAGATTGTTAACGGTGAACGTCTGCTTTTTTCCAGGCGTCTTGCCTGTAGTGATTGCGGTATCAGTTTTGCGGAACTTTCTCCCCGTCTTTTCTCCTTTAATAATCCGCATGGGGCCTGTCCTGAATGCAGCGGCTTGGGACGAGATTTGGTCTTTGATGCTGACCTGATTGTGCCCGATCCCACTCTTAGTCTTAAAGATGGGGCGGTTGCGCCATGGCGGCGCTCTCTCGCTTTCTATCTCAGTGAGGTTGTAGAACCACTTGCTCAGCATTACGATTTTTCTTTGATGACTCCTTTTGTTGAGCTCTCGCAAAAGGTTAAGAAGATTATTTTTTCGGGCTCAGGGCGGGAAAAAATTCCCGGTTTACTGGTTGATGGTCGCTACCAACGCGCCCCGGAGAGAAAATTTGAAGGGCTTATTCCGAGCTTGAAAAGACGCTACGAGAAAGCCGATGGTGAGCATGACAGTGAGTTGTTGCGCTATCTTTCGCCTAAGCCCTGCCCGCTCTGTCTCGGTGCCCGCTTGAATCAGGAAAGCTTACAAGTGCAGATAGCGGGGTTGAATATCTATCAATTGACCTCTTTAGCCTTACCGCAAACGCTTGAATTTTTGCGATCTTTAAAGCTGCCGCCAGCCCGTCAGGCAATCGCGGGCCGGATTCTTGGTGAACTGTCGTCGCGTTTGCAGTTTCTGATTGACGTTGGTCTCGACTATTTAACCCTGGAGCGGGCCAGTGCCACGCTTTCTGGAGGTGAGTCACAAAGAATTCGATTGGCGACGCAGATTGGTTCGGGGCTTACCGGGGTTTTGTATGTTCTTGATGAGCCCAGTATCGGTCTGCACCAGCGTGATAATCGCCGCCTGCTAAAGGCTTTGCTGAAACTTCGTGATCTCGGAAATTCACTGCTTGTGGTTGAGCATGATCAGGAGACGATTATGGCTGCCGACCACGTTATCGATATGGGTCCTGGGGCTGGGCGTCTCGGGGGTGAGGTGGTGGCTCAGGGGAGACCACAAGAGATTGTCGCCGGGGAGTCGTTGACCGGTCTCTATCTTTCCGGACGTCTGAAAATTGATATTCCGGCAAGGCGAACCCGGGATCGGCAGCGGCAGATTGTTATCAAGGGGGCATCTCAACACAATCTTAAGGGCATTGATGTCGATTTCCCCTTAGGTCTACTGCTTTGTGTAACCGGAGTTTCTGGATCGGGGAAAAGCACCCTGATTAATGAAACCCTCTATCCGGCCCTCCATAACCATCTCCATGGAGAACGTTTTCCGGTGGGTTCTTTACAGGGTATTGAAGGTCTTGAGCAACTCGATAAAGTCATAAGTATTGATCAGAGTCCAATTGGCCGGACCCCACGCTCTAATCCTGCTACCTATACTGGTATTTTTACGCCGGTTCGCGAGCTTTTCGCGGGCTTGCCCGAGTCCCGAATCCGGGGCTATAAACCGGGCCGCTTCAGTTTTAATGTCAAGGGCGGCCGCTGTGAGGCCTGTAAAGGTGATGGTTTGACTCGGGTCGAAATGCATTTTCTTCCCGATATCTTTGTCAAATGTGATTCCTGCGGGGGCCAGCGTTTCACCCGTGAAGTTTTAGAGATCCGCTATAAAGGATCGAATATATCAGAAGTCTTGGCGATGACCATTAACCAGGCCGCCGATTTTTTTGCTGTTATTCCGCGGATACTCAGTAAGCTTGAGGTTTTAAAGAATGTTGGTCTTGGCTATATGACCTTGGGACAGGCGGCAGTGACGCTTTCTGGAGGCGAGGCCCAGCGGGTGAAACTGGCTCGTGAACTGGCCAAAAGAGCTACTGGCCGCACTTTGTACCTGCTTGATGAGCCAACGACCGGACTCCATTTTCACGATGTCAAACAGTTGCTCAAAGTTTTGCAGAGATTAGTGGGCGAAGGTAACTCAGTGATTGTAATCGAACATAATCTAGATATAATCAAAGCCGCTGATTATGTGATCGATCTGGGGCCTGATGGCGGGGATGGTGGCGGCCGACTGGTTGCCTGTGGAACCCCGGAAGAGGTGGCCCAAGAGGCTGTGTCAGCCACCGGTCAGTATCTCCGGGAGGTATTGGCGAGTTGAAGAGTTCAAAAGTTAAAGGGTCTTTTTTAGTCATTTAACTTTGAACCCTGAATCCTGAACTTTGAACTGTTTTTCAGCGTTTTTTCTGGGTCAGGAGATAAGCCAAGTTGTCAAGTTCACTGGTGATTGAGACGTTGCGCAGGGTGATGGTTTCAGGAACCTTGACTTTGATCGGGGCAAAGTTGAGGATGCCTTTGATGCCGCCGGCCACAAGTTTATCGGCGACCTCCTGGGCTGAGTTGGCTGGAGTTGTGATGATACCGATGGAGATTTTTTCATTTTTGACGGTTTTTTCAATCTCGCTTGTCGACAAAATAGTGACACCGTCAGTAAGCTTGTTGCCGATTTTATTGGTATCGCTGTCAAAGGCGGCAACGATGCGAAAGCCGTGCTTGCTGAAAAAGGTGAAGTTTAGTAGAGCTTGACCAAGTTTTCCGACTCCGACTACCGTAGTCGGCCAATTGTGGTGAAGGCCCAGAATTTCCTTGATCTCACCCTCAAGTTTTTTGGTGTCATAACCGACGCCACGCACCCCGAATTCACCAAAATAAGAGAGGTCTTTCCGGATTTGAGCCGGGCTCACCTGACAGGATTCTCCCAACATTTCAGATGAGGTTACCGGATTGTTTTCAGCCTGGAGTCGTTCCAGGCAGTTGATATATGTGGAGAGGCGTTTTATTGTAGCTTCTGGGATTTTACTCTCTTTGGTCTTCATCTGGCGCCCTTTGATTCTGTAAGAGAATTTAGAATATGTTATTATGACTGTATGATTTACGATACTGTGATAGTTATCACATTGTTGACTTTGATTCAAGTGAAATTTTTCTTTGATGCCGCTTATCTTTTGAAATGCGAGATATTTTTTGACAAATGTAGCTTTTTACACTAGATTTGTGGCGAAAATTACTAATTATTAAAAAGGCGATGGGGTTGCCAAAAGGTAAATATTCGACTTCTTATCAACAGACAGGCTAAAGCCGAATCTTTTGCAGACCGGGAAGGTATGGAAATAGATGGAAAATATACGTCGAACAAACCTTGAGCATGTAAAATTGGTGGTGGTTAAGCTCGGTAGCGCTGTGTTGACCGACAAGGGGCACCTGGACGTATCTTTTTTTACGCGTTTTGCTACTGAGATTGCTGAGCTGCGGCTACAGAGTTATAGGTTTGTCGTGGTTACTTCGGGGGCGGTAGCCGCGGGTCTTGAGGCCTTGGGTTTTACCGCGCCACCCCTGACAATCCCGGAAAAACAGGCTTGTGCGGCGGTTGGTCAGTTGCGTTTGATGCGCCAATATGAACAGGAGTTTGCCGTTCATGGTCAACTTGTGGCCCAGGTTCTACTGACCTCTGACGATATCCGTAATCGGCGTCGTTATCTTAACGCCAGAAATACTTTAAGAGCCCTACTCAGCGCTGAAATTCTGCCTCTGGTTAATGAAAATGATACCGTAGTTGTCCGAGAAATAAAATTTGGCGATAACGATAATTTGGCCGCTCTCCTGACTTCTCTGGCTGAAGTCGATCTTCTGCTGCTCTTGACCGATCTTGATGGGGTCTATAATTGTGATCCTAAAGCGGATGGCGGGGCTTCTTTGATACCTTTGATTGCCGAAGTTGATGATGAAGTTACAGCTTTTGCCTGTGTTAGCAAGAGTGTGGTCGGGACCGGAGGCATGCTCAGTAAACTCGAAGCGGCCCGCAAGGCGGCAGCTTACGGGATTCCGACAGTTATCGCCAATGGCCAGCGGCCCGGGGTTATGGGCCGGGTTCTGGCCGGCGAGCTTGAAGGAACTCTTTTTCTGCCCCGGACGAATCGTTTGAGCTGTCGTCAACACTGGTTGGCTTTTGCCGTGCAACCTCTTGGTACTCTCTACCTGGATAAGGGCGCAGTTAGGGCTCTGGTTGAGCGGGGAACCAGTTTGCTGCCTTCTGGTATATCCCGGGTTGAAGGCAGCTTTGGTGTTGGAGAGCCGGTTTCATGTTGCGATCTTGATGGTGTTGAGATCGCTCGCGGGCTGGTAACCTACAGTTCTATAGATATTGAAAAAATTGCCGGTCTGCACTCTAGCGAAATTGTTACTCGTCTAGGTTATGATGCTGGTGCGGATGTTATTCATCGGGACAATTTAGCACTTTTGTGAGTTTAGTAATGGAGATTTAAGGTTATGGATATTGAAAAAAAGATCAAGGCACTGGCAGTTCAGGCTAAGGCTGCGGCTCGAGTGCTGGCGGCAGCGCCGACTTTAGAAAAAGATAAGGCTTTATTAGCGATGGCTGCAGGTTTGCGCCGGCGGCGGGTTTTTTTACAGGAGCGAAATCAGCTTGATTTAGTAAAAGGTCGTGCCGCTGGTCTGAGTGTGGCTATGATTGATCGTTTGACTTTGAGTGATAAGGTTATTGAGGCCATGGCTAGAGGCCTTGAGGAGGTTGCAGCGTTCCCCGATCCTGTAGGAGAGGTTGTGCGAATGTGGCGGCGGCCGAATGAGCTCCAGGTTGGGAAAATGCGGATCCCCTTAGGGGTGGTTGGGATGATCTATGAGTCGCGGCCCAATGTTACTGCCGATGCTGCCGGACTTTGTTTGAAGTCCGGGAATGGGGTTATTTTAAGAGGTGGTTCTGAAGCTTTTAACTCAAACATAGCGGTTCTCGAAGTTTTGCATGAAGCTCTGGGCACCACTTCAATCCCGGCCGCTGTGATCCAGGTAGTACCCTTTGTCGAGCGTCAGGCAATCAACTATTTACTCCAATGTGACGAGGAGATCGATCTGATTATTCCGCGTGGCGGTGAAGGGCTGATCCGCTTTGTGGTTGAACATTCCCGGATTCCGGTGATCAAGCATTACAAGGGGGTCTGTCATGTTTTTGTTGATGCCGGGGCCGATATCGAGATGGCCCGAAAAATTGTAGTTAATGCCAAGACCCATCGGCCCGGGGTCTGTAATGCTGCTGAAACAATTTTAGTGCATCAAGATATTGCCGAACGTTTTCTTCCTTTAATGGCGCTTGATTTACAGGTAAAGCAAGTCGAGATCAGAGGTTGTGCCAAAACTCTGGCGCTGCTGCCTGATCTGGTGCCTGCGACGGCCGAAGATTGGGCCACAGAATATATCGATCTGATTGTTGCCGTCCGGGTGGTTGATGATTTTGATACAGCCGTTGGCCATATCGCCGAGTACGGTTCCGACCATACGGAATCGATAGTGACCAGTGATTATCATCGCTCCCAGGAATTTTTACGGCAAGTAAACTCATCAGTCGTTATGGTCAATGCTTCAACCCGGTTTTCCGATGGCGGAGAGTTGGGTTTGGGAGCTGAGATCGGTATCAGTACAACCAAACTTCACGCCTATGGCCCCATGGGCCTTGAAGGTTTAACCACTACCAAATATATTATTTATGGCGATGGTCAAATCAGAGAGTAAGCGAATCGGCATTTTAGGTGGCACCTTTAATCCGATTCACTACGGCCATTTGCGGGTCGCGGAGGAAGTTCGCCAGGCATTTGCCTTGCAAAAGATCTATTTAGTCCCCTCTGCCCGGCCGCCGCATAAAGGCGAAACCGGGGTTGCCGTAGCTGAACATCGCTTGGCCATGGTTCGTCGGGCGCGGCGGGGCAATCCTTTTTTGGGTAGCAGCTCCTTCGAGTGTCGTAAAGGGGGCACCTCCTATTCAGTTGCGACTCTGGAATATTTCAGAAAACGTTATGTTGGGGCCGAACTCTATTTTGTGATTGGTTGGGATGCCTGGCGTGAAATTGCTACCTGGTACTCTTTTGCAAAACTATTTTCCCTGGCAAATTTTATTGTTATCTCCAGGCAGGGGGTAAAGCTTAAGGCTGGCGAGTCTTTGGACTCTCTTTTTCCATTTGCGCTTAAAGGTGAATTTTGTTATGAAGAAGAGTTACGCTATCGTCACAACTCTGGGAACCTTATTCATTTTATGCATGTGACCCGGTTAGATATATCATCAAGTCAGATTCGCAAAGAAACTGCGGCGGGTCGTTCACTGCGCTATTTGGTGCCCGATGGAGTGGCGAGCTACATTTACAAAAACGGGCTTTATGTTTGATGACCCGATTTCCCGGGTTGTAATTTTCAGACCGGAAACTCCAGTCTTTTTTAATTTTTTACGAGGCCATATATTTCATGAGTGAAAACCAAGCTAGGGTTTTGCAGGATGATAAAAAACTTTCCTTGATCAAAGGTTTTCTTGAAGATAAAAAAGCTGAGGCGTTGGTTTTTCTTGATTTGCGGGGGATCTCCTCGGTGACTGATACTTTGGTGGTTGCCAGTGGTCACTCAGACCGTCACGTGCAGGCGGTCAGTGAATATCTGGCCCAGGAGATGAAACATCAAGGCTATCAGCCTCTGGGGAGCGAAGGGTTGAAGGATGGGCGTTGGTGTCTGATCGATTACGGTGATGTTATTGTCCATATTTTCTATCATGAGATTCGCGCTCATTATGACCTGGAAGGGGTCTGGCGCGATGCTCCGGTGATTCTTGATGAACGGCAAAAGGGTTGATTTTAAATGCGTTTGCAGATGCTGCTGGTCGGTAAAACCAGGAATGCTGCTTACCAACAGGAGATTGTTGAATATCGCAAACGTCTGAGTCGTTACCTTACTTGTGATGTCAAAGAGATCAAGGAGGAGAAGCCGGGGCGGCGTGAAACTCCAGCCGCTTTTTGTCGGCGTCAGGGGCCGCGATTACTGGGGGAGTTTAAGAAACCTGCGGGCCTGAAACTTCTTCTTGATGAACGGGGGCGGAGTATGGGAAGCCGGGATTTTGCTCTTTTCATGCAATCTGCTCTCGAGAGTGGTCATCAAAGTCTGGTTTTTTTCTGCGGCGGACCTTTTGGCTATGACCCTTCATTGCGTCAGGCAGCTGATCACCTCATTTCACTGTCACCGATGACCTTCCCTCATGAAGTGGCCCGCCTGCTGCTTTTTGAGCAGCTTTATCGCTCAATGACCATCATTCATAAAGAACCTTACCACTATTGAATCGCTTAACTTTTAACTTTAATATTGGGATTTATTATGATTTACCGTATCATACTTTTTGGTGGTTTACTGGCGCTTTTAGGAGCCGCTTATCTGGTCTATCTGAATCCGACTGAAACCTCAGTGGCCTTGACCCAGGGGCTCAAGGTTGATGGTACGATGCCGTTTTTTCTGCTCGTCGCAATTGCTGCGGGTGGTTTTGGTAGCGGCGTTTTTTTCTCTCTCCTGGCCTTTAGGCGGCAGGTGGGTGATTTTTTTCGGAAGCTGAGGGATAAAAAGAAAAAATCGG
Source organism: uncultured Thermodesulfobacteriota bacterium (assembly GCA_964457755.1). Lineage (GTDB taxonomy): Bacteria > Desulfobacterota > Anaeroferrophillalia > Anaeroferrophillales > Tharpellaceae > Tharpella. The sequence continues at coordinate 55,055 of CAYWGC010000010.1, read as the reverse complement.
CTCAGCAAGCTCTCTTGGAAGGGGTTGAAGCCGGCTTTAAAGGGGAGACCAAAAAAGCGGTTGCCAGTTTAAACCGGGTCCTCAAACTTGATAAGAAAAACATGGAAGCAATACTTGCTCTGGTGCGTTTGCAGTTGCGTGAACGGCAGCCCGAACAAGCTTTAAAAACAATTGATGCAGCACTTGAGCACACGCCTGAAGATCCCCGTCTGCACTGGTATCGTATTCAAGCTTTGAACGGACTCGATGATCCTTTACGGATGACCAATCAGCTGTTGCTGATGAAGGCCCGTTATCCCCGTAATCGGGCTTTAATGACGATGCTGGTCGAACAGTTTGGTAGCCGTGGTTACTGGCGCGAAGCACTTGAAGTGTGGCAGGATATCAGTAAATGTGAAGTTAAAGGATCTCCTGAAAAGAAAAAGGCGATCAGTGGAATTGCTAACTGTGCCTATGAATTAGCGCGGCGTCAGTGGCTGGCTGGCAATCGGGATATGGCCGTGGCCTCTTTGAAAATCGTTTTTGATCATGACAAGGAGCATGTTGCAGCCTACCTGCTTAAAGCTGAAATGGAGGTCAAAAAAGTGGATGCTTTGAGTGTTCTCAAGAGCGGTTTTCGGAAAAAACCGAGTGCCATTTTCTTGCTTGAAGAGGAGCGCTTGCAGGCCGAGGATGATCCCGAAAACAGTACCAGTAAAATTTTGAAATCATATCGCAAGGTGCTTTCGCGAAATCCGGAGTATCGTCCGGCGCGTTGGCTTTATGCGCGATTCTGTCTTGAACATCAAAAAATTGATGAGGCTGAAGTGGCGGCTAAAAGATTGCGTGAAAGTGGTTTTAATGGTCCCTTACTTGAGGTCCTGGCAGGTGAACTGGCTTGTCGTAAAGAGCATCGCTTAGAGGTTGCGGTTGATCACTTCAAGAAGGCCTTAGGTTGTGCCGAACGTCTTGAGCCGGTATTCGGCTGCGCTGTTTGCGGGCGTCTGTCACCGGACTGGAAATATCGCTGCCCCCACTGCTGTAGCTACAATAGTTACGATATCTCTGAAAGGGTCTGTTCCTTTGTTTAAGCAGCCGGTTGCTCTCATTATTCTCGATGGTTGGGGGTTGGCCGAAGCCGGGCCCGGCAATGCCATATCTCAAGCCCGGATCCCGGTTTTTAAGCGCTTGCTGGAAGAGTGCCCATGGACTGAACTCGGGGCCAGTGCCCTCGATGTTGGTTTGCCGGCGGGGCAGATGGGCAATTCCGAGGTTGGACACACAAATATCGGCGCTGGTCGTATCGTCTACCAGGATCTGACGCGAATCAGTCGGGCCATTGCCGATGGAACCCTGGCCCATAATAAAGCTCTCGAAAAAGCTTTTTTGGCGGCCTCGGGAAAAGATAACTCATTACACTTATTGGGTCTTTTGTCGGATGGTGGCGTGCACAGTCATCAGGAACATCTTGAGGCGCTTTTACGGATCGCTGCAGAGTATGGTCTTGAACGGGTTTATGTGCATGCTTTTCTCGATGGACGGGATACTCCGCCGGCCAGTGGAAGTGAATATGTGCGCCGTCTGGAAGCGTTTCTGGCCGAGCTTGGATGTGGTCAGATTGCCAGTTTGGGGGGGCGTTTTTACGGGATGGATCGAGACCAGCGTTGGGATCGGGTCGAACGTCATTGGCGGACCCTGGTTCTGGGTGAAGGTGAGCGTTGTTCCGATGCTTTACAGGCTCTTGAGAAATCTTATGACAAACAGATCTTCGATGAGTTTGTCGAACCGGTAATTATCGCTAAAGATGATCAAGCACTGCCTCTGATCAAGGGTGGTGATGGAGTTATTTTTTTTAATTTTCGGGGTGATAGAGCCCGCGAGATAACTATGGCTTTGAGCAAAGCTGATTTCAGCGGTTTTCAACGGCCCTGTTTTCCAAAGCTTGGGGCTTATGTCTGTATGTCAGAGTATGATGCTGATTTTGCTTTGCCGGTTATTTTTCCTTCGGAGCCATTGCCCGATGTTCTGGGGCAGGTGATCGCTGACCGGGGTTTGCGCCAGTTGCGCATTGCCGAGACCGAAAAGTACGCTCATGTTACCTTCTTTTTTAACGGCGGTCGCGAAGAACCTTTTCCCGGAGAGGAGCGTTGTCTGGTTCCCTCTCCACGGGATGTGAAGACCTACGATCTGAAACCGGAGATGAGTGCCGGGGCCGTTACTGAAGAGCTGATTATGCGGCTCGATAAGAACCTTTATGATCTGATTGTGCTCAATTTTGCCAATTGTGACATGGTTGGTCATACTGGGGATATGTCAGCGACGATCAAGGCTTGCGAGACGGTCGATAACTGTTTGGGTTTGATCCTGCAAAAATTCAAAGAGAAAGGTATTATCGCTTTGATTACGGCTGATCACGGTAATGCTGAAGCTCTGCTTGATGCGGATGGCCAGCCGATTACGGCCCACTCGACCAATCCTGTGCCGCTAATTCTATGCGTTCCTGAAACGTGTGGCTGCACGCTTCGTAAAGGCGGAGTGCTAGCCGATATCGCTCCCACGGTTCTGCAACTTATGGGGTTGGAAAAGCCTGAGGTAATGACCGGTGCTAGTTTGTTGCTGGCCGGCTGATTTTAAAATAAGTGATTGATATTTTCTCATTTGCTACTGCCCTACTTGATACCATTTTCCCGCCCCGCTGTCTGGTTTGTTCCGTTTTTCTCTCCCATTCATTAGATTCCTCACCGAAAAAACAGGATCTTGATAACTATCTGTGTGACGCTTGTCGGCAACAGTTGCAGATTTCAAAAGTAAGTCTAGATGCTTCCAGTCAAGGTGGGGGTGAGCATGTTTTTTCTGCTTATCTCTATGCTGGGCTGCTTGAAAAAATCATTCCCCCCTGGAAGTATCATGACCGGCACGAGTTTTTTCCGCTTATAAAAATCTTGTTAAAACTGGCATGGTCTCGCCATGAATTTTCTGCCTTGCACTTCGATCTCATTTTAGCTGTGCCTCTCACCCCGCTGGCCTTACGAAAACGAGGCTTTAATCAAGCCTTTTTCATCGCTTCGTGTAGTGCCGCATTTCTTGAGTTCCCATTAGCTTGTAACCTTCTTCTTAAAACTATTGATACCCCCCGGCAAGCATCTTTGGATCGTCGGGCCCGAACCCGCAATGTGAGTTCGGATTTATTTTTGGTTCCAGAACCGGAAAAAATAAGGGGTAAAAATATTCTTTTGTGCGATGATGTTCTGACGACCGGAACGACCTTGAGTGCTGCCGCAAAAGTTCTAAAGGATGCCGGTGCTAACTCGATCAGTGGCTTTACTCTGGCCCGGGTGCTGCTTTGATTTTTCATTTGTAATTTGAAAAAAGCCTATTTTAGTTGTTTTTTAAAGATTTTTCTTGATTTTTCATACTTTCTTCCTATTGCTAAAATGATTTTTCTTGATTAAGATAGATGCAGTAGTCGAAATGGCGGTGAGTGTTTATGGTTTAGCTATGCTTGTATTTTATGAATTTTTGGCAACCATTTGCTTTTCCCCAGATCTTATTAATTTCGCAATAGGTAATATGTTATGGACGTTTTAGTCAAAAAACTATCTTCATTGGTGTTTTTGGGCTTGTGCTTGGCCCTCCTGATGGCGCCTCAGAGTGTTCTGGCCTTTAGTTTTGACTTTTCTGGTACCGTACTCTTTGACAGCAAAGCTTCTGCCGGTTATTTGCCAGGGTTCGGGGATAGCTTTAAAGGCTCGCTATCGATGGAAGACGATGCTCTGGGATTTATGAATACCATAAAATCAACTTTTTATGAAAATCTTGGTGATGTTACGGGGGGCTACTTTAAGCAGAACAACCAGGATTTCTTTTACGCTTTCAGTCAAGGTACCGAGGCAACTTCTCAAATGGGGATGATTTGGTGGTCTGAATCTCGTAATTTCACAATTAATGGACGTTTTTTTGGTGATGTCAATGGTTCTGGTGGGGTCTATGGTTTGGTTTTTTACGTTGAGGGGAGTACGCTTTATACGCCAGCCCAGATGATAGCTTGGCGGGTGGTTGAATATATGGCGACCGGAGTTTTGCCGACGCTTACAGGTGGTACTGAAAATCCTCACTATGTGGGCTGTCAAGTTTTAGCTGGTGAAGCTTTTTTCGGTGTTATTCAAACTCCTTTTGTTGCAGATCAGAGTTCGTCGGCCGTACCTCTGCCAGCATCTGTTTGGTTTTTGGGCAGTGGATTTCTCTTTCTCGTACGCCGTCGTAAAAGATAAAAAATTTAAAACAGGCACAAAAAAGCCGGGTTTAAGCCCGGCTTTTTTGTGCCTGTTGCGGTTTGAAGTTTGAGAAAAGTTATTCTTAGTGACTTTTAACTTCAAAAAGATGTCGGTCGGTGGTAATGATTTAAGATGATTGATACTCTATTAAATAATTGTTTTCGGCAAAGCGTCTTTTGGCTGACGGGATTTGCTTATGCGTAGATGGGGCTGGCGGCTTATTTCCAGACTCGGGGCTGTGCTTCTGCTGGGTCTCTTTTTGCTTATAATCAGTTTGCCGAATCTGATTGACCTGGAAAACTTTCGTCCGCAACTGCTTGCATACTTACACTCTCGAATTTTAGGTGAGGTTGCAATCGGTAAGTTGAAGTTGACTTTTGCGCATGGTCCGGGGGTTCGGGTTGATGGTATAAGAGTAGTTGAGAACTCAGGTTCGCAACAGATTTCAGTGACGACCGCTATTGTAAATTTTGATTTCATCCGTCTGCTGCAGCGCCACCTTCATCCTTGTCGGGTGACCCTGGTTCAACCTCGGGTCTCATTGCAGCTCGATAAGGGCAGCTTACCGCTGGCCGGCTTTATTCGACCTGTTATAATTAGCGCTGCCCCAATAGAGACGGAATCGGCCGATCCTCCTTTGCCTAAAGGGGTTGCTTCTCATGCTGGAGATGTTGGGGCTGGTGCCGCGGTAGGTTTTTTCAAATATTGGTACTTTGATAGTGATATCAGTCAAGCCCTGGTGGAGATTGTCGATGGGTCGGTAACGTTTACTGACCGTTGTTTTGGGGTCTCTCTGATTCTCACCCATCTGGAAGATCTGAATGTTCTCCTGGAATGGCAAAAATCTGGGGCTCCGACTCAATTTACTCTGGCCGCCAGGGTGGTTGACGGGCCGGGTGATGGTTCCTTGAAAATAGAGGGGAGTCTGTCGTCTTTGCAGTGGCCATTAAGGCCCGGTGAGATGTTTTTAGATTGCCAGGTTGAGGCCAAAAATCTCAATGCAGCAACCTATTTCCCCTACTATCAGAAATATGTGCCGATGCGATTTATCGGAGCCCGAGTCGATATCGACTCGACCTACCGTGGCAGCTTGATGGGTCTGTTCAGGTCGCAAGGTCGTATTGTGCTGCACCAAGCTGAACTTGATTATCAACAGGTCTTCAATCAGAAACTTAAATTTAAGCGGTTTGCGGTTGATTATGATTTTCGCTTGGCCGACCGCTATAATACAATTGAGACGTTAAGCTGCGCGATTGATGCTGATGGCTTGAAGCTTAAAGGATATTGTCTCTTACATGAAGCCCGGCGTGGTATCGATGGTTCGATTAAGGCCGGACTTGAAATGCCTGAATTTGATCCTCTGGCGATCTCCCATCTCCTGCCCTGGAAAATTTTGCCGGAAAAAATCCTGAATTATTATCAATTTCTGCAATCCGGAGGGGGTTGTCTTGTCGAGAGCGCTTATCTGAAAGGAGATTATCGGAAAATAGTGCGGCTGGCCGAAAAAAATCCTCCAACGGGAGTGGTCGGCGGTCAGCTTAAAGCTAAGAATCTGCTTTTTAAAATAGCTGAAGATTGGCCTCATCTTGCGGTTGGGGCTGGCAATGTCGTTTTCGAGGGGGGCTCTCTGAAAATATCAGACCTCGATTTTGACTGGGATGCACTTTCTGGAGAGGCGGTGAATCTCTCTTTGCAGAATATCTTTCATGATCCGCAAATCAAGTGTGCCTGTAATTTAGGGGTTGATCTTAAGCGTCTCCAGCCATATTGTGAAAGATTTTTTCATGATATTCCTGAAGAACCCTCTTTCGAAAAGCGGTCGGCAATCTCTTACAGCGGATTTTTGCAAGGAGACCTGGTTTTTGCAGGGCCCCTGACAAAACTTTCCGAGATCACTTGGGGAGGGATTTTAAAAGGTCAAGATCTTGCATTTGCAGTGGCCGGGCAGCCTTTGGCAATTAATCGAGGAGATGCTTCCTTTGTCCTTGCCAATGAGCGGATTATAATCGAAAATGCGAGCTGTTATCTGGCTTCGCTGCCGTTGACGTTGCAAGGGAGACTCCCCGGGCCGGCCCTTTGGTTCAGTGGAAATGGGGAGTCTGATTTGAAATTTGAGTTTAGAGCTCAGACCCAGGAATTTGCTCCTGAACATCTTGATTTGTTCTTGGGTGAAAAATTCTCTGTCAGCGGAAAGAAAATCGGGCCATCGCCATTAGAGTTGCATCTGATTGGTGATCTCAAACATTTTTCCGAACTTCAATTGCTCGGAACGTTAAGTTTGGATTGGGCTGATGTCAAGTTACCTTTTATGGCGGAATCTTTTGAGCACTTAAATTGTTTGGCTGAGTTTAATCACGAAAGGATTGATTTCAAACGTTTGTTTATCGAGCATGGTGAATCTGATCTTGCTTGCAAGGGTGAACTGATTCGGGAGGAAAAAGGTTCGGGTTATATCGTGCATGGAGAGGTTGTTGCTGACCATATTCTGGTTGATGATTTTCTAGCGTTGGAGAAAAAGGCTTCAGAGAAAAGAGTTGTTGTAAAAGAGTTGATGCTGCCGGCAGAAGATGGTTCTGAAAAAGGTCGCGACCGGAGAGCTCCCTGGCATCACCTTAATGATTTTGCATTCTCTTTTTCAGGCGGACCAGAAGCTGGCCTGGCAATTAAGGAGTGCCGCTGGGGTTGGGGGGGGCAGGAGGCTCAAGTTGAAGTTTTCGGGCAATTGCGATATCTTGGTGGAGGCTTGACCGGCGCTCTTGAGATTGACGTTCAAAAGCTTGATCTTGATACTCTCTTCAGTGCGCCCGATGAGGTCCATGCGGTGAATGGTGTTCATGGGGTCGACTCAAATCCGGATGATCAAAAAATTCGAGCGGTTTTGCTTGAAGATCTGGCCGAGGCCGTTAAGGCCGACGGGGTTGAGCTTTTGTTGTCTTGGAAAGATATCTTAGCTCGAAACCATCTTCATGTCCAGGCCCGGGCCCAGCATCTGCGTTGGCAGCAGATGGAAATTGGTGAAATTGAGGGAGATTGCACGCTCGATGCTCTGGGGGTAAACTTTAAGAAAATTACTGGGAGCAGTTTTGGGGGTGGACTCAATGCTTCAGCCCAATGGTCTTATCGTGATGACTCTTTTGCGCTTGAATCCCAATTGAGTGATATCGATTTTGAAACCTTTAATGACTATCTTAAAAATCCTGATCGAGGTTTGCCGATGCAAGGTGGTTATGGTTCTCTTAATCTTGACCTCGACTGGAAAGGGGGATCGCTGCAAGCTTGGAAGGAGAATTTGGCCGGCCAATTCGATTTTGCTTTTTACGATGGGCGCCTGAAAAAGTTTACCTTGCTGGCTAACGTCTGTTCTCTGCTTAACCTGTCTCAGTTTGCGGCTTTACGCTTGCCTGAGATTAGTGTTGATCAGGGGGTTCCATACCAGACGCTTTCAGGTCAGGGGACAATTGTTGATGGAGTATTAGTAGTCGATGATTTTGCCATGCGCGGATCGTCTCTGAATCTTTTGTGTGATGGGGTGATTTCTCTGGTTGAAGAGCAGGTCGACCTTAAAATTGGGGTTCAACCGTTGCAAACAGTCGATAAACTGCTTGCCACGATTCCAGTGGTCGGTTATATCATTACTGGTGACCAGAAGACCTTCGTCGTAATTCCGATGACAGCCACAGGTTCATTTGAAGATATAAAGATTAAGACGCATACAGTTTCCGGATTGGGTCAGAAAGCCGGAGATATGATCCAAAGGTTTTTTAAGACCCCGGTAAGATTGTTGCGAATGCCGGGAAAATTGTTAAATCAGATAAGCTCCGAAAATGATCTTGAAAAAGATAGTGGAGTTGAAAAAAAATAGGTTATCTAAGTGTTTAGGTTTTTACTGTGGATAGGATTAGGTTATCTTTTTTTTCGTCTTTTTAGAGGCCGGCCAGCGGTTGATAAGCGAGAGGCACCCGGGGCTCCGGTTGCGGAGCGTGGAGAAAAGATGGTCAAGTGCGCCGTCTGCGGTCTTTATGTGCCCGAACACGAGGCACTTACCGGAGGCTGGCGCGATTCCGGGCGCCATTACTGCAGCCCGGAATGCCAGCAACGGGGTGTTTGAGTGGTTTAAATCAGGATTCCTTCTTAGATTAAAGCTGTGTGACCTTTAAGCCTTTGGGCCTTGGGTTGCGGATAACGGCCGCATTAGGCTTTTGCTAATTTATTCTGTAAATTAGTATAGATAAGTTTTACATTTTCGACAATTTTAGGATTTACTTCAAAAGGGGCCTGATCACGTCGATCAGCAGCAACGATATCCTGATCGTAATCGAGGAAGCCTAAAATTTCAATGTCCTCAAGATTGTTGCTGATAAATTCTCGGTCACCCGGTTCACAGACCTTATTACCGACCACATAGACTTGGTTGATGCCGAGGTCGGCGGCCAGTTTTTTGATCTGTCTGGCGGTTTGGAGACTGCGTGATCCGGGCTCGACGACGACAATAAAGGCATCAATGCCTTTAGTTGCCCCCCGGCCTAGGTGTTCAAGGCCGGCTTCCATGTCTAAGATAATGCTCTCATCCCGTTGCAGGAGGATGTGGCGCAGAAGGAATTTCAGGATAACGCTCTCCGGGCAGTAGCAGCCGCCGCCGCCCTCGGGGATCGTGCCAAGTACTAAAAGTTTTAGATTTTCTCGGCTCAAGCTGAATTTTTCGGGGATGTCATCGACTTGAGGGTTAAGTTTAAAGGTGCCGCCGAAGGATCCTTTTTGCGAACCGGTACGCTCCTGAATGAAGTCGGTCATCGCGGCAAAAGGAGTGATTTTGTTGACTTCATCAAGGCTGAAGCCGAGGGCGGAGGCGAGATTGGCATCGGGGTCAGCATCAATGGCTAAGACTTTATGTTCACTGGCGGCGATGACCCGGGCCAGAGTTCCGGCCAATGTGGTTTTGCCGACCCCGCCTTTGCCTGAAATTGCAATTTTCATGATTATATTTCCTTGTTAAGATGGTTTATCTTGTGAGAGTTAGAAGATTTCGTTATCCTTGCAATGTATGGTCTTGTTTGAAAAAAATCAAGCCCGATTATTGAAAAATGATCAAAATATTATTTTTGCACCACCGAGACCACAGAGGTACCAGCTGGAAAGCTTTTCTCTGTGAACTCTGGGCTGGCTATTGAAAATGGGTTAGGTAAATGATGATCCAAAAAAAGGAGAAGTCGGTTGTCGCTGATCATCTTGGTCATCGGCAGCGATTAAAAGATCGCTTTGCCCAGCAAGGACTTAGTGGTTGGCATGACTATGAGGTTCTGGAACTGCTTTTAGGGTATGCGATTCCGCGGCGCGATGTAAAACCTTTGGCTAAAGAGTTGTTGCGAAATTTCGAAACTATAAAAAGGGTTCTCGATGCCCCTCTAGATCGCTTGCAAGCGATCGCCGGGATGGGGCCGCAAAGTGCTCAGTTTCTGAAATTATGTCGAGAACTACTGGTCCTCTATCTCGAACAACCTGATCGTCAACGCCAAACTGTAAACTCGCCGGAGCAGATTGGGGAACTTTGCCGATCTCGTCTTGAGGGGCTTCCTGAAGAGCAGTTTCTAGTTCTTTTTCTCGATAATCGTCACCGTCTAATCGCCAGTGAAGTAATGCATCAGGGTACGGTTGATATGAGTGTGGTCTATCCGCGTCAGGTGATGAGTCGGGCGTTGCTGCATCGGGCGGCGGCCCTGTTGGTTGCTCATAATCATCCGGGTGGCAGCCCAACCCCATCAGCCGATGATCTTAAAATTACGCAAGAGTTGAAAAAAGCGGCCGCAACCCTCGATATTCGTCTTCTTGACCACCTCATCGTTGCCGGTTGTCAGGTGGTCAGTCTCAAAGAGTTAGGAGATTTGTAATAGATCTATGTCTATGATTAATCGTTATCTGCAACGGGAGATTCTGCTCCCTTTTTTTTATGCCCTAGTGGTTTTGGTTTTTATCCTTTTGCTGGGCCAGCTCTTTAAAATTGTCAATATGGTGGTCTCTGAAGGGGTGCGGGTCTGGGATGTGGGGCGCTTGGTTCTGGCTCTGATTCCGCAGATTATGACGATGGCTTTGCCGATATCCTTCTTTTTTGCGGTTCTGGTCGGTTTGGGCCGCATGGTGGGTGATGGTGAAATTGTGGCTTTAAAGGCTGCCGGAGTATCTCCTTATAATCTATTCATGCCAATCTTAGAGCTGGCAGCAGCCGTTACGCTGCTGACTTTATTGGTAAGTGCCTGGTTGGCACCCTGGGGAATGCGCCAGGTTCGTCAGGTTACCTTCGAGATTCTCCAAGAAAAAGTAACTTTGGCATTGCGCTCTCAAGCGCTTAATCTGGCTTTCCCGGGCATGGCCATCTATATGGGTCAGATAGATCGTGAAAATGGTCGGGTGGCTGAGGTTTTCATTGAGGATCGCCGGCACAGTGGTCACCCTCAGACAGTTACGGCTTTAGAAGGGGTGATTGTCAGTGATCGTGGTTCTTCGACGCTTTTACTACAGCTTGAAAATGGGACGATTCATGAATATAATGAGCAGGAAGATAGTTATCGGGTGACCGATTTCTCTCAATATCGCATCAATTTTGATATTTCGGCCCTTTTAGGTGAAGAGGGTCACGTCAAACTTAGAAACAAAGCTTTATCCAATTCTGATCTGTTGCGTAAGATAGCTCTGAAAAAGAGTTTAGGGCAAAACCCGGTTGGAACCCAGACAACTCTTTATGAACGTTTTACCCAGCCCTTTTCCTGTGTTGTTTTTGCTTTGTTGGGGTTGGCTCTGGCTCTGGTTCCGGTACGTAGTGGAGCGCGTTTCCAAGGTTTTGTTTTTGGGCTTATTTTTTTGTTAGCCTACTATGTGAGCGGTATGGTAAGCGAATACCTGGCTGAGTGGCAGCCGCCGCTGGCTCTCTTCTTTTTCTGCTTGCCAAATCTGCTCTTCCTCCTGCTGGGGGCGGTACTCCTGTATATGAAACAACGTGAAATTGAATTTTCATTTGGTTTTTGGCAAAAGGTTTTTAATAAAGCTAAAAAATGGATCACTTAAGATCAAGGCGGAAGGTAATCGTCGCACTTTCCTGACTATCTACAACAAAGCCAAAGGCCAGGCAAAAATTGATCATCTTCTGGTTTTCGGCCAGAACCACTCCAAAGATCTGTTTGATTTTGCGATCTCGAGCAATCTCAATTAAACGCTTCATCAGGATAGCACCGACCCCTAAGGCTTGAAACTCATCGGCGACAACAATGGCAAACTCGTGTTGGTCGAGGCGCGGCTGATAGCTTAAGCGATTTACTCCGATTGAGCGGATCCGATTATTCTCTTCAAGCAGAGCGATGATTGCCATTTCTCGGTCATAATCGATCTGCGTGAAACGAGCTGCTAGTTCATGGCTTAAATGGCGGCGATAACTAAAGAAACGGAAATAGTTGGTTTGTCGTGAGAGGGCCTTGAAGAGTTCAAGATGGAGCTCTTCATCTTCAGGTCGGATTGGTCGAATCAGGAGCTTGCGGCCATCCCGAAGTTGATCGTGAAACTCATATTCGTTGGGGTAAGGGGCGATGACCAGGTGTTGAGGGGCCAGGAGCTCACTTTTTTTAATCTTGATAACAGAGTTTTGAAGGGAGAAGTTTTGTTCGCAGGTCTCCTTCAATAAAAGTTCGATGCTTACTATCTCAGGACAATCAGTAACGATACTGGCCAAGCGCAAGAGGATTATCGCCAGGTCTTCATTTAATTCCTGACTGCGTCTCGCCAGGGCCCGGGCGGCTGGTGAACGGGAAATCATGACCCGGGCCAGAAACGGATTTAAGGGGGGGAGCATAATTGATTTTTCCGGCTGAATCTCGGCCGCTATTCCAGCCATTCCCAAATAGAGATAGGGGCCAAATTCAATGTCGTTGGCGGTCCCGGCCAGCAGTGCAAGACCTTCATTGAGAGGTGTGGCGGACGGTTTTCCTGGATCGAGACCATAGGCCTGCAGGAGCTCATGGGAGACTGCTTGAGGCAGTTCTTTTGTCTCTTTTTCCAGGTAGGGGTCGAGAAATTTACGGGAGTTGAGATGGTTGATACTGAATTCGCGCTGAAATCTCGGGGTGACGGCTGTCAGCTGATTGAGTTTGTGGCGATAGCGGCGACTATAGAGATAGGCGTTGAGGGCCGCGGGGACACTAAAATAGACATAGATCCCTTGGCGCGCCAGGGGCGCCGCAATTCTTCGATCTTTAGGATTGGCGTTGATCCAGGTATAGGTTACGGCGCAGTAGTGATGTTTAAGATTTTTTTGTACTTGTTCGATTAAGAGCTTAGGGTTGAGGGTTTGATGGGCCGCCGCAAGAATAATCAAGGCGTCAAACTCTTCAGCTTCGAGGCTGGCGGCGATTGCCGCTGAAAAAGTTTCAGTGTCGGTAGTGCCCCCGACATCGATCGGATTTTGAATCAACTTTTGCGGTAGAATGGAGCGTAGTTTTCTGAGTAATTTTTTAGATAGTGGGGTCGGCTCAACCTGGTTGAAAAGGAGATGGTCGACGGTGAATATGGCCAGGCCGCCGGAGTTGGTGATAATTCCCAGCCGATCGCCGTTGGGGATGTTGCGGCGTGACAGGGAGCGGCCCGCCAGGAGCATCTCTTTGAGATTATCGACCGAAATTATACCGGCCCGGCGAAAAGCACTGTCATAGACCGGGCCCGCACCGATCTGAGAAAAGACCCGCCGCTGCATGATCTCATGGATTTTGGGGTGGCGTCCACTTTTGATGGCAATTATCGGTTTGATGCGGGAGACCGAGCGGCAGGCACTGATAAATTTTTTTACATTTCGAATATTTTCCAGATAGAGCATGATGGCGTCAACTTCGGGATCGTCACCGACAAAATCTATGAGGTCACCAAAATCGATATCAAGCAGTGAGCCGATACTGGCAATGTGGCTGAAGCCGATATCAAGCTCCCGGGCGAGATCAAGAATGGTGCCCATGACCGCCCCGCTTTGCGAGAAAAAGGCAATTTTACCGGTCTGGGGCAGTTGCGGGTGAGTCGAGAGGTTAAGGCGAATCGGGGGGCGCAGGATGCCACTTGAGTTGACTCCGATTATCCGGGTATTGCTTTTTATGGCGGCAGCCATGATCTGTTTCAGAACTTCTCGATCCCGGCTTGAGGTGATACTTTTAATGATGGCTATGGTCGCCGTTTTTTCAAGGGTCGCCGTCGAAAAGTAGATGGGCAGTTCACGCAGTGGGCAGGTCAGGAAAAGCAGGTCAATCTCTTCATTGATATTTTCCAGTGAATCTCTATATTTAAAACCACTGCGCAGATCTCCCTCCTCGTAGCCAACGATATAAACAGTTCTCGGCAGAGCCGTCTGCTGAAGATTGTTGAGCAACTCTTTAAACTTCAGATCACTACTGCTTCCCGTAATCCCGGCGACAGCAATGACCTGGGGGTTGAAAAGTTTTTCCAGTTGACTGACACTCATTTCTTTTATACCTTATTTCAATCCATATTTATCGAGACGATAGCGAAAAGAGCGAAAGCTCAGGCCGAGGAGCTCAGCGGCTTTGGTTTTATTACCGTTACAGTGATCAAGCGACTGTTCAATAAGATCGGTCTCGAGGTTGGCGACAACCTCTTCCAGGTTAAGTCCTTCCATGGGCAGGATGTTGCTAGTCAGGCTCGTTTGTGATTTTTTTCTGACAACTTCGGGCAGGGTCGAATGGCTTATGATAGCTTCTTCTGACTCGAGCACAACGCAGCGCTCAACAATATTTTCAAGTTCACGGATGTTGCCGGGATAGTCATAGTTTAACAAGGCTTGAGTCGCTTCTGGACTGAATCCTTTAAGTTCTCTTTTATATTCCTGGCAGTACTTTTGGAGAAAGTGGTTGAGCAGAAGGGGAATGTCCTCGAGGCGTTGGCGTAAAGGGGGCAGATCTATGCGAATGACATTGAGTCGGTAGAATAGATCCTGGCGGAATTCGCCACTGCTGACGGCGTCTTGAAGGTCGCGGTTGGTGGCGGCAATAAATTGGAGGTCGACACTGATCTCTTTAGGATTGCCAACTTTTTGGAAACATTTTTCCTGGATGACTCTTAAAACTTTAACCTGTAGACTCGGAGGGATTTCAGCAATTTCATCAAGAAAAAGGGTGCCCCCGTTAGCCGTTGCCAGATAGCCTTCGGTATTGCTGATGGCCCCGGTAAAAGCCCCTTTAGTATGTCCGAAGAGTTCACTTTCAATCAGATGTTCCGGAATCGCGGCGCAATTGACAGCAATAAATGGTTTGTCTTTATGCGGTCCGGAGAAATGGATGGCTCGGGCTACCAGCTCTTTACCGGTGCCCGATTCTCCGCAGATCAAAACATTGGTTTTGGTTGGTGCTACCTGTTTGATGATTTCGTAGATGGCCATCATGGGTGGGCTCTTGCCAATCAGGTTGTCAAAGCCGAAACGTTTTTCCAACTCTTGGCGCAGGCGCAGATTTTCACGTTGAAGCTGTGAGTTTTTCAGGGCTTTTTCGACGGTCAAAAGTATTTCATCAACCTTAAAAGGTTTGCTGATATAGTCAAAGGCCCCGTTTTTCATCGCTTCAATGACGGTTGTCGTCGAGGCAAAAGCCGTGATCATAATGGTTTCGGTGGACGGGGTTTTCTTCTTGACTGTGCGCAGCAACTCAAGACCACTCATTGATGGCATCTTAAGGTCGCTGATAACAAGATCGTAACTCTCTGTTTCAAGGCTGCTTACGGCTGCAAAAGCGTCAGTAAAACAACTGACTCGGTAGCCATTTCGCAAGAGGATGATCTCCAGAAAATCACACATACTCTGTTCATCATCGACAACCATGATGTGGAGGTTGCGGTTGTTGTTTTCTTTGTTCATGTGGTTTGCTTCAATCTCCTGTTTAATTGTATTGTTTTGGGATGTGATTTTATTTTGTTTTTCTTTTTATCTTCCGCAGAGTACGCAAAGACGCAGAGAAAAACCGCAATTCAAACAGATATCGTGCTTTTTTAGTTTTAATATCATAGAGTTAGATGAAATCATAAGTAGAGGTGTGCGATTTTTTATGGGTTGGCTTAATGCCTGTTAATTAGCCGCTGGGAAACTGACCTGAGCGCAAGTTCCTTTGTGGTTGTCTTCTCTTTGCCCCAGTTGGATGTTGCCACTGTTGATACGGGTCAACTGGAAAGCGATGTAGAGTCCGAGACCGGTGCCCGCAGCTTTAGTGGTGAAGAAAGGTTCAAAGATCTCTTGCGCTATCTCGTCACT
The DNA here is from genome assembly GCA_964457755.1 of uncultured Thermodesulfobacteriota bacterium. GTDB lineage: Bacteria > Desulfobacterota > Anaeroferrophillalia > Anaeroferrophillales > Tharpellaceae > Tharpella. The sequence goes on along the minus strand of CAYWGC010000010.1, from coordinate 39,524 downwards.
GATGCCGGGGCCGTTGTCGCAGATCTTGATTTTGATCGAGGTTGGTTTGTTGTCGACAGGGTTCGTTTCAGTAGGCAAAAGCTTATTTGGGTTCAGGCTGTCGGCCAGGGTGAGGTTGCTGGATAGCTGACTTGAAATGTCAATCTCTCCACAGTTGTCGACTGCCTCCAGGGAGTTTTTGAAAAGGTTCCAGAATATCTGTTCGAGTTGTTCCGGGTTAGCCTTGATTAAAAAATTGTCGACATGATAATTCTCATTAAAGCGGGTGTGGGGGAACTGGGAACGAAAAAGGAAGACCAAATCCTGGAGTAGCTTGATGATATTGGTGGCGCTCTGCTCTTTTTCATCAAGCCGGGAGAAGCCGAGGAAATCACTGATAAGGTTATTTAAGCGCGTACTCTCTTTGAGGACGATTTGGAGCAGGCGTTGGTGGGTCTCATCTTTTTCGGGAAGGTCTTTGGCGAGAATCTCGATTGAGCCGCTGATGGCTGCCAGTGGGTTTCTGATTTCATGGGCGATGCCGGCCGATAGCCGTCCGATAGCCGCCATTTTACTGGCGGCCTGAAGGTTTTCTTCAATCTTTTTTAATTCAGTAAGATCCTGGAAGATGAAGATCCAGCCTGGGTTGCGGTTATGGCTTTTCAGTAAAGGCGTAAATGAAAAACCTAGAATAAGTTGACTGCCTTCAGGCTGTTGGTAGTTGATCTCATGGCGCTGACGCCCCTGGTTTATGATGGCCGGCGGAAGGCCGGAAATAATTTCGTGGAGTTTGTAACCGAGGGTCTTTTTTTTTGTGAGATTGAGGATACTCTTGCCAGCTTTATTGATTGAGCTGACTACCAGTTGGGGATCGGTAGTAATCAGTCCGCTGTCGATAGAGGCAATTATATGTTCATTTAAGTCTTTAAACTCTTTGAGATCGCTGGTAACTTTCTGTAGGCGTTTTATAGTGGCAAGCCGTTCTTTAGCAATAAAACCTAAGATGAAAGCAGTCAGGTAGAAAGGTGTCAGGTTGAAGAAAAGTTGAGATACAATTTTACGGCTACTGCTGAGTAGCGGGGGCAGGGGGAGAAAGTCTTGAAAGGGGTTGTAAAAGTGGGCGAAAATGATCAGAAGATAGAGAAATGTGCAGTAAAAAAGGAGGATGATAGTGCGTTGGCGTTTTAAATAGATGGTGCCGCCCAGGATGATAAAATAGAAAAGTGGGAAAAAGAGGCTGTAGAAGCCACCTGTAAGATAGAGGAGCCCGGCGATTAGAGTGGCGTCAACCAGGAGTTGCTGGTTGATAAAGCTTTCTCGTTGACCGATATTCTTGAGCCGAAGAGCGTAACTTATGGTCAAAAGGTAGGTCAGTATAATGAAGCAGTAGAGTGGAATCGGGACTGAGGCCGATTCCTGGGCCCAGATAAACTCAAAGAGAATCAGGGCCCCTAGCAAGAGGGTTATCAGTAAAAGGCGAAAGGCCAGAAGTTTTTTTAGGGGATCTGAGGGGATGGCTATATCCATATCAACTAATGAACCACTTCTCCCATCTTAAAGATCGGCAGGTACATGGCGACAATCATGGTTCCCAGAATACCTCCTAAAAAGACCATCAGCAGGGGTTCTATGAGTGACGTTATGGCGCTGACGGCGACATCTACCTCATCATCATAGAAGTCGGCAATCTTGTTGAGCATCTGATCCAGGGCTCCGGTGGTTTCGCCGACGGCTATCATCTGGACTACCATCGGTGGGAAAATGCCGCTATCCATCAATGGTTCAGCAATCGTTTTCCCTTGGCTGATGCTCTCTCTCGTAGCCAGGATAGCTTTTTCAATGACGACATTACCGGCAGTGCGTGCGACAATGTCAAGTGAGGTCAGGATCGGTACGCCGCTGGAGACCATAGTCCCGAGGGTGCGGGTAAATTTGGCGACCGCGACTTTACGGAGGAGGAGACCAAAAACCGGCATTTTTAAAAACATATTATCAAAAAAATGGTGGGCTTTGTCATTCTTGGCGTAGATTTTTTTGAGAGCAAAAACAGCCGCAAAGAGGGCTGCGAGAATAAAGATAATATTGTTGCGCAAAAAGGCGCTGATATTGACGATGATCTGGGTTAAAAGGGGCAGTTCAGCCCCAAAACCGGAAAACATTTTTTGAAATGAGGGGATGACAAAGATCATCATAATGGCGATAACGATGACTGCGACACAAAGCACTGAAGCAGGATAGACCAAAGCCCCCTTTACCTTCTTCTTTAACTTCATATTTTTTTCCATAAAGAAGGCGAGGCGGCCAAGGATGACATCGAGGGCCCCGCCGGTCTCTCCGGCATCGACCATATTGCAGTATAGGGAGTCAAAAACCGTCGGATGTTTCCTTAGTCCATCGGCTAAAGTTTCCCCTTTTTCAACATCTGCTTTGAGGGTCGTGAGGACTTTTTTGAACTCTTTATTTTCCTGTTGGCTGGATTGGATTTCAAGGCATTGGATGATCGGCAGGCCGGAGTTGATCATTGTCGCAAATTGTCGAGTGAAAACAACGACATCTTTTTCCGGCACTTTGGCTTTGAGGAAGGGGATGTTGATCTCAATATCTTTCGCTTTTTTTCTAACCTTGAGATTAGTCATGCCTTGCTTGCGCAGGCTTAAAGTCACAACGCTTTCAGAGAGGGCTTCAAGCTCCCCTTTAACTTTTTTACCTTGTCGGTTTTTGCCCTGCCATTTGAAGGTATCCATGATCTATCCTTTTTAATTCAGTTGTTAGTTGTCAGTTGTCAGTTGTCAGTAAGGTGGTTTTCACTTATCACTGACGACTGACGACTGGCAACTGTTCTTTAAACCTGTCCTAACATCTGTTTTAATTCTGTCAAGTCGTTACTCCTGGCAAAGGCGTCATCAATCGTGATTTTGCCGGTTTGGTAGAGGGTTGCCAGGGACTGGTTCATGGTCTGCATTGAAAATTTACTCTGACCAACCTGCATTTGGGAATAGATCTGATGGACCTTGTCCTCCCTGATCAGGTTGCGGATTGCAGCGTTGGGGACCATGAGCTCCAGGGCCATAACCCGGCCATGGCCGCTGCGATGCGGCAGGAGCTGCTGTGAGATGACGGCCTGGAGGACAAATGATAGTTGGGAGCGGATCTGGGGTTGTTGATGGGACGGGAAAATGTCAATAATTCGATTGATGGTCTGGGCGCAAGAGTTGGTATGCAGTGTGGCCAGGGTTAAGTGTCCGGTTTCGGCGACGGTTAGGCTTGATGCGACGGTTTCCAGATCACGTAACTCACCAACCAGAACGACATCTGGATCCTGGCGGAGGATGTAGCGCAGGGCTTTACTGAAATCCTCGGTGTCGGCTTTTACTTCCCGCTGGTTGACGATGCAGTTTTTATGTGTATGGATAAACTCAATTGGATCTTCAATGGTGATAATGTGTTCGTGGCGCTCTTCGTTGATCTGGTCGATCATTGAAGCCAAAGTTGTGCTTTTGCCGCTCCCGGTTGGCCCGGTCACAAGGATCAGGCCGCTGGGTTTGCGTATCAGTTCCTGGATTATGGGGGGCAGTCCCAATTCATGAAAAGGTTTTACTTCGTAGGGGATAGCTCGGAAAGCTCCGGCTACCGTGCCGCGTTGGACAAAAATATTGGCCCGAAAGCGGCTTACTCCTTTGAGGCCGAAGGAGAGGTCGAGTTCATTGTCTTTTTCAAAGCGGTGCTTCTGGCTGTCGGTCAGGACGCTGTAGCACATCTGTTTGCTTTCGTTGGCATTTAAAGGGGGCAGGTTGAGAGGTTGGAGCTCGCCATCAATTCGGATCTGGGGTGGGCTGGCATTTGTCAGATGGAGGTCTGAGGCGCCGTTATCAATCATAATTTTCAGAAGTTCATGCAAGCTGGCCATAGAGAAACTCCGCTAGTCGAAAGAAATTTAATTTGTTTGCCCACTGCCCATTAATCCCGAGCTGTTACCCTGAGAACTTCTTGAAAGCTTGTGGTTCCTTCAGTAAGTTTGCTTAAACCGCTTTGCCGTAAACTCTTCATCCCGCTCTTGATAGCCATGGCCTTAAGTTCCATGGTGTTGGCTTCATTGATGATCGCGGTTTTAATTTCTTCGCTCAGGGTCATAACTTCATAGAGGGCGATCCGGCCTTTGTAGCCGGTGCGGTTGCACTCTTCGCAGCCACTGCCGCTGAGACAAACGGCCTTTTCCGCAGTTTCCGGATCCATGCCGCTTTGGATCAGGGCGCGAACTGGAACCTCTTCTTTTGCGCAGCACTTCTGACAGACTTTTCGGGCCAGCCGTTGTGCGACGATAAGGTTGACTGAAGAGACAATTAGGAAAGGCTCGACTCCCATGTTGACCATCCTGGTGATGCTGCTCGGGGCGTCATTGGTATGCAGGGTGGAGAGTACCAGATGGCCGGTCAGGGATGCTTTGATGCTGATTTCGGCGGTCTCGATGTCACGCATCTCACCGACTAGAATAATGTCTGGATCCTGGCGCAGAAAAGAGCGTAAGGCGGACGCAAAGGTTAAGCCGATAGATTCCCGCACCTGAACTTGATTGATGCCGGCAAGATTGAATTCGACCGGATCTTCAGCGGTCATGATGTTGTCGGAAATTTTATTGAGTTCGCTTAGGGCGGAGTAGAGGGTTGTTGTTTTTCCGCTGCCGGTAGGTCCTGTAACCAGAATCAGGCCGTAGGGTTGATGGATGGCATCTTCAACTACCTCCAGCATGGAAGGTTCAAGTCCCAGTTTGGTCATGTCGAGTTGCAGGTTCGATTGGTCGAGCAGGCGCAGAACGATTTTTTCACCAAAAAGAGTCGGCAGGACAGAGACCCGCATGTCCATCGATTTGCCCTTGCCCAGTTTCATCTTAATGCGCCCATCTTGAGGCAGGCGGCGCTCAGCAATATCTAATTCAGACATGATCTTGATGCGGGAGAGGATGGCATTTTTGAGTTTCATTGGGGGTTTCATGATCTCATATAAAACCCCGTCAATACGGTAGCGAACCCGGAAAAATTTTTCGTATGGTTCAATATGGATATCGCTGGCCTCGCGACGGATGGCATCGACCATGATTTTGTTGACCAGGCGAATTACCGGCGCATCTTCAGTCTCTTTTTTGAGGGTCGAGGTGTTGACTTCCTCTTCGTCCTGGACCAGTTCAAGTTCGGAGTCATCAAATTCGGCGATAATGTCATCAAGCATAGATGATGAATCGTAAAACCGGTCGATGGCCTCCTTGATGGAGATTTCAGAGGCCACTGTAATCTCAACATTGTAGCCGGTAATAAATTTTATATCGTCAATGGCTGAAAGGTCGGTCGGATCACATATTGCGATAATTAAGGTCGAACCGATACGATTAATGGGCAGAATGTGGTGTTTGTTAATCAGTTCGCTGGGGATAAGCTCAAGGATTTCATCGCTGATCGTAAAATCATGCAGGTTGACCGCAGGAACGCCGAACTGGACACTTAAGAAATTGACGAGGTCTTCATTATTGAGGTAGCCCAGACGAACCAGGGTCGAGCCCAGGCGTCCAGGAGTTGTTTTCTGCTCGCTTAGAGCGTGCGCCATCTGGTCGTCGGTGATCAGTTTGGCATTTATCAGGAGTTCGCCAATGCGTTTGTTAGATTCAAGAGAGGCCATAAGTAGTGAAGGTTCGCTATGGGTAGTTTATGTAAAAGATGGAAAATTATAAAGCAATAATTGTGCCGTTTTTCATGTGATGCGTGGGCGATGTTTTATGATAACGATCGTTGTTAATCTGACTATACACGGGTTTATAATTTGTATCAACCTTTTAGAGATTGCTTGCAGGCGGCAGACTCGGAAAATTTATGCATTGTTTTAGACTGTCCGCAAGTTTGTTCAGGTATACACAAGAGCTACTTGTAATAAAATGGTCGAGGGTTTATCTGGAGTTGGTCAATGTAATATGTTTTGGTAATTTTGCTGTCTCTGGATTTGTTTTTTAAGTATCTGTAATTCAAGCTTATTGTTGTATTCTTTGAGATTTATTGGGTGCCATGCTTGTGATTAAAAGCTCATGTTTTGGCGGTTAATAAAATAATGTTTTTTTTCTTGACTTAATCGGTACGATGTTTTAAACATAGCCTAATTGTTAATGTTTTCTTAACTATTCCCACGGCCTGAAGTTTATGGTTGAACGGGAGTCTGAGCCCATCCCTGAAAGGAGGTGCTAATAGCGGATGTAGGGGCGCATCGCTTGGTCGATGCCGACAAGGTTGTAGTGCTCGGGACAGAGGTATTGTTTTCTAGATATTATTATTTGTATTTTGTTATTTCTGTAGCTGGGCCGGGGAAACAGCATTTAATTGATTGGGAGGAGGCACAATAATGAGCGAAGATCGTTATCATGTTAACATTTTTAAACCAAATGGTGAGTTCCAGAAAACTGAAGTTAAGTATATCTGGATGATTCTGGCAATCTGGGCTGTGGCAACTTACGGTTTCCAGATTCTCTTAAAGCTGATTCAACGTAACCCGCAAGGTGAAAGCTTTTTGACCGATATGCAGTTTCTGGGTTTTCCCTTTCACTACTGGTTTACCGGGCAGTTTCTGATTGTCCTGTTTATCGTGCTCTGTATCTGGTTCAATATCCTGGTGGATGGTCTCGAAGACCGCATGGGTAAGAGTGACTAAAATAAGGGTTGATCTGAAAATGTCTTGCTTTGCTTCGGGCTTGAAGTCGGATGTTGAAGCGATTAGAAATTAAGGAGTTTTCTTATGGAATCTAGTTTTAAATTGGGACCAGCTATCATCTTGGTCATCGTTCTTATTGCATTTGTCGGTATCGGGGTAGGTCATAAGGCCAAGAATCAAGATGATTACTGGGCGGCTGGTCGTGGTATCGGCCGGGTCGGGGCGGGGGCTGCGATCGCCAGTAACTGGATGAGTGCCGCCAGCTTTCTCGGGATGGCCGGTCTCCTCTATCTGAAGGGCTATTTTGCTTTGGCGTACGTTATCGGCTGGACCGGCGGTTATGTTATGCTGCTCGTTTTGATGGCCGGTCAGATTCGTCGTTTCGGTAAATATACCGCGGCTGACTTTATCGGTGACCGTTTTGAGTCACAGGCTGCGCGTCTCTTGGCGGCCTTTATCGCGATTATCATCTCTTTGACCTATGCTATCGGTCAGTACAAAGGGATCGCAATGATGTTCTCCTGGGTCTTTGGCATGAACTATGCGACCTCGGTTATCGTCGGAACCGCCGTGGTTTTGGCTTACATTATTATCGCCGGTATGCTGGGCGCGACCAAGAATATGCAATTCCAGTACTGTATCATTATCACCGCTTTTATCTTCCCACTGATTTTTATTGCCAAAAAAATGGGTTATTTCTACCTGATTCCGCAGATCGGTTACGGCTCCGCCGTCTGGGATCTCGGGCATAAATACGCCTCCGATCCCAACTGCGCTAAGTACATACAGCCCTGGGGGGTTGCCAGTACCTATAAGTGGATTGCCTTATGTTTCACCATGATGGTTGGTACGGCTGGCTTGCCGCATGTTCTCTCCCGTTTCTACGTTGTTCCCAATACCCGTGACGCCCGTTGGTCGGTGGTCTGGGGTCTCTTTTTTATCGGTTTGCTCTATTGGAGTTCTCCGGCTTATGCGGCCTTCGCCCGAGTCCAGACTGCAATCGCCGGCGTTCAGCCGGTTAAAGCTCTGGCCGATGTTATCGTTATTTCCGCAGCCGAAAATGCCGGTCTGCCTCAGTGGTTCTGTGGTTATCTGGCGGCGGGTGCGATTAGTGCGGCCTTCTCGACGGTCTCTGGTCTCCTGCTGGCTGCCGGTGGGGCGGCTTCACATGATATCTACTATCGTGTAATCAACCCCAACGCGTCTGAGCAGGCCCGGATGATGGTCTCCAAAGTTGCGGTTTTTGTTTTTGGCCTGATTGTTATAGGTTTCGCTCTTAAACCGTTCGCTCTGATTGCCCAGATCGTGGCCATGGCTTTTGCGATTGCCGGGAACACTATTTTTCCGACCTTCCTGCTCGGGGTCTGGTGGAGTCGTTCCAACAAACAGGGTTGTATCGCCGGGATGCTGGTTGGGGGTGTTCTTACCGCTTTCTTCTTCTTCTGGGGTAAAGGCAACGATCACTGGTTGGCTCAGTTGATTCCGTTTACCTCCTCTTCTCTGATCCTGATGCCGATCGCCCTGATGACCAATATTATCGTGTCACATATGACACCGCCGCCGTCAATGGAAATCCGCAAGTTCCTCTGCGAACAGGTGCATGGGATCAAGTTTGACTAGTAGTCTCTTTTAAAGAGATAGGATTGTTTAAAAAAAAGAGGGGGCGCTGAATGCGTCCTCTCTTTTTTTTGTAGATTTTTTTTCAACGATTGTCTATCTTGATGATTGCTGTTTTGTCGTTAATTAACCCCTGCAGCCTAACGGAATTCTAAAGTATGCCTACCGTTTATAAGTCAGCCGATTTTAGTCAGCTCTATCGGCAGTTTAAAAGTTCTGCCGGGATTGATGACCTGGTCTCTCTGCATTCGCTGCTTGAGCTTGGCGATGATTATCTCTGTTTTTCTGGTCTTGGAGAGCATATTGAGTTGCTTGAGAAGGGTTGTGCTGTGTTTGCTAAGCGTCGCGACTTTCTGAAGGTGAGGCAGGCTGAGATTGCCAAGTTGAGCGCAAGAATTTCGGCTGTTACTGAACTTGATGGGTTGATAGAATTACATAGACGGTTGAATGTTGTAGCGATAGAGCTTTTCCTTAAAGGGGTCGGGGTGATGGAGATTCATGCCCTGATTACCTCTTATCGACATCGTTTAACCGAAAAAGTAATTAGTTTGGTAAGCGAAAGGCTGGCACCGTTGCCCTGTGATTTTACCTGGTTTAATATGGGCAGCGATGGGCGCCGGGAACAGACTTTTTTTACCGATCAGGATAATGCCCTGGTCTATGAGATGGATGGATCACCTGAAATTGATGGATGTTTTGAAAACTTTGCCAAAGAGGTGGTGACGGCTCTGGACCGGGTTGGTTTCGCCCTCTGCACTGGCAATATAATGCCTTCAAATCCTGATTGGCGCGGTTCTTTGCATGAGTGGCATCGTAAAATGGATCATATTTTCCACGACCAGAGCCAGGATAATCTTTTGCAGGTTATCATTTTGATGGATGTCACCTACAGTGCCGGTTCGCTTACATTGGGCCAGCAAATGATTGATAAAGTGCATCAGATGATTCATGACAATTTCGGGGCTTTGATGGTTATGGCGCGCAGTGCGGTTTTGTCGAATGTGGCTCTGACCATGTTCAATAAATTACGTCTCGAAAAGAGTGGCGATCATCGTGGGATGTTTAATGTTAAGCTGTTTGGTTGGGCCCCTCTGATTATGACCGCGCGGGTCTTTGCTTTGAAATATGGAGATACCGATACCAATACTGTCGCCCGGATCAAAAACCTTGAAGCCCAGAAACATTTTGACGCTGAATTATCTCAGAACCTTCAGAAAGCTTACCGAATCTTGGCTCACGCCAAGATGGTTTCTCAGGTGGAAGCGATTGTGACAGGCCGTAAATATGACTATTATCTTGATCCCGAGACTCTGAAAGGAGATGGGCAGGCTGAGCTAAGGCGAGCTCTGGTTAGCGTTGAAGCCCTGCAAAAGCTCGCCTACAACTGCTTTTTCGGCAGCGGCGGCTTGTAGTTTATTCGTGGCAGAGGCAGCACTGGGCTAAAGCCTTGAGAATGTCACCCCGGGTGACAATGCCGACCAGTTTGCCGTCTTCAATGACCGGGAGACGGTTGATACTGTTGTCGGTCATGATCAGGGCGCACCTTTCAACCGCTTCGACGGGTTGCACTGTGACGACTTCTCCTTGCATGTGGTCGACGACATAGTTTGAACAGGTTCTCCGGATCTGCTCCAGGGAACTGCATTCAAGGTCAAAAGTGGTAATCAGGGGCAGGATGTCTTTGCGGGAGATCATCCCGACGACCTTGCCTTGTTCAGTTACCGGGGCCCCGGTAATATTTTTTTCCAAAAAGAGATCTATAACATCGCAGACCCGGTCTTGTGGTGTAACACTCAAAACTTCCCGGTTCATGATCTCGCTTACCTTCATTGATTCTTCCCTCTTAATCCCTGGTTACATGTTAGGTAGTCTGTTCTCTTCTAGAAAGGTCGCCATTCGTGGCTGGTTTATGATTTCGGGACAGTATACTATAGTTTAGGCATAAGTTTGTCAACCAAGCATTGTCTTTAATCTTTAAATTTTTATTTTCAGGCGAATTTTTATTGTTAAATAAATTGCAATTAATCTTTTAAAAACAGAAAGTTTTGTAATTAAGAGGTCTTTGCTTCCGATTGTTTTTTTGTTTCATGAGGCATCTTTATGTTAATATTGAGACTTTGTATACTGTATTGATTATTGTATACTTTTTTTCCGGTTGCTATGGTGCTTTTTTTAGCGTATAGGTACTTTCTTTTTTTAGAATGCAAATGTTGATCGTTAATCATCAATCTTTAAATTGAGTTTAAGTGGGGGGACTTTATAGATGGCTTTAAAACGAAGGAATATTGATTTTAAGCGGGATTTTGAGTTTACATTTAATGGTGCCCGGCTTTTTGAGAAAGAGCAGTATGTTCAGGAGATCAAAAAAGTGGCGGGCGTGGATTTTGCCGAGATGAGCCGGCAGCAGGATTTTATTGGCGACGGTAATGCGGCGGCGGTTAACGTTTTAAAACGAACCGTCACGGGACTGGTCGGTTATCCGATTACACCTTCAACGCCAATTGCCGAGGGCATGGCAAAAGCCTATGCTGACGGATTTGTCAATGCTTTCGGTGAGAGAATTTTCTATTTTCAGCCTGAAAGTGAGCTCGGGGCGATGGCTTTTCTTGAGGGGGCGGCATCTCAGGGAGGGCGTTATGCTGACAATACATCATCCCAGGGCCTGACTTATAAATATAAAAATATGTATTCGGTGGCCGGTAAAAGATTGCCGGTGGTTATGACGATGCAGACCCGAGAGCTCAATAAGGGAGGCTTAAGCATTCATAATGGTCATGCTGATCTTTACGCGGCCCGCGGGGCCGGCTGGCTGCAGTTTATGAGTGCCGACAATCAGGAGTTACATCACCTTATACCTTTAGCTTTCAAGGCGATCGAACAGCGCCAGGTAATGTTGCCGGCGATTGTCGCCGGTGAAGGTTTTCAGAAAAGTCACAGTATTGAAAATATTAAGGTTGTTTCAGATCAATTCCTTAAATATTTTCTCGGTGAACCCAACCGGCTCTTTCAGCCCGATTTTGAAAATCCGGTGCTTATGGGACCCTTTACTGATATCGGCACGACCATGCCGACCCAGATGAAACAGGATCTGGCCCTGCTTAACGCCAAGAAATATATTAAGGCGGCGATGGGAGTGATGAATGATATTTTAGGAACCTCTCTGGATGTGGTCGAGGATTACTATGCTGCCGAGTCGGAATATGTGGTGGTCTGTCTTGGGGCTGCGTCCGGCACCATGAAGGAGGCGATCGATTACTACCGTAGCAAAGGGGTTTCGGTTGGACTTTTGCGGCCGGTACTTTTCTTTCCGGTCTGTACAGAAGAGTTGGCCCGCGGTATCCAAAATGCCAAAGTAGTCTCGGTTCTGGAAAAAACTGCGTTAGCGAATGAGCGTTATCTTTTAAGGGATGTCAAACACGCCGCCTACAACGAGCGTACCGGGCGTTCATTTAATCCGGTTATAACTTCGGGGATCTATGGTCTCGGCAGCCAGGATCTGAGTATTGAAGACTGTTTTGCGGTGATTGAAAATATGCTTACCCAAAGGCCCAAGGGGATCTATGGGGTTGGTATTAAAGGGCCTGAAGTTCTCGAAAAAGTTGTCCATAACGATTTCGTCGAAAGTGAGGTTGGGATTGCTTTTATCGGGGTTGGGGCCGAAGGGGTAAAAACCGCGCAAGAGACTTTGGCCAAAATTATTGCCCGGGCTGGGAAATTTGTCCAGACCAGTGCCAGATATGGGGCTTCACGCAAGGGCGGTATGGTGGTCATGAACGCGCGCGTCGCGACCCAGCCGATTCGTAACTGCTCAGATGTCAGCAAAATGGAGACCATGGCGGTTTTTAATGATAAATATCTGCTTGATAATAGTTTACTTGGCTTTATAAAAGGGGTAAAGGCGGGCGGTTATCTCGTTGTCAATACAGTAAAGAGTGAGGCTGAACTGCAACTTCAGGCGACCCCGGAAGTGCGGGCCCAGCTTGCAAAAGCGACTTTTAATCTAGTTTTGCTTGATGCTAGTGGGGCGGCATTGGCTCAATTGAAACGTAATTTACCGGGGACCCCGATTTTGGGAGCTATAAACCGGATTATTGAGTTGCTGCCGGTTGAAGATTTTAAGGAAGCCTTCCGGAGTGAGTTGACAAGTAAGTTCAGGGGGCCAAAAGCGGCTCTGGTTGATGTCAATATGGAGTTGCTGGAGGTTCCGTATGAGCTGATTCCGGCTAAAAAGAGCCCTCTCAAAAAAGAGCTTGAGGCCGCCGAAAATGTGATTGAGTCGGTTGCCGTTGAACCTCTGGTTAAAAAGATCTATTACGACCCGCCGGCAACTCGCGGCTATCATCCGGGTGATGAGAATGCGACGCTGACTTTTCCATCGGTTCTGGGGGATAAATATCGCCCGCTTTTTATCGAAAAAGTTCTTGAACCTATACAGAAGGGTGCGGAGATTCCCTGGGATCAATTCTATAATATCGTCCCGGCGCGAACCTCAGAGTATAACGATGCCAGCCTGATCGGTACGGTTCTGCCGGTTTTTAATGCTGAAAAATGTATCGCCTGCGGTCTTTGTATTGCGGCTTGCCCCGATAATGCCCTGCGCGTAACGCTAGTCCATGATCGTGAATTTGAAGCTCTAGCTGAAACCGAGAAAAAACTTTTTCGGCCGCTCGATTTGAGTAAATTTACCGGCTATGGTGATGCCGTTTTTAAGGAGAGCTATCTTAATATCAATGTCATGCCACAATACTGTAAAGGTTGTGGTGCCTGTGTTGAGGTATGTAAATCAAAAGCTTTCAGTTTGCTTGATAAAAGTGCTGGTCAAGCCGAGACCGCGGCGGCTTTTTTGAATCCTGAAGTTTTCGCGAAGGATGTCAGCCAGACCGTCGCCCCTTATGTTAAGGAGAGTCGTTACCTACAACAGATGATGCTACTTTATTCGGGCCAGAAATTTCTGCCCGGCGGCCACTCTCTTTGTCCTGGTTGTGGTGAGGGGATTATCGAAAATCTGGTTTTTGCGGCGGCTGAGATGGTGCGTCGTAATCCGCGCCTGATCGCCGATTTCTATCGCTCAATACCGGCCTTGATGACTCGTAAACAGGGCCGGGGCTTACAGCATATGATTGATCATGGTTTTAATATCTATACCGTTAATGCCACTGGTTGTGCTCAGGTCTCCTGTCTTGGCAATCCCTATAACGCTCGTGTCTACCCTTCCGGTCATTATGGTTTCGGTACTGCCAGTGCTGCCGGGCTCGGGGCTCGGGTCTCCCTTTTTAATGCCTTTCGCAATCTTTATCTCGATAAATTGACCAAGGTTCTGGTCTTTGGCGGGGATGGCTCCTTCTACGATATCGGTAATCAAGGGCTCAATTTCGCCTTAGGTGAAGATCAGGACGTTACCTGGATTATCTATAATAATGAAGCCTATATGAATACTGGTTTTCAAAAATCGGGGGCCAGTCGTTTCGGTTCGAACCGCACCACCTCTCCCTATGGTATGGAATTGCAGGGTAAAGATGATTTCCATCGCGAAATTGTCGGCCAGGCGATGGTTATTCCCGGGGTCTATGTGGCTCGTCTTTCATTATCAAATCCGATGCAGGCGATGCGCATTCTAACCGAAGCGATTGCCTACAAAGGGCCGTCTCTGATCGAGTTCTTCTCGCCTTGTCCGACCGGGCAGGGGATGGCGACCGACAATCTGCCGATAGCCCTTTCGAAAATGATGGTTGACTCACGGGCCTGGACTGTTTTCACCCGTAAACCCTATGCCCAAATTGATTTGACCGGGAATCCTGATCCCGAAGAGATCTACCCCAAGGCGCGTAAAATCAAAGGCAAAGAGGTCAAAGCGACAACTTTTCGTGACATTGTCTCCCTCTTGGGTCAATTTACCGGCGATGAGAAAACCATTGATGAGATTGTTAAAGTCAATGAACGGCAAAATCTCTATCTCTGGTGTCTTAATCAATATCGAGCCGGGATTCGTCAGGATATGCCTGATGCCGATGAAATTGAACGCTTGATTAGTCAACGCTGATCTTCTCTATTGAGCCCTTTGCATATCGCAAAGGGCTTTTTTGCTACAGACAAAAGCGGACAATTGCAAAGGCAAAAACGGGGGGGACGTATGCGCTTCTGGGGGTACATTGGGGGCAGCCAGACGAGATGTTATTCTGTGTACGTTTTGAAGGTCGGAATTTTTGGGGTGGACTTTTTTCAGGCCTGATATTATATTCTACTTTAATTGTCTGGATTGACAAGTTTAAACACGCTGTGTTAGGGGGGACTGGAAATTCGGGTTCTTAAAACTTTCAAGACCTTGCTTTTGATTCTGTCTGCCTTTGTCTGTGGCCAAAAAGCTCTTGATTTTGTTTATGTTTGGAATCCACTATTTTAGATCAGGTCATATTTTAATGGAATTTTAGCAGCTAAAAATGTAAATTTGTTTTTGTGTAAACTTTTGTAAGGAGAATATAGATGAAACGATTGGTAGCAGGTTTAGGAATAATGGCGGTAATTGTTGTGGCCGCCGTATTGTTGGTGATGCAGAACCATAAAACTGCCTATTCGGCGAAAATGGACGCTCCGGCAGTGGCTGTGGAAAAAGCTCAGCCATCGGTTGGCGCCCTTTCAGGAAAAGTTGTTGAAACTATGGATAGTGGTGGCTACACCTATGTTCTGCTGGCGACTGAGAGCGGTGAGAAGTGGGTGGCCGCTCCTAAAACTGTGGTTAAGGTTGGCCAGATAGTGGCTTTTTCCGCAGGCATGGTGATGCCTAATTTTAAGAGCGAAACTCTGGGCCGTACCTTCGATGAAGTGGTCTTTTCCTCAGGGTTGGCCGGGGTTGGCAGCGCTAACTCTGCAGTAGCTGTCGCTTGTCCGAGTGGTCATGAAGAGTGTGCGGAGAAGGAGTCTGCGCATGGCACTCCCGGTATGGGAGCCATGGCCGGCGGGGGTATGGGGGCGATGAAATCATCCGGCCGGGTAATTGTGCCTCAGGCTGATCTGGCGATTGAAAAAGCCGACGTCGAAAATGCCTTCACGGTTGCTGAAATTTTTGAGCAGGGATCCGCTCTGAATAAGAAAAAAGTGGTTGTGCGCGGTAAAGTTGTTAAAGTCTCTGCCAATATTATGGGGAAAAATTGGATTCACCTGCAAGATGGCAGCGGCAAAGCCGAAGCTGGCACCCATGATCTGGTGCTTACCTCACAACAACAGCCGACCGTGGGCGAGATTCTTGTCGGTGAAGGGACGCTTGCCTTCGATAAAGATTTCGGTTCCGGTTATCGCTATCAGGTAATCATTGAGGAAGTCGAATTTAAATAATCATTTGTGAGATTGATCAGATTTTTGCCATAAAACAAGAGATTTTATAAATAACTTTTAGGGCCACAGATAGTTGCTGAATTAAATAAGCACCTATCTGTGGCCTTAATCTTGTCAGTAAAAGCCATTCATACGGGTAAAAAAATGAAGCATAAAATCCAAACTAAAGAGCTGAAAATTGCCGTTATTGGTCTCGGCTACGTTGGCCTTCCTTTAGCTGTGGAATTCGGTAAACATTTTCTAACTACGGGTTTTGATATAAATCAATCCCGCTTAAAAGAGCTGCAATCCGGCAATGACTTCACTCGTGAAGTAAGTGCTGACGAACTGGCTGGGGCGGTTCACCTGAACTACACTTCTAACGATCAAGATCTTTATGCCAGTCAGGTCTATATTGTTACGGTCCCAACCCCGATAAATAAATATAACCAGCCAGATTTAACGCCTCTGCTTAAAGCCAGCGAGAGTATCGCTAAAACTTTAAAAGCAGGTGATATTGTCATTTATGAATCTACTGTCTACCCCGGTGCCACCGAAGAAGAGTGTGTTCCGGTGCTCGAAAAAAATTCTGGTTTACGTTTTAATCATGATTTTTTCTGTGGTTATAGTCCTGAGCGTATCAACCCTGGAGATAAGGAGCATTCGGTTACCACCATTAAAAAAGTAACCTCCGGCTCAACTCCCGAGATTGCCGAGCTTGTCGACATGCTCTATAAAACGATTATTACGGCCGGTACCCACAAAGCCGCCAGTATTAAAGTTGCGGAAGCCGCCAAGGTTATCGAAAATACCCAGCGTGACCTCAATATTGCCCTGATCAACGAACTTGCCCTGATCTTTAACAAAATGGAGATCGATACCGAAGCTGTTCTCGAAGCCGCTGGTACTAAATGGAATTTTCTGCCGTTTCGACCTGGTCTGGTCGGGGGGCACTGTATCGGTGTCGATCCCTACTATCTGACCCATAAAGCCCAAGCTATCGGTTACCATCCCGAGATTATTCTCGCCGGGCGCCGTCTTAATGACGGTATGGGGGCATATGTTGTTTCTCAACTATTAAAAGCCATGATCAAGCGGGGAATGGCAACCAAAGGGGCAAAAGTTCTGGTCTTGGGCCTTACTTTTAAAGAGAATTGTCCCGATTTGCGCAACACCCGGGTGGTCGATATCGTTGCTGAACTTGCAGAATATGGCATTAACGTTGATGTTTACGATCCTTGGGTTGATAAGGCGGAAGCTATCCGTGAATATGATATTACCCCGGTTGTAGCCCTGGAAAAAAATTCCTACGACGGCATCATAATAGCTGTCGCCCACACTCAATTTTCAGAGATGGGCCCAGTGGCTCTCCGGGCTTTGGGTAAATCCGAGCATGTCCTCTATGACTTGAAATATATTTTAAAACAAGGTGAAGCCGATATCCGCCTCTAAGGTAATTCAGGTTAGGGCCGACTGCGTTTAAACTTTTTGAGTTGCCCTAGATAGTGCTCGCTATTGTCAGCGTTATCCAGGTTCCTCAAAAGTTCTTCCTCCAGGGCTATGGCTTTAGCCGGGTTGCCTGCGCGCCAGTGAGCTTCGGCCAGGGTGTCGATGATATGCGGTAAAGGGTTTGCGGCAGCGGCGGTTTGGGCGAGAAGGAGAGCTTTGCGATAGTCGCGTAAACTTTTGTCACTTATGGTCAAAAGCAGCCAGGCCAGGTTGTTGTTGGTTTCTGAGTCATCCGGGTTGAGGTTGTGGGCCTGATCGAGGGTTGTGAGGGCCTTTTTTTCTTGGCCGGTTTCGATGTAGAGAGAGCTTAGGGCAAACCAGAGTTTAGCTTCAAGAGGTTTTTCTTTGAGTAGATGTTCAAGGCGTTGGCTCAGGAAATGGTAGTTGAGCTTTTGCGACATTCCAGTTTGTTGCCAGTAGATACCGGGTAAAAGCAGGAATAGAAAAACCAACAGATAGATCAGCAGACTTTTTTGCAAATATTGGTGGTGTTTTTTAGCGACTGTCGGGTTGCTCATGGCGTTTTTGAGGAATGCGATGCGCTGCGGGATGTTAAAGTGATGCCAGTTAGGTTTTTCACCGGCCTGGCCGAGGAGAAATCCAAGTTTTTCAAAGGCAGAAACCAGGTAGAAGCCGAGTCCCGGAAGATCAAGGCAGGCGAGGTCGGCCTGGCGTTCAAAATTGCGCAGGAAGAAGCCGAAAATGTAACGAAAAAAAAGTAGATAGAGGAGCAGCAGGGGGATTGTCTCCAGCAATGATAGCAATATTTCGAGACCGTTGATGCCACTATTAAGCAGGGCGTTAACTGGGGGGCTGATTAAAAGCCAGGTGATGCCAAGATCAAAGTAGAGAAAATTAAACAAGAAGAAAGTCAGAAAAAAGAGCAGGAAGTAGAGCATATGGCGGTAGCGGACGTGACCTAGTTCGTGACCCATGACGGCGATGACCTCTTCTCCATTGAGCAGGCGCAAAAGATCCGGAGTGATCAGGAGATAGCGGCTGAAAGGAAAGGCGCCAACTACAGCGGCGGTGGCCATACGGCCTTCAAATGGCGGCCAGAGCATGATTTCCCGGTAGCCGACCTGTTGCTGGCGGCAAAGCTTGATGATGGTTTGCCGTAGAGGTGAATCTGGGAGTTTTTTACATTGCCAGAGATAGACTAACAGGGGCGGGGCAGCAACCGTCAAGATGAAAAGAAAAAGGACAAAAAGAGCCATTTCGCCAAGAGGATGTTGGAGAACCTGTTGCATTCTCTGCGGCATCCAGAGGCTGAAAAAGTCGATGATAAACAGGATACTGAGCCAGGGGAGGACCAAGCCTAAGGCAAAGCGCAGACGGGCTTTGATATAGGCTGTACGCGGCCTGATTAAGCTAATACGTTCAGCAAAATAGTTGTGGCTCTCCCGCCAGATGATAACCTGAAGGAGAAAAAAGATACTCAAACCAAAAAGATTATTGATTCCTTCACTTTTGTTGCTCAGAGGCAGTATCTCCACCATTTTTCCCAAGTCGGCTCCATAAACCATTCCTGCAAAAATTATTATAGCCCCGATTTGCAGGCGCATTTGTAAACGGTCGTAGAGAGGCGTCAGTTTTGCATCACTCAAGTGGATGGCGTTTTGGTTCAAACGACGGCAAGCTTTGCGAACCAGCCAGAAAAAGAGTAGCAACAGGGCCAAAATAAGTCCCAAGCTGGGTCCTGTTTGTAAGGTTTTCTGAGGTAGTTCAGGTCGGGTAGTGTAGATAAGAATGACGATGATGTAGAATATGAATGTTTGATACATAGTTTTTACAGTTCAAGGTTCAAGGTTCAAAGTTCAAAGTTCAAGGTTCAGCAAACTACCGGGATTGGGGTCATTGTTGGTACCAGGGGCGCCAGCACCCCAAGCTTCGCTGTGAGCTTCGCGAGGAAGCACTCTTGGGGTGTGACCCCGTTCATGAGGGCGAAGCGATGTTCGACACTTTTGTTGTAGATTTATGAAGTTGGCTGAATAGTTAGATATTAACATGAATAAAGTGGTAAAGGAAGCGATGAAAATGAAAAACCTATTTTGCAGGTTCTTGTTATTCGGCAGGCGATTTGCTTATGTATAAAATTATATTTTATTCAGTTGACAAAATTAACTTGACAGTTATATTGGCTAGTTAATATAAGAACAATAGTCTTGGATTTATTGGAGATTATGTGACTGTTGTTGCAAGGATCAAGGAGTAGAAATATGACAGGTGTTAAAGTTCTAGTAGTCGACGACGAAGCTGTGATCAGGAGAGGGCTTTGCCGTGTCATGGAGGGCCAAGGCTACCAGGTAGAGGCATCTGAAAGTGGTTACGGGGCTGTCGAAAAACTTCAAAAAGGGCCATTTAGTATCGTCATTACCGATCTTAAAATGCCGGGAATGGATGGCATTGAGGTCTTAAAGGCTATTAAAATCTTGCAACCGGATGTGCCGGTTATCATGATTACCGGGTATTCCACGGTTAATACTGCAGTTGAAGCCATGAAAAATGGGGCATTTGACTATATCTCCAAACCGTTTACACCTGAACAGATCATTGAGATGGTTAAAAAGGCGCTGGAACAGCGCACCATTCAATTGCGGCGTGAACATCCCGTGGTCGGCCCCAGCCCGACCGGTTTCGAGATCTTTGTCGGTGAGAGCGAAGCGATGCACAGGGTCTATAACCGCATCAAACAGGTTGCTCCGACTGACAGTACGGTTCTTATTAATGGTCCGAGCGGTACCGGGAAGGAGCTGGTTGCCAGGGCCATTCATGAAAACAGTCTGCGCCATAATAAACCCTTTGTTGCCGTCGATTGCACATCTTTAGTAGAGAACCTTTTAGAAAGTGAGCTTTTTGGCCATGTCAAGGGTTCCTTCACCGGGGCCGTACAGACCAAGATGGGCCTTTTCAAAGTCGCGGACGAGGGAACCCTTTTTCTCGATGAAATTTCCAATATCAGTCTGGCTACCCAGGGTAAACTGTTACGGGTTCTGCAGGAGTTTAAAATAACCCCTATCGGGGGAACCAAGCTCATCCCTATTGATATCCGTCTCATAACCGCTACCAACGTAGACTTGAATGAGCTGGTCAGTAAAGGGCTTTTTCGCCGAGATCTCTTCTTTAGGTTGAATATTATTCCGATTAACCTGCCCGCCCTGATCGATCGGGAAGGTGATCTCCCTCTTCTCACCAGTCATTTCCTGAAGAAATTCTCCGAGGAGATCGGCAAAGATATTCATGGCGTTTCACCGGCCGCTATGTCGATTCTGGAGCGTCATCCTTTCACCGGAAATGTCAGAGAGTTGGAGAATATTATAGAAAGAGCGGTCGTGCTTACCCGTAACAAACTCATCCAGCCCGAGGATCTGGAGATCCAATTCTCCAGCGATGACCCTCTTGAAATTGTTGAGGATTCCGTTCCTCAGGACGCAGAGAGTCTGAAAGAGGTTAAGAGAGAGGTCAGGGAAAAAGCAGTTGGGCCGGTTGAGCGGGCCTTTCTTCTGCATGCTCTCGAGCAAAATGATTGGAACGTTACCCGGGCGGCCAAGGATGTCGGGATGTTGCGGCCTAATTTTCAGGCAATGTTGAAAAAACGGGGTATCTCTGTGAGAGACCACTCTGAGTTTTAAGTGTCATTTCCGCAAACCTGGAGTTCTACTTAAGATTACGTCAATTATTCAAAGGTATTAGGCAGTAATTTCTTATGCCTGTAGGGCCGAGCTGAGAAAGAGGAGAATAAAACAGGCATGCGTTTGAAATTGATCGTGCAGCTCTCGCTGATTACGGGAATTGTCCTCTTGTTCACCTCGGCCCTCTTCGGATATTTCAACATATCCATCCTCAGAGAGGCCTTTTTTAAGAGTGCTGTATCAGACCTCGACCACCTCAGCGAAACCATCTACAGGGCGATGTTTCACCAGATGCTGGAAAACAACCGGAACCAGATCCAGGTTACAATCGGGGAGATGGGTAAACAGAAAGGGATCAAACGGATCAGGATCTTCAATCAGGATGGGCTGGTGACCTTCTCCAGTGAAAAGAGTAAAATCGGTACAAGCCTTGACAATAAAACGGCTCCGGCATGTATGGAGTGCCATAATGACGAACCTCTCCGGCTCTCCCCTTTCCCCTTGCCTCAGAGTAGATTGTTTCTCGACTGTAATGGAAACAAGGTTCTCGGCGCCGTCAAACATATCTATAATGAAGAGACCTGCTGGACCGGTGCCTGCCATGCCCACAGCCCGGATAAGCGTCTGCTGGGTCTTTTAGAGATTACGATCTCGGCCGATTCAATGCTTACGACGATCCGTAATTATTGCAACAATACCATTATTCAGATATTTTTTCTGATTCTCTCGATCTCTCTCTGCCTGACCCAGCTCACTAAAAAACTGATTATCCAGCCGGTGCATACCCTGCTGGAGCATACCCGGGCTGTCGGCAAGGGGGAGTGGGGCTTGGTCGAATCTGTGCCTGGAGATGAGTTGGGAGAGTTGGCCGAGGCCTTTAACGACATGACTATCAAGTTGAAAAAAAACCAGGAGGAGCGGGATGAGTGGTCCGCCATGCTGGAGACTCGGGTTGAGGAACGGACGCGCGAGATCAAGGATATGCAATCGGTTTTGTACCGTTCGGAAAAACTCGCCTCCCTGGGAGAGCTCGTTGCGGGGATCGCCCATGAGCTCAATAATCCGCTGACCGGGATTATGATTCACACCTCTCTGCTTTCCGGTGATCCCCGTCTGGACGATGCCTTGGTCGAGGATTGCCAGACGGTTATCCACGAGGCCAAGCGCTGCTCTAAGATCGTTAAAGAGCTGCTCGACTTTGCTCGAGCCTCGGATTCGCAGAAAGCGCTGCAGCCGGTCAGCGAAGCCATCGACCGGACTATTTCCTTGATCGAACACAATGCCGATTTAAGAGATATTGAGATAATCAGAGAGGATGCTTCTGGTCTGCCGGAAACCTTGATAGACGCTTCTCAGATTGAGCAGGTACTTATTAATATGCTGATCAATGCCGGCCAGGCTATGCCGCATGGCGGTCAATTGGCCATCCGGACAGGGATGAACCCTTCGGGTGATTCTATCTACGTCCGGATCGAGGATAGCGGCTGTGGTATTCCTGAAGAGAATATCGAAAAACTTTTCGATCCCTTCTTCAGCACTAAAGGGCATAAAGGCACCGGCCTGGGCCTTTCGGTCTCCTACGGCATTATCCAGTCACATGGCGGTGATATCGAGGTTGAAAGTGAGCCGGGAAGAGGAACCGTTTTCATCATTAATTTGCCCATTTGAGGCGTTTTATCCACTACCTTTATAATGGAATTTGATTTTTGTCTGGATTTGCGAGAGGTGGGTAAGGGCCCTCTTCAGCATTGTCAGCTCAATATCGCTAAGGCTTTTGGGGTTGATGAAATTATCGGGCGGCATCTTACAGTTCATCAAACTTATTTGATGTTTTAAGCGAAGCTGCATCAGATAGTTATAGACCTCGGTTGTCTCTTCATAAAAGTTTTCTTTGATAACTCCTATTTCATATAGTTTTTTCATCCGTGAAAGGGTGTTGGTCTCGGCAATATGATACTGTAGAGCGTAGATTCTGGCGAAGTTTAACATCAGTTTCATAGCGGTTTTTATATTGAAAG
The DNA here is from genome assembly GCA_964457755.1 of uncultured Thermodesulfobacteriota bacterium. GTDB lineage: Bacteria > Desulfobacterota > Anaeroferrophillalia > Anaeroferrophillales > Tharpellaceae > Tharpella. The sequence continues at coordinate 16,777 of CAYWGC010000010.1, read as the reverse complement.
CTTCCGGCCATTTATCAGATGAGCCCACGACGATTTTACCGAAAAAACCGATTGGCGGTTTATAGAGCAGGGCATTTTGTGCAAAATATATGAAAAAGAGTCGGTTTTTCTTCAGCAGGTAGTCGATATATTGGCGTAACTTCTCAGTAAATCGACTTTTCCCATGGAGGTTTCTAAAATCAAAGAAAATATTGATCTCCAGTAAATTTTGCGGTGTGGCTTCGGTTATCCAGTCATGAAAATAATCTTTCCAGGAGGAGAAGGGCTGGCACCATTTAGGATTCATGGCCATTATATCACCTTCGCAGAGGTGATAGCCGACCAGGTCTAAATCTTTGCACACTTTTTCTCCAAGCGCTGTAAAATAATCTTGAGCTTCTAACTTTCTATCCTCTTCGACATCTTCATAGATAATGGCATTGTCTTGGTCGGTGACCAGCGTCTGTTCTGTCCGGCCTTCACTGCCAAGGGCCACAAATGAAAAGTCAGCTGGTGGAGGACCTAGATCTGTGATCGCAAAAGTGATGATTTTTTGAGTGATCAGATCAGAGATTGTACTGATCAATTTGGTGATGTTTTCTGACTTTGCCCCGCTGTCGATTAAGGTTTTGATCAGTCTCGGCAGTCGTTCATGGGCTTTCACTAGGGTCCCAACAGATTCAGCATCTTGGATCTCCCGGATAAGTATTGAAGATGAGTATTGGTGAAAGTTAAGAAGCTCCTGATTGTCGATAATACCATTGATCTTTCCATCTGCACCCCGGGTGAAGAGATGTCTGATCGACTCCTTCTGGGTCATCCGGGTGGCTTCGAAGAGCAGAGCATCATCTGCTATGGAAATCACTGAGGAACTCATGATTCTGTGAACTTGCGTTTCCGGTGGCATGTTTTCGACGACGAAGCGGTGGGAGATATCGTAGTCGGTTACGATGCCCAGATCCTCTCCGCTTTCGCTCTGGACAAGAATCGCGTTTTGTTGCTGTTCTTGCATCATCTGGGCGGCAAGGTGGATAGAACAATCCACCTTGCAGGTTAGAGGCGGGGTGGTAAATTCCTTGATTGGCTGGTTTATAAAGAGGAGTGAGGTTTGGAGCTCAACGATCAGATTCTCACGTTCCTGTTCTGCCTTTACCCTCTCGGTTATATCTTCAATAAAACCTTCAAAATATTCAATACCCCCCGTGTCATTCGTGGTTTGTCCCAGGGAGATTGAGATAATCGTGTTGTTCCTATTATATCTTCTTAAGGTGAGAACATTTTTCTCGACAAAACCTTTCTCCTTAAGTTGAGTTTTAAGATTTTCCCAATCCAGCAGATCTGCAAAGAGCAGCGAGAGGGGGGTGTTGAAAAGTTGCTCCCGGTTTTTGAAGCCGAAAATCTCGGCGGTTGCCTGGTTGGCTTCAATGAAAGTTCCCTTTTTGGAGGCATCTATGCGGAAAATCCCGGAATGCAGTTTGTCGGCAAGAGATTGATAGCGTTGTTGGCTGTCTCCTAACTCCTGCTCTATTATTTTATTTTTACTGATATCTTTTAAGGTCAGGATAACCCCTTCACGACCTTCAAGGGTTATGCTGGTGACGGCAATATGGGCATCCAGTTTAACCCCGCTGGTGGTCTGTAATGAAGTTTCAAAATTATCGCAGCTATTGGGGTTTTTGATAACCTCCTTAAAAAATTGGAAACCTCTACGATCCTGTCCGAAAATGCTTTCCAGGTCATTTTCAGAGATTTCCTGTTTGCGACGAAGCATCTTCATGGCTGGCTTATTGCTGTAGACCAGTTTTTCTTCAAGGAACAGCAAAACGCCTTCGGTAGAGGCTTCAACCAGGGCCCGGTATTTTCTTTCAGATTCTACGCAATCTGTTTCCGCTTGTTGACGTTTTCTCTCAATCTGCAGGCTTTCCCAGTTGATTTTAAAGAGAAGCAGAGCGATAAGGAGGGTTATGACAGCAGATATTTTGAATATAGTGCTGCTCATAGCACTTATCTCTTCATCCACATCATCTATGTAAATCCCGGTTCCAAGAATCCAACTCCAAGGTGTGAAAATCTTTATATAGGAGACTTTGGGAACTATTTTGCCCGGTTCATCATGCCACTGCCACAGGTAGTCGACAAAGCCATCCCCATCTTTTTGGGCGATTTCGGCCATCTCTTTGAACATTTTTTTTTCATGTTTATCTGTATGGCTCGAGAGATCTACGCCATGCAAATCATTACGATAAGGGTGCATGAGCATTATTGGGGAGGTGTCGGTTATCCAGAAATAGTTCTTTCTCTTTTTGCCGTAACGGAGCTCCTGGATCGTTTCTAAAGCGTTTTTTTGAGCTTCCGCCATGGTCAAGCGGCCTTTCTTTTCCTCTGAGTGCTGTTTTTCCAGAATGCTCCAGGCGGAGTTTGTGAGTTCACGGATCATCTCCCTTTTGTCCTCCATTAACTCATATTTTAATAGAGGGATAATTATCATGAACATGGAGATGATAAAGAGAAGAATGGCGAGTAGGGTGGGGAGTATTATTTTTATGGAAAAACTTTTCCGGCGGGGTTGTTTCATGCTTTCACTCATGTGTTAATCTGCTTGTTTTTTTGGCTTACGCTGTTTTTTGTCCGCAGTTATGTGGAGCCCGCAATGCAGGCATCGACGCAGATAAAGAGGTGTAAATCCGTTGACATGAAAAAGGTTACCGCAACGTGGACACTTGCCGGCTGCCGTGAGAAGGCTGGCTACCAGAACCAGCACAAACCAAACCGCAAAAACTTTGGCGGTCTGGCGGTCGGAGTTGGTTATCCGTAGTGAAAGCCAGATCGAGGGCACATAAATAATAATTATTCCCCAAAAAAACCAACGCCGGCGACGAAGTTTTTTCAGCCCGAGGGCAAACTGCGAGAGATCTTCACTTTTGTTTTCTTCCAAACTGTGCTCCTTATTCTGAAACGGTAAAGTGAATTTTTAATATGAGATGAGGCTTGTGGTTTGACGCTTTAAAATAGAGCAGGAACCAGATCAGGCTTCGGAATAATGCATCATTTTTCCAGGATCTTAAGTATCTTCTTCTCTTCTCTTATGGTTTCACTGCAGACGGACCAGACCCGGTAGTGTTCAAGGCCGAGAATCGTCAGGCCGGCGATGAAGACGGGCCAGAAATTTTCGCGGAGCAGTCCGGCATAGTAAAAGAATATATAAAAGGCGGAAAGATAGCCCATATGTGACCAACCCTGAAAGCGAACGGAGCCCTTGTTAAGATGTCCCAGGATGAGGATGAGGGCGGAAAAAGCGTAGACGATCAGCGCAATACTGATCAGGGTAGGGGGCGGAGGAGCTCCCAGAAGGTCTCTTGTTTTTTCGGATATCGGGGGGAAAAAGCGGAAGTCGACTGCAGCTCCAAGGCTGATCAGAAAAAAAACGGCTATCCAGCATTTACTGTAGCTTATCTGTTTCTTGAGGTAGCTGATGTTATCGTAAATTTTCTGGCGGCGCAAGTCCGGGTTTGGTAAACCATGGTCCGGGGCCAATGGCTGACTCTCTCTCTGCTTCCGTCGTAAAAACACGCAAAACCCCCATTTGCTCTGACAACTTTCATAAGGTTTTTTCGGATACTTTCTTAGCCTGTCCCATGAGAACTAAAGCCAGCCAGCAGCGCTCCTCTCTTTTTTACTTGTTATCAGCTTTTTCGTTTTTTATCAATTTTGTTTCGGCCAGTTGTTTTTGCCGGGCTATGTCAAGATATATCTGGCCCAGAATCTCGACCTCACTGACTCCTTTGGGGAAATCATCATCCAGGTTGCCTTTGGCAACCTTTTTCACATAGTCTATTAACTGATTTATAGGTGTTAACAGGTTTCGTTTGAGGAGGGCACTGACCCCGCCCACGGACAAGATGAGAACCATGATGCAGAAGATCGTCATTTTCCAGCGCAGGGCTAGCAGGCTGCTGTCTAAAGCTGCGGTCGACAGTCCGATATCGAGGGTTCCGAGCACTTTTTGATGGGGGGGGTGAAAATGACAGTCACCGGCGGAGCAGTGGGCATCGTTGTATATTGGAGCGGTGATGGCCAACACATTATTATTGTTGGCATTGACGAAGCGGCGGGCCAGTTCCATCGATCCTAGACGTACACTAGGCTTGGAACCGGTGTGGCATTCGATACATCCAGCTGTAGTTTTGTCAACAACATGGTTTAACTCCTCAGGAGTTGAGGAGAACATGATAACTCCCTCTTTATTGAAGATACGGAGATGTTCGATTCCCTTCTGGGATCCGATACTGTTGATAATATGCTCAAGGCTTTCCCTGTCATCCGTCATCATGGTGTAGCGGGTTGAACTGACGACGGTGTCGGCAAGGCTGGTCTCCTGCCGGATTGCATCCCTCATGAAACCCTCTTTAATGGAAGAGTAGAGCATGAGGCTGCAGATGATGACAAAACCAGTCAGGGAAAGTGCTACCGGGAAGATTGCTTTGGAAGCAAAGCGGTTGAACATGTCCAATCTCCTTTTCGGTCATCCGGTTTCTAACTTGACACTCTTTTAATGGGGAAGGTGGTTTCTGCCTTCCCCGGCCCCCCTATTCCCGAAAGGGGGGGACCGGGGAAGGGTCGAAGATCCTTATTTACAGGTGTATAGACGCTTTTGTCAAGCTGCAGCTTTGGGCTCTTCGGTGGCATCTTCGTCATGCGCGTTCGGCTCGATCTCTTCCCATCCCGTCCACATCGGTATAAAGTGTGCGAAGGGGGTGTGCCCCAGAGTCGCTAAGTAGAAGTGCGCAAATAAGAAGGCACAGAAGGAGCAGGCCAGTAACCAGTGTACTTCTACCAGGACCTTGAGTGCGCCGATGCCCAGGACAAAGTTACGTAAAGGGGTTACATTCATCAAGAAGATACCGGTGATGATGACTATGGGTGTCAGGATAAGCATCATCGCCATGTAAGCCGATTTCTGCAGGGGATTGAACTTGTTCTCCGGCGTCTGGTGATGGGGATTTGGCTTGCTTCCCAGGAAAAAATAGAAGAAATAGTAGAGGGCTTGTCTGATCAAGCCTTTTCTGATGTCGGTGACCGTCGGTACGTAGATCTTGATCAGGGTTCTGGCAACAAAGGCGTAGTAGATAAACCATAGGGCGAAAGATAGAGCGACAACTATGCCAGCAGCATTATGAACCCGTACCACAGCTTTGAAATTGCCAAAGATATGGACAAATTCAGGGAAGCGTATTTCCGCGCCGGTAACGCACAAAGTGATGATCCCAAAGGCGTTGAGCCAGTGCCAGATTCGAATCGGCGTGGGGGTCAGATAGATCTTCTCCTTGATGCGCATTTTACTCCTCCTCTTTTCTGTTTTTCATAGTTAACAGGCGCAATGAACCGTGTCCGATGGGCATCAGCAGACCGGCTACGACGATGATGAGTCCGACATAGCTTAACGTTTTGTTGCGTGTAGCCCCAACCATATAGAAGTCAGGTGTACCGTTAATCGCGTCGAGAACGGCACCCGGTTCTACCTCTATTTGCATATATGTACCTTGTCCATCCGGTATGGCGACAAAACTTATCTGCATGGCCGAGGGTCCGGAAGCATGACAGAAGGTGCAGTCCCAGCGGTTGTCCAGGGTGCTGTAGGTGTGACTTGCATCCTGAGGAGTCATCATGCCTTTAAGTTTCAGTCCCTGCTTGTTTGAGGAAGAGTTGAATGCTTTAAGTTCCGCCAGGTTGATGATTCCGTCGGCATTGGTGTCAATAAGATGCTCGACCTTGCCGGCGGGAGCGATAGCCTTAAGATCGGCAAAGGTGGCTAATTGTAATTTAGTGGCAGTGCCGGCCCGTTTCTCGAATTTTTCGATGTAGAAGGTGATTACGTAGTTCTCAGAACCGGTGTGGCAGGTTATGCAGGGAAGGGCTTCGATGTGCAATTGGGCCTGCGGCAGCCACACTCCGTGGGTTCCGGAAACCTCCTTCGGGTCGTGACATTCAATGCACATTCCATTCATATCAAAACCGGAAACCGTTTTTATCGATTTTACTTGGTGCGGGTTGTGGCACTCTGTGCAGTCGGCGTTGGCGGCATGGTTGCAGGCTGCATACTCTTCGGCCACACTGTCATGGCAACTGTTACAGAGAGCCCGTGAGGGGCGGACGCCATCTTCGGGATGATCGTCGCTTACCGATATGTGGCAAGTGGGGCACCCTTCTTCGGAGTGGGCCGATCGATTATACTGACCCGGGTCGATGTAGAGATAGCGCCCTCCCTCCTCGATGATGGAGGTATCCAAGTGGCATTCAGCGCAATCCTGCGCATCCATGCCCCAGGCCCCGGGCGCGGCGAGCAGCAGGCACCCCGCTATCCCGCCAATACAGATCTGTTTTATGATTCGTAACATGAGCTCTCCTTTACAAAATAAGAATGCTGGCATGCATGCGCCAGCAGATATTGTGGTTTTTGATCTCACTGCGTCGATTACTTGTTTTCGACCTTAGCCGTAACCGGTTGACGCTCTTTCACGGCTTCGGTAACGCCCTTGGCGGCACTGACTAACATAAAGAGGGCCGGTATGGCTTGGGCGGCGACAATCAGGGCGCAAACTCCCAAAAAGATCCAGACAAAAATCCCGCTGTTGTCCTGGCGAGCCCCTTCGGCTGCCCATACATTTGTAGTTATGAGCAAAAGAGCAGTTACAATTGCATAGCCTAGTTTGAAATGTTTCATGATGGTCTCCTTTTGTTGTGTAGCAAGTTGTAAGTTGTTCGACGGCTTTATGGTGTTAGTCACGACAATCCCGTCGATTTAATTTAAAATTACGCAGCTGTTTATCTGGGAAAACTATTTTTCTGAGCTACTCTTGAGTTGGCGAGGCCTCTTCCCCTGCCGCCTTTTTGCTTTGCATTCCGACCGCCGACTCCTTGATGAAGCCCAAAATCAAGATTAGGGCCGGAACCAGTTGCGCGACAACAATCAGGGCACAGAAACCGATGCAGATATTGACAAAAATTCCGCCCTTGTACGCCATCTCAGGGTTCGCGGCAAATACCTTGCTGCTAATCGCCAGAAGCAAAAAGAGTGTTGATAGCGCTGTTTTCATGATTAACCCCCTTTTTATTTTCATTCCCGTCACTTTTCATCCTGCCCCGAGTGCTTCTTTTCGTAAGAGTTGTTAGGCAGGAGCTTTCTGGGACAGTTTTTTTTCGGTTACGTTATGGAAAGCACATTGAACTACTTGTCTGAGCTCATCGCTGTCATCGCCGCTTACCGGCTTTAAAGCATGATAGAAGATTCCCTCTTTACGAAATCTGCGGAGAAGATAGGGAGACTCTTCGTCTGATATAAGGATAATGGTCGAGTTTTGGTTGCATCTTTTTAAGAGGGGGATTATTTTCATTGCTGATAATCCGTCGAACTCGCTCCCCAAGAGAATAACTCTGGCTTCATTTTTCAGGACATTACTCAAGACAACATCCACTGTATCCGCCTCGATAACATTGTACTCGCTACCGCTGAAAAAACTGCCGATGCGCTTGCGAGTCTCCTCGTCTCTGTCAGCTATAAGAAGAAGCTGCATAATTGATTCCCCTTTTTTCGGAAGTAATGCGCTGGTCGATCCACTCAAACGTGGTTGGCTTTCCCGTTTTCGGTAACTCCCTTGTGGCTTCTCGATTTTCCAAAAAGGGCTGCCATCATGGAGCCAAACATAAACAAAGCTGGGACAAACTGGAAAATAACGATAACTGCCATAAATCCGATAAAAATCCATCCGCCGAGGCTGATTCCAGCACTATCAGCGCCATTTGCGGCAAAAACTGAATTTGCTTGCAGGATAGCAACCAGGGTGGCGATACGTAATGTGGTTTTCATTTTTCTTACCTCCGCGCAGTTCCAAAAGATTTTATTGTCTCTTGTTCAATGTTGTTTGTTATATAATATACAAACGCATAAAGCGTTCCATCTCAATAAAAAATATTGTATAATATTGTAAGCTATTGTTTTCAAGAGGTTTTATATTGTGTCTTGGGATTTTTGGAGGGTTTTCAGGTGTCTGAATGTATATGTTTTTTGTACTTTTTGTCTTGCTTCACGGAGTGCTGGAGGTGGTTGAATATTAGAAACCTTTTTAAAATTAAAGGGTTACTCGATATTGTTTGGTAGTATATAAAAAAAGTGCACTCCTGAATACTTTGGAGTGGTCAAACCCGCCATCTACCCAACTTCTCATTTTTCGGCAAAAATAGAGAGCCGCATTGCCTCTTAAAAGCAATGCGGCTCTCTATGTAGCTTTTTAAAGATAAGGTCTGGGGATTTCCAGCCCTGATTTTCAAAGAGTGTGGCTTCTTCTCACTGGTATTGCGGGTTACTACATATCAAGGCCAGGCGCATTACTGATAAACTGATATTTGCCGTCAAAGCAGACCCCGATACCTTCGTTTTCAACGCGAACCACCCGCCCATTCATTGTCACCCATGAGCCGGACCCTGAAAATGAGTTGAGATAGAGGTTGACCTTTAGATCTGTTCCATTCTCTAGTGACTGACCATTGGTCAAAAGGAAAGCTCCGCTTGATGAAACATCACGGGTTGTTAATTCATATGCTTGAACATTACCGTCACTAAGCTTAGTTTCAACATGGGCTGGAACTTGAAGGTTGTATCTGGTTACTACTCTCTGTTCCATGATTCGCCTTTATTATATTTGATAGGTATGATTTTCTACGTGGATGGGGGTGTCAAGCAATAACTAAACCAATTTTTCAAACAGTTGAAATCATTTCTTTCTTATGATGTTTTGGGGCTTAGAAAGGGTGTTGTAACTTTTTTCGACATAGATCTCGGATAAATTCCAGGTTGTTGGCTGGGAAGAATAAAATCTTGCATTCATAGCCTGATAATGAGATGAAAAAGAAGAGGATGTTGTGTTTATGAGGGCGAAGCAAAATTGTCGCCGTTTGCTATGACTTTATTAGGATGTAATGGCCGGTTTTTTTATTCACAGCAGTAATCATCTGGAAGAGTCAGCCCGGGTCTTGGCGACTTTTCTGCTTGAAAAAAAGTCTGCCGGAGTCCTGGATCCTGAGGTCGTGGTGGTCCCGAGTCGAGCTCTTGAGCGCTGGTTAAAACTCTATCTTGCCCGGGTCAACGGGATTTCGGCAAATCTTGAATTTCCTTTCCCGCAAGCCTTTCTTGAAAAGAGTGTTTTGGCCGGTCTGCGATTTCAGATTGATCCGGGGGCAAAGGTTAATCCGTTTGCCCAGGAGAGTCTGGCCTGGAAAATCTTTTTTGCCCTGGCACCGGGCCGTGGTCTTAATCTTGGCCGTTCTCCGGAACTTGACAGTTATCTTAACGAGACCGGGGATGAGCTTTCGCGTTATCATCTGGCACTGGCTTTAGCCGATCTTTTTGATCGTTACCTGCTGGCTCGACCGGAACTTATCCGGGCCTGGGAGCGGGGTGAAAATCCGCTCTCTCAATTTGCCTCTTCAAGGTGGCAGAAAGATCTCTGGCTTGCTCTTGGCAAGGGCCAGGCCAAAGTTCATTTTGCCGCCCTGCATGAACTTTTAAACGAGATGATCTATCCCGAATTTTTTCCGGAAGCGTCTCCGTTTTCACTTCATGAATTAAGCTCAGCTTTACCTTCGCGACTCTTTCTTTTTGGGTTTGCGGCTCTGCCTTTTACCTATTTCGACCTCTTTAAGGGGCTCTCGCGCTTAACCGAGGTTCATCTCTTTCATTGTAATCCTTGTGCCGAATACTGGGGTGATCAATATTACCTCGGCGGCCAAAAAAGTCGCTTCCAGGCGCCCCCAACGCAGTCCGAACCAGAATCCGATGAGCCCGCCGGGCATCCGCTGCTGGCTTCCTGGGGGCGTTTGGGGAGGGCTTTTTTCGATCTTGCCGCAGCCCTGGAAGTGGCCGAGTACAATGAACATTTTGTGGTCCCTGAAGGAAACTCACTGCTCGTCTCTCTGCAACGCCAAATCCTTTTTTTAGAACCTCCGCATACCCCCGTAAGGCTTGAAGATGATGATTTTTCTTTACAGATCCACAGTAGTCATGGCTTAAAGCGTGAAGTCGAAATTCTTTACGATACAATTCTGGCGGCCCTTGAGCGTGACCCCGCTTTAGAACCCGATGATATTTTTGTCATGGCCCCTGATATAAGTCTCTATGCGCCCTATATTGAGGCTCTTTTTGCTCATCGACGGCCGCTTCCCGACAACTCTCGACTGGCTTTTTCCCTGGTCAGCTCTAAATCAGTATTGCGGCAGCCGGCTATCAGGGCTTTTTTCGATCTTTTGCGCCTGACCCGGAGTCGTTATCATTTAAGTGAGGTTTTTGATCTCTTTAGTCAAGATGTGGTTTGTCGGCGTTTTTCGGTTACGGAATCTGGTCTGGCTGTGCTGCGTGAGTGGCTTCGGAAAGCTGCGGTTAATTGGGGGCTTGACGGTGATTTTAGGCAGGAAAATATTGGGGTCGACTTTACCGAGCACTCTTTTGCCTGGGGGCTGAACCGGCTGCTGGCCGGTTATGGCCTGGCCGGGAATGGTCTAAATAATTCAGGGGTTGGTTCAGATCCAGAGGTCGAGGTCTGGGCATCTGGATCCGGGGGCTTGGCGGCCGGCCCCGGTTTTTCCCCCCTGCCTGGAATTGAGGGTTCTGAAGCCCTGATCCTGGGATCTTTTTGTGCTTTTATCAGGGCTTTGGGTAAAACCCGGCAGCGTTTGTTAAAAACTTTGCCGGCAGCCCAGTGGCGGATGGAGTTGGAAAGCCTGATTGATGATTTTATCCTGCCCGCGTCGGCCGGTGACGGCGATTTGTTGCTTTTGCGCCAAGCCATCAATAACCTTGGTCACCAACTGGACACAGTAGCAGGGTCTGCTGCGGATGAGAGTAAGATCTTTTGTTTGAGTACGGAAACGATAATCGCTGCCCTGGAAAAGAGTTTAGGGGAGATCCTTGATGGGGCCGGTTTTTTTGCTGGCGGCATTAATTTTTCATCAATCCTGCCGCTGCGGGCTCTGCCCGCTAAGATGATCTGTCTGCTCGGCCTTAACGATGGCGACTTTCCGCGCAACCAGCGGCCACCCGCTTACGATCTTATCTCACTTGTGCCTCGGGCCGGAGACCGAACCGCTCGGGACGAGGATCGTTATCTCTTTTTAGAAACTCTCTTAGCCGCCCGCAATACCCTGGTTTTAAGTTATATCGGGCGCGATCCCAAAGACAATCATCTGCGGCCGCCGTCACTCCTGATCAGTGAACTTTTAGATTATGTCGAAGATCATTTTGTGGTTCCGCTTAAAGCCGGGGCAAAATCTTTGCGTGATCTGCTGCTCTATGACCATCCGCCCCAGCCTTTCAGCCCGCGTTATTTTCAAGTTGTAGGCGACAATGGAAATGAGGAGAAGCGGTTTTTCTCTTACGATTCTATTGCGGCCGCGATTGCCGCCGGTTTGAGTCGACAGCATACCCAGAAACCGGATTTTCTGGGTCCGCCTCTGGATATAATACTGCCTGAAAGGATTGAGCTTTTAGATCTGCTTCGCTTTTACACGAGTCCTGCCCGTTATTTTCTTAAAGAGCGCCTTAGAGTTGCCCCGGAGATTTTAGAAATTGACCATCTTGACGATAGTGAGCCTTTTGCACTTAATGCGCTTGACTCGTATCAACTTTACGATGAGATGATTGACTGCTTACTGGCGACTCCTTTTGGGGCGCGCTCAGATCCCGCATTTATGGAAAAAGTTGAGCGACGTTTGGCTGGTGCCGGTAAATTGCCGTTACGGGCTTCGGGCCGGGTGGTCTTTGCCGAGAAGTTCAAAACCGCCATCGCCATGACGGCCGAGATTGCGCCTTTTTGTGTTAGAGCTCTACCTCCTTTACAGGAGACCGTCACTCTGGTGCTTGATGAGGGGGGCGTTGAGATTCAGTTAAAGCTTGCCAGCCTCTATTGCGGAGAGGACGGGATTATCAGACAGGTCCTCTATCGTCCGGCAAAAGAGGCTAAAGATAAGGATTGGATGCGTTCTGCAATTCTCCATCTTGGTCTTGAACTTTCAAAGCTTCATGGCGAAACTGAAGAAGGGGCGCAGGAGACCCGTTTTCACGCCCTGACGGAAAAAAATCCGCTCGTTTTTGCGGTGCGGGAGGTGACTCAGGCTCGGGTTGAAATCGCAATTCTCTATGAGATCTTTATTGAAGGTTTGCAGCGGCCGTTGCCTTTTCTTCCGGCCCTCTCCCTGCCTTGGTACAAAACTTTTGTAAAAGAGGCGGAAAAGGGAGGTGTCGAAAAGGGTCGCGCCAAGGCACGCGAGAAAGTTCGAACCCTGCTCGCCTCAGAGAATAACTACGACGTCCAGGATGAAGCCTTTCAATTCTGTTTTAAGGATAACCTCGAAGACGAAACCTTCTGGGCTGATTTTGAAAACTTAGCCCAGCGTTTAGGGTCGGTTTTTTTGTTTAGACAGGATTAACAGGATTAACAGGATAAAAAATCCGGTTTTATCCTGTCAATCCTGTCAAAAAAATAATTAATGAATGTATATTACTATGCTTCCGGCTGGGCCGGAGTAGGTTATTTATAAGATGACACGGCTTATCCCATTTCGCGAATATGATATTCTTGACTATCCTCTTACCCGAGGACGGGTTTTGATTGAGGCGGCAGCCGGTTCCGGCAAAACTTATACGATTCAATATCTATTCTTGCGTCTGGTTCTGGAGAGGGCTGACCTTAAGGCTGGCAATATCCTGGTAGTGACCTTTACCCAAGCCGCGACTGAAGAGCTCAAAGAGCGGATTCGTGAGATCCTGAAAGCGGCCGCAAACCTTCTTGGCGCTATCTCTCCAAGCCGTCCCCTCGACCCGGAAAAAGATGGCGATCTCGGCCGGGTACTGGCCCAGGCGCTGGCTCAGGGGGCCTCGCTTAATCTCCTTAAAGAGCGTCTTAATAGTGCCAGAGGCAGTTTCGATGAGGTTGTAATTGCTACTATTCATGGTTTTTGTAATCGTATTTTAAGCGATTATGCCTTTGAGTGCAGTCAGCGGGCCGGGGTTGAGCTGGTTAAAGAGAGCCGGCTTTTTATAGAGTCGGTGGCTGCAGATTATTGGCGGCTAAGGTTTTATAAGGGTTCTGAATTGCTGGCCCGGATCGCTGTCGACTGCGGTTTGCAGCTCGAAACCTTGGTATCCCTGGCGGCCCGGCTGGATCAGGATCCCGATCTTGTGGTTTTACCGGAAAACCCGGAAGCTGGTTGTTGGGCAGAGGAGATTGCCCACCTTGTAGCCGAGATTGAAAATCTGGTCCCGCAATTTAGAGATAACTGTCAAAATGCCCATAATTATATGGTTAAGGAGCGGCCTGCGATCAAGGATCTTCTCTATAACGGAGAGCCTCTGCATAAAAGTGTCTGGCCTCTGGCAAAGTTCGACAATTTTGCGACCCAGCTTGAGCAAGTCCTGGTCGAAGCGGATTGGCCGACGGCCGAGGCCGCCAAAATTTTAGTAAAGTTTTCGGCCAGCGCCCTTAAAGCTAAAACCCGGGCTCAGCAGACGACGCCGGAGCATCCGTTTTTTGATCTTTGTCAGCAGCTTGCCGCCGATTTTGTTTTTTACCAGCAAATTGCCGATAATCTGGTCTGTGCCATAAAGCGAGATTTTCTTGACTTTGCCGCTGGTCCGGACGGGGTTGAGGCTTGTAAACTTAAGGCCCGTCAGCAGGGTTACAGTGATTTTCTTACGGGTCTGCGCAAAGCTTTGCAGTCAGTTGCAGGCGGGGTTTTACGGCGTCTCGCAGGAGAGCGTTTTAAGGTAGCTTTAGTTGATGAGTTTCAAGATACCGATCCGGTTCAATACGGGATTTTTAACGCCCTTTTTGAGCGGTCCGAGGTTCTTTTTTATCGTATCGGTGATCCTAAGCAGTCGATCTATGGTTTCCGCGGTGCCGATATCTACGCCTATCTTGAAGCGGCTCAGGAAGCGGGACAATTACGGGCTACCCTGGATCGGAATTTTCGCTCCACACCGGAGTTGTTAAAGGCGCTGAACCGGATATTTCAAATTCCGGCCCCTTTTCTCCTTGAAGGGATTGACTATTGGCCCATGTGTGCGGGTCGTCCGTCGCAGCATAAATTGTTTATCGACGGTCGGGAAGAGGTGCCCTTTCATTTTTGGCATCTTAGCGGTGAAGATGGCGAAAATCTGACGGCATCCCGGGCTCGTTATCAATTAATCAACGCCGTTGCGAGTCGTTGTGTTGAACTTTTGGCTTCGGATCGCAAGCCTCACTCTAAAAAATCTTTGCTTGAGAATAGTCGGGCGGTGTTGGTTAACGAGGAGAACAATTCTCGCCGTTCTCTGCGGGCTTCCGATATCGCGATTCTGACGACGACTAACAAAGAGGCAGCCCAGGTTTGGGCCGCATGTACTGCCCGCGGGGTGCCGGCGGTGATCGCCGCCGCCGGTAATCTCTGGCAGACGGCTGAAGCCAGAGAACTCTTTTTTTTCTTGAAGGCGGTGCTTTATCCCGATGATGATCGTCTCTTAAGTACGGCCTTAAGCACTTCTTTACTGGGGTTTGACGCAGCCTTTTTGGCGGCGGTCCATGATGGTGCAGGGTTCGACGGGGAAGGGCCGTTAACTCTTTGTCGTCAGGAGTATGAGCTCTGGCGGCAGATTTTTTACGCTGCCCGCGAGAGCTGGTTAAAGCGGGGATTGATGGCAATCTTTTCAAGTTTTCCTGATATCTCCGGATTTTCTGACGCGGCCTTGTCACCTGACCCCGATTTTGATCTTCGTCTCAACCTGGCTTGTTCTTCCCAGGGGGAGCGCTCTCTCACGAACTTTTATCATCTGCAAGAGATCCTGCATCAGGCTGAAAATGAGCATCTTTTGGGGCCGCAAGCCCTTTTGCACTGGTTTCATGAACACCTTGCTGGCGTCAGCGATGATGAAAATGAGTATGAGCTGCGTTTAGAGAGTGAGGCGGAAGTCCTTAAAATTATGACGGTTCATAAAAGTAAAGGTCTGGAGTTTCCGATTGTCTTTGCCCCTTTTTTATGGTCTCGGGGATTTAAACCGGCAGCTCATAAACGTTCTGAGACAATTTTTCATAAAACGGCGGCCACCGGTGAGGGCTATGTTCGTTGTCTTGATTTAAGCCCCGAAGCCGCAAAAGCAAATCTTGCGGCCGCCAGCATGGAAGATCTGGCCGAAAACTTAAGACTTCTTTACGTTGCCTTAACCCGAGCTCAATCTTCTCTCTATATGGCCTGGCCGCAGCTTCGAGACAGCGGCAAAACCGCGTTGATGTATCTGCGGCGGCCGCCGCTAAATGAGAGTGAACTAGAGAAATTTATCGCTCAAGGGGGCCCGGCTCCAAGTTCAAAGGTGATCGATGATGAAAAAGCGGAGATCTGGGAAGATATTCCTGAGATTGTCCGCGAAACTCCGGTCTGGAGTCAGCAACAACTCGAGTCCGACTATTTAGATCCAGTTTCCGTAACGGCTCGTAGCTTCAAGCGTAAACTTTTGCCCGCAAAAGGGTTTTTAAGTTTTTCCCGGTTGACAGCCGAGCGCCATCAGCAAGCGCCGGCGGCCTATTCTCATCCTGTGGCACTGTCGGAGTCGTCACTAATCTCGGTTTATGACACACCGCCTCCATTAGTAAATTTCCCCGGCGGGACGGCCACCGGTAACGCCATCCATGTGATCCTGGAAAAGATGGATTTTGCCATAGTCAGGCAAAAAGAGTGGCAAAATGATCCGCAACTCAAAGATCTGGTGCGCAGCTCTCTCGAACGCTATGGGCTTATTGCATCCTCACAATCAGATTATGCAAGCCTTTTGTCAGAGTATGAAAGTAAGCTTTTTATTATGCTGGAGCTGCTCTTAAATACGCCGCTGCCAGGCGCCGATGGTCAGCTAAAACTTTCCCAGGATGATCTTGTGGCGCGGGCTGAGATGGAGTTCTCGTTGCCGGTACCGGCAACGCTTTCCGGAGAAAAGTTATCGGATCTGCTCAAAAGTCAGGGATTGCCCGCTTTCAAGCAAACCGCACCGGATAAAATTGCCGGCTGGCAACTCAGTTTTCCGGCTCATCTACCGAAGTGCGGCTACCTTAACGGATTTATCGACCTTGTTTTCAGTGTTAATAACCGCTATTATCTGATTGATTGGAAAACCAATAACCTGGGACCGGCTTATGCTGACTATACGGCGCCGGCGCTGCAGCAGAATATGCTCGAATCAGACTATCTTCTTCAATACCATCTCTATTTGATAGCTCTGCACCGTTTTTTGCAAAACCGTCTCAAAGATTATGACTACGAGACCAACTTCGGCGGGGTCTACTATCTCTATCTCAGAGGTATTAACGGCAAAGATGCCGAAAGCGGCGTTTTTTATGATCGTCCTTCTCTGGAACTGGTTAATAATCTTACTGAAGTGATTTGCGCTGGTCAGTAAAATAACAAGATATCAGTTTGGCTCCGGTGCAAAAGGTTAAAACTTTTTAGCCTTTTTAAATTTGTGCAAATTTGTGTTTATTTGTGGTTAAAAAAAGCGTAACCACAAATGGACACAAATAAACACAAATTTTTTGGTAACTATTCAGGCACCTTTCACAAATTGCCGGGATTGGGGTCATTGCTGGTACAAGGTGCGTAGCACCCCAGCTTTGACCCCTTTATAAAGAGGGCGAAGCGATGTTCGACACTATTTGTTATAGCTTTACAGTGGGTTGACTGAATAGTTAGTGCGGCCGGGCCTAGGTCGCATATTCAAGCGGGTGCGAATCCC
>CAYWGC010000009.1:0-76607 GCA_964457755.1 uncultured Thermodesulfobacteriota bacterium | reverse complement strand
TCGCTCTAAAAATGCCAAAAATGGACAAATCAGCTAAAATCTTGTTAAACATGGGTTAAGCAGAGTATTATTGTTTTCCCTGTAGATATAGATGCCATAACAATTTTTGTGACTGCTGTCGAAACCGACCCGGTTATGGCTTATCTGACAGCCCCCGACTCCAACATCTGCAAGCGTTCGGCCAAGAAGAATGCCGCAGACATCCAAAGCGCTGCCACCGGAGATTGAAAACCCTTCGATATTTACCTGGTTAGCAATAATTTCAACCACATTCAGAGCCGGATTTGCGGCTTCAATAAAAGTTGTGAGCCGACTGTTCTCCGAGCGGATAGTTAAACTTTTATGGACCAGGATGTTTTCCTGGTAAGTGCCGTCTCGGACGATGATTTCATCACCACTTTGGGCGGCATCAACGGCGGCCTGGATGCTTTGATAGGTGTCAGAGGATGATACATAGATGGTTGCTGCCTGGCTAAAGGAGATTGTAAAGATCAAACTGAAAGAAGAAAAAATAGTGGTTGTTGAACTCGCTGCGCTTAATAATAGTTATAGCCGTCCGTCGTTCGGGCCCAAGCGTGCAAGCTGAACTGGTGGGCACACTCAGTCCAGGAATCCAGGCTGCCGGCCACCATTGCGTCAGCGGAATTAAATAACTGATTACTGACGCCATACCAAACGGGAGGGGTGATGCCGCTGGCATCACTATAGTTGTCAGAGGCAATCGTGATTGGTGGGAAGCTGAGCATTTTAAAAACAGCATCTTTACTGCATTTGAAGACTACGACGGTGATCTCTTCTCCAATTTGAGAGAGTTTCTTTCCAACAGTGACCCAACCTCTGTCGATGAATTGCCGTTCTTGCTCGCCGACCCCGATGGTGACGGCGATGCTGATGGTAGTGACATGAGAGCCTTTGCTGAAGCTTACGGACGCCAGGACTGTTCGGAGCTTTCACCTTGTCCTTTTGATCTGAATGGTGACGGCCAGGTTGATAATATTGACCTGTTTCTCTTTACCGCCGCTTTCGGTCGGGTGAATTAGTATCTGAAATAACGTTACTATAAGTCACCGATCTTTTGGGGTTGGTGCCTTACGTGGTTCGCTTATAGTTCTTGATCTTGGTTCTTATAAGTCAAGAAAACGGATGTCCGGTGCCTTGAGGATGGCGGCGAGTTTTCTCGGTGGTATGATTGTTGGCGCTAAAATGCCGGCTCCTTTGGAAGCTGTGCTCCATGCCACACTGCAATAATCCAGATGACATCAATTTTAATTTTGTAAAAAAACCGATATGGTGAAATGATTACTTCTCGATAGGGAAGCTCTGGAAATTCCGGTATAATTCTTCCAGATTCAGGAAAGTCCTCAATCCTGCGTAAAATTTTTTCAGTTCGATTCCGAAAGTTGACTGTTGCCGAAGGTTTATCGCGTTGGATATATGATAGTCCAGCAAGAAATTGCTTTCTGGCAGAAGGGGTAAATTGAACTTTCAAGAGGGATCCTTAGCCAAAAGGAGGTCGGCTTCGGCAAGGACTGTATCCAGATCATATCCTTTGCCCGTTTCTATTTCCCTCTCTCCATTTGCCAAAAGACGTAAGAGCTCTTTTTCGTGTTCAAATTTATCATATGCATCAACACCTAATATCACTGCTGTTGCCCGCCCTCGTTGTGTGATAATTAAAGGCTCTTTAGTGTTTTTTAATTGTTTTAGGAGCTTGGCGGCATCCTGTCGCAAATCGCTCACCGGAATAATATTTGATAGTTTACCCATTTCACATCTCCTGTTGTCTGTTGTACGTCTAAATGTATCACCAACGATCCTATTAATCAAGCGTTTTTGTAAATGCGATGGTATGCCATCGAAATGCAATCATATTATATGTCTGCATAGTATCGTTGTTTGTCGGAGGAGGATTTCTTTGAGGTAAAATAAAGTCTTGATTATTAAGGTATCCCGATTTAGTATATTGTTTCATGTTGGTTTGAATCTGTGATTTAGGGAATCTGTTGAGATGGGAAATCTATTAAATGGTATTGAAGAAGTTTTGCTCATGGGGCCTGGGCCTTCTTGTGTCAGTGAAGAGGTATATGAGGCTTTAAGCCGCAAAACATTGGGCCATCTTGATCCCTATTTTATTAAAATAATGGATGGGATTAAGGCGCAGTTACAGGCTTTGTTAGAGACTCGAAATTCCCTGACTATGCCGCTTTCCGGTACTGGTTCGGCTGGGATGGAGGCTGTTTTTGTGAACCTGGTGGAGCCTGATGATGCCGTTTTGATTTTGAAGAATGGGGTCTTTGGGTTGCGCATGGCGGAGGTCGCGACGCGGTTAGGTGCGGAAGTTGATGTATTAGAATTTGATTGGGGTACGCCGGTGCTGGTTGAGTCGGTTAAGCAGAAGCTCGAATTGAAAAAATATAAGCTGGTTGCGATAGTTCATGCGGAGACTTCAACCGGGGTCTGTAATCCGGTTGCGGAGGTCGGGGCGCTGTTAGCCGGTCTCGATACCCTTTATCTGGTTGATGCGGTTACCAGTTTCGGCGGCATGGAAGTCTCGATGGATAAGTGGGGGATCGATGCCCTCTACAGCGCTAGTCAGAAATGTCTCTCCTGCCCTCCAGGACTGGCTCCGGTCTCTTTTTCTGTGCGAGCCGTGGATCTCTTGATGAACCGGCAGAGTAAGGTGCCTAATTGGTATCTGGATATGAGCCTGATTGCCGGTTACTGGGAAGGCAAAAGTCGGGCTTATCACCATACGGCGCCGGTGAACATGCTCTATGGTCTCTATCAAGCGCTCTATCTCATTCTCCAGGAAGGCCCACAATCGGTCTATAGTCGTCATCTGGAGATGCATAAAATGTTGGTGAGAGGACTTGAAAGTTTAGGTTTGGAGATGCTGGTGGATGAATCCTGCCGGCTGCCGATGCTCAATGCAGTAAAAATCCCTGAAGGTGTCGATGAAGCGGCTGTACGTAGGCGTTTGTTGACTGATTATAAGATTGAAATCGGGGCCGGTTTAGGTCCGTTAGCCGGACAAATTTGGCGTATCGGTTTGATGGGACATACTGCCAGACCGGAAAATGTAGAGCGTGTACTTAAAGCTTTAAGAGAGATTCTTTAAGGTTTTCTTAAGCTATAAAGGTGGGATTTTATATGCTGCATATCTTTGTCGATGCCGATGCCTGCCCGGTCAAACCGGAAGTTTATCGGGTCGCCAGTCGTTATAACCTTGATGTGACCTTGGTGGCCAACTCCTGGATGCGAACCCCGAATGAACGCGGCATCACTCTCGAAGTTGTTGGGGGTGGTTTTGATGCGGCTGATGATTGGATTGTTGACCATGTGCAAGCTTTTGACATCGTGGTTACCGCTGATATCCCTCTTGCGAGTCGTTGCTTGAAGAAAGGGGCCCGGGTTATTGGTTCAACCGGAAAGCCGTTTACGGAAAATAATATTGGCGATGCCGTTGCCACTCGTGATCTGCTGGCGGAACTTCGTGACGGCGGCGAGATCACCGGTGGGCCGCCCCCGCAAAATAAACGTGATCGTTCACGTTTTCTGCACCAACTTGACGAGGTCGTGCAATTGCTTCGTCGTGAGAACCTATGAGTCTCGCCATTAAGCAAGCGTTTACCCTGAAATGGTGGGTAGTGCCCACCCTGCAATAGTTTTAGATCATCTCCGGTTGGTAGAGGCTCATGTGAGGTTTAAAAGTGCGTAAACTTTAAGCGCTCTGCTGGCGGGCCTGGTTGATGATTTCCTGATATTCGGATTCTTCAAATCCCAATCTCTGCAAGGTCTCGTCCAAGGGAATACCGTTTAAGTCAAAACCTTTTTCGGCATAGACGGTATCGGTCAAGATCTCGTATTGTTGCCGACGATGATCTTGTAGGTTTTGCAGGAGTTCGGCATCATCCTGGCCATTTATTTTAATATCAGTGTTCTCTTTGAGGTTGTTGACGTAGTACTCCCGGCGCGAGGCAAATTCGTCGGCAAAAACCGGGGCCATGGCGCGCAGCGGGATGCGGTCGTGAATGCGGGTGCCGAAACCCTGCCGCAGATTGATGAGTTTATGGAGAAGATAGCAGCGCTCTGATTCGTTTAAGAGATCGTCGAGGGTTTTCTCAGTGCCCAGGGTTGAGTTGACAAGTTCAAGATAGCAGTCAACTGTGGGCAGGTTTTTGGCCGGGTCGGCGGTTTTAGCAGCATCGGGATGGCGTACATCGATCCACGGCAGTTTGCAGAGTCCGGCGATATTAAACCAGGTGCGAAATAGGGGGAACCATCTTAAGGCGGCCGCTTTCTCGGCGAAACTCGGCATTTCATTTTTGATCTGATCTAAGGCGATAAGCCACGATTCGTCGTGTTGGGGGCCTTTCAGGGCAAAGCCGTAACCGCCCTGTTGGGCCAGCGACTCTTTGGTGATATACATAGAGAATTCGAGGCCTTTACTCTCCATCCCGAAAAGTTCCAGCTCCCGCATGATCTTATTTTTATCGTTGCCGTTTCTGGCGGCGGCGCGCTCACTGACCCAAGTTTTCATATGGCGGATACCGTGGCCGACTTCACCGGCAAAACTTCCCCTGCCGGCGGCCATATTGTGGAGCAGATCAAAGATAGTCTCTTTGTCATCCCATTTTAATTCAATACCGTCAGTATCTTCCTTGGTCAGGTGGCCCTGCTGGAAGGCTTCGATGAGAAATGCGATAACCACGCCGGTACTGATTGTATCCAGAGCGTATTCATCACAATACCAGGCGTACTCCATGATTGCCGGGATTTCAAAAATCCCAAGATTGGTAATCGCTGCCGCGGTCTCATATTCGGGCCCATCTACCGGGACGGTTTTTCCGGCGAAAGGGCCGGTGGTCAGGGTGTGGGCTTCGCAACCTTTAGTGCAGGAGAGGGTGCAGCCGGCAAAACAGCCGTCCGGGTAGTTCTGGTCAAAAATTTTCTCTTCAAAGATTTTGCCGGAAACCATAACCTGGCGATCATCACGGCCAAATTTATAGTTGTTAACCGGCAGAATGTCATGATTATTCATCATATCGAGCAGACTTGTGGTGCCCTGCTGGGCGAGGCGCAGTTCGTTGGGGTCAACGTCGCGGATAACCTTGCGCAGATCTGTGCCTGCGTTTCGCACCCCTTTTTTATCTACGGCCTGGTTGCGGTTAGCCCCGCCGAGACTGCCTTTGACAACGATTCCCCATAAACCTTTATCGCGCATGATTGTCCCCATGCCGCCCCGGCCTGCCTGTTTGGCCCGGCAACGTTGCCGGGGAACGTCGTAGTAGACACTGTTGATGCAGCCGAAAAAAGTATTTTTACTGCCGATTCCGGCATTAACAAAGGCGATCGATTTAGCTTTACTCTCTCCCCGCCACTTCTCGACCAGGTTTTCGGCTTCAAGCAGAGAACTATCGGTTTTGGGTGCCTCTTTGAGGCTGATTGTGCCCGCTTCATCATCAATAAAAATCATTACATCATCAATCGATTTGCCGGTTACGGTGATCGCGTCAAAACCGGCATTTTTGACTAATGGAAAGAAGTAGCCGCCGACGTTGGAGTCACAGAAAGTCCCAGTCAAAGGTGAGATTGAGCCGATAATGAATTTGCCGGTTCCGGCAAAACTGCTCTCCCCGCAAAAAGGGCCACCCGCAAAAGCCAGGACATTCTCCGGACTGTCGTAGCGGGTTGCGGCTGTAGTGCCATCGTAGACCATTTTCAAACAGTAACCCCGGCCCCCGACAAACATCTCTCTGGTCTTTTGCGGGATCTCTTTAACGACCATGGTTCGGTCACTCAAGTTGATTTCCAGGAGGCGGTCGGTATAGCCTTTATCGATTTTTACTTTCTGGTAGCTGATTGATGCAATGGTCATGTTTAATTCCTTGAAGTATCACAAGTTGGCAGGCAACAAATTTCAGGCAAAGCCTGATAGCACGACTTTTTAAATATGTCTATAATTGATTTTTTATAAAGGAGACTGGTGTCGAGTTTAAGCGTCGGCAAATTCCGGAAAGAGTTCTTTTAAGGCGCGGCTGGCAGAGGTTTGCATACGGCGCTTAAAGAGGTTGGAGATAGGCGTTGTTTCAGGGTTGATTTCGATAGTTTGTGCACCGTTGTCAATGGCGATTTGCGGCATCTGTGCGGCTGGGTAGACAACGGCCGAGGTTCCGATACATAAGAAAAGGTCGCATTGTTGCAGGGCGTTGAGAGCGGCTTGGATAGTCTCCTCGCGCAAAGGGTCACCAAACCAGACGATATCGGGCCGCCACCAGGAGTTGTTTGCGCACCTTCTCTGGGGCAAAGGAACCTCAAAATTTTCTTTTATTGCATCACTTTCCGGGCAACGTAAACGCCAGATACTACCGTGGAGTTCGATGACATCTTTAGTTCCGGCTCGTTGATGCAGGCCATCGATGTTCTGGGTGATAATAGTTGTCTGGGGGTGTTCCTGCTGGACTCTGGTGATGATCTTGTGAGCGGAGTTGGGATTGCAGCTTTTGATCAGAGCTCGACGTTTATCGTGGAAATCCCAGACTTTTTCCGGGTCTCTGGCGAAAGCTTCCTGGCAGGCGTATTCTTGATAGTTATAGTTCTTCCAGATGCCGCCCTCTCCTCTGTAGGTCGGAATTCCACTTTCAACCGAAAGACCGGCGCCGGAGAAAAAGACGATATTTTTAAAGTTTTTCATTTTTTATCCTCCTTTCAGGAATTATCCATTTTCTTGGTTTTTTTGCTGGCGTTGGTGCCAAGCCGAGGAAAGGCCAGCCAGAGCCAGTATCCAGGCTGGAATTCTTAGAAACCAGTATGCACGAATTCCTAACAGGTAACTCTCCGGTAACCAGAGTCGTACCGCAATCGCCAGAAAGAGAAGAAAAAAAGCGCCTGCTGCAAAAGTTGAGGCGAGACGGCGTCGTTTTACCGCCATCCAGGCAAAAACCAGAAAGTGGATGGCAAAAACAAAAAGCATGAATGTCCAGAACCAGTTAGGCATGGTCTTTTTCAGTGGGCAGTGGGTAGTCTGCAGTGGGCAGTAAAGCTGTTTGTTTGATGACTGAAGTCTCTCTGCTGTTAAGAGGTTATTGTAAGAATATTTTGCAGGCTATTATGGCGCCGATAACCCCGGCCAGGTCAGCTAAAAGACCGGCGGCCAGGGTGTGACGTACTTTTTTAATCTGGACGGCACCAAAATAGACAGCCATCACGTAAAAAGTGGTTTCGGTTGAGCCCTGCAGGGTTGAGACCAGATAACCGGTGTAGCTGTCCGGGCCGATGGCCGGGTTGTTAATGGTTGCCGCCAGAATACCATAGGCACCGGAACCTGACAAGGGGCGTAAAATTGCCATCGGCAGGGCTTCGGCCGGCATTCCCAGGGCGGCGGTATAGTGGCCGATGCTGTCAGCTACGATCTCCATAACCCCACTGCCGCGGAGCATGCCGATGGCGACCATGATGGCTACCAGGTAAGGAATAATTTTGATCGCCACCTGAAAACCGTCTTTGGCACCGCTGACAAAAGCTTCGTAGACCGGAACTTTTTGCCAGATACCAAAAGTGAGGAGCGAGACCATCAGGCCGGGAACAATCCAGCCGGAAATATTCTGGCCGTAGATAACCATTAAGGGGATCAGAGCAACGAGAATTCCAATTACAGCCATTGTTTTCCACAGTGAGAGGTCGTGCTGGACGGTGATGGACCCCGCCGGGGCCAGGTTGCCAGTTGATTTTTCAGCATTTTTGTTATGAGTTCGGTTTGCAGTTTTTCGGCGCCCCAGTCGGGCCAGGAGTTTGGCGAAAAAGATTGCCGTGACGGTCGAAAAAAGGGTGGCGCAGAGGGTTGTCGGGAGAATCCCGGCGGCATTGGTCGAGCCCGCGGCGGCTCGCAAAGCGATGACGCCGGTGGGCAGCAAGGTGATACTGGAGGTATTGATTGCCAGAAACAGGGCCATCGCATCGGTGGCCCGGCCCGGTTCGGGATTTAAGGTTTCAAGCTCCTGCATCGCCTTAATACCGAAAGGCGTGGCGGCATTGCCGAGGCCCAGCAGATTAGCCGCCATATTCATAACCATCGCCCCCATGGCCGGATGGTCTGCCGGGACTTCTGGAAAAAGGCGAATCAGCAGGGGGCGAATGCCCCGGGCGGCAAGCTTTAAGAGGCCGCCCTCTTCGGCAACTTTCATAAGGCCGAGAAAAAGCGCCATAACCCCGACTAGGCCCAGGGCCAGCTGTACCGCATCACCAGCCGTATTGACGATGGTTGCAGTTAAGGCTGTTAATGGTTCGGGAACTCCGTTTACTGGAATCCAGGTAACCTGACGCCAGCCGGCGACCAGAAATGAGATGAGGATGAAAAAATAGAAGAGAAAATTCAAAGTTTGATTATTTTATACCCGGTTTTCTTGAACCAGGCGGGCGAAATGAGCAAAAGATCGGTCAAAGGTTTTTTCCGCGTCATTCGGAAAACAGCAACCCGGAAGCTGGCGGTTTTTCAAGTGGTAGCGCAGGCAGTCACAACAGAAGCCTTTGCGAGAGCAGGGTTCATAACTGCAATTACAGTTTTCAAGATTAACGGTCTGCTTGCACTCCATGAAAATTTTCTCCTTAGAAAGTCAGGTCGTAGAAATAGTTAGAGATTTTGCTTTTCAGGCTTCGGATGTCTGTTTTCTGCCGTAAGCGATTAGCTACGATTACATAATGGCGAGGAAAAATCAAGGAAGTTGTGCTCTTTACAAATCCCCTTTTTGATCCTGCAAGAGATCTTGAACTTTCTCGAAAAGATTTTTCCAATCTATCGTTATATTGAAATGCATACTATTTTCATACTTTTGTCCTATTGATTTTTCAGCAATTTCGGTTATTCTATAAGAGATGTAGGAAATATGTGAAAACCACTCCTGCCTAAAGGTGGGGTCGGAAAGCCACGGGTCTTGCCTCCAGAATCAAGAAAGACAGCCGGGTTGCCTCTTTAATAATTTAAGAGCAATCCGGCTTTTTTTGTGGAAGATGATAGTTTGAGGTTTTTCAAACTTTAAGGATATTCAACATATTAGGGAGGGGGTAAGATATGAAACGCAAGTTTTTAGCAGGATTGCTTGGTATTAGGATCAGAAGAAAAAAGAAAATTATAGAATGATTATTGAAGTTGGAAAGTCAACAAGGTGAGATCCGAAATATTGCTTACTATGTTTAATAATATTATTAAACGTATATCACAATTAAGACTCTAAGCGACTATGTTGGTGGCTGGGCTATGTTAGGTATTGATTTTTAGGGGGGGCAAATAATGAGACGATTTGGAACTGGAAGTAAGATTTCATTTATGGTGTTGGTTATATTGTTTTGACCAATTTCGTTAGTTTCTGCGAACCTCATTACCAATCCCGGGTTTGAAACACACGAGTCGACCTGTCTCTATGGTCCGCCTACGTGGCCGACAAGTTATGGGGACTGGACTGGTGATGCTTCTGGAATTGTGGGGGCTGAAAATGGCATTAATCCTTATCAGGGAAGCCATATGCTCAATTTTATTTATGCTGCTTTCAGTCCCGGCACTACGGGAGCGTCGCAAGTTGTGCAGTTGGTTGATGTAAGTGCTTTCAGTGCTAGTATTGCTGCCGGCTTGGTTACGGCCTCGGCCTCGGCCTGGTTCAACCGAGTTGCGGGAGATTTAGGGACTACTGATACACAATTTGGTTTAGCAATCTATGCCTGTAGTGGTTCTCCTTCCGCTTTCCCTACAGTTTTTTCTAATGCAACATCGCTAGGCTCCTATATGGGAACCATCTTAACAGATGATGATGTTGATACTTGGCAACCATTAGGTGTAGGTTTGCTTTTACCTTCTGGTACGGATTATCTTGCGGTCGAGCTGCGTGCCATTGAGGATAAAGAAAACGATTTTCTCGATCCTGAATTTGACGGACACTACGCGGATAGCGTATTACTAAACGTTAATGTTGTTCCTGTACCGGCGGCTGTCTGGCTTTTGGGTTCTGGATTGTTGAGCCTGGTTGCGTTTCGGCGGCGGAAACGTCTATAATTTTTGATTTATGAGCGTGGAGTAAAAATTATGGCTGATAATTTCCCCAAAATTAACAATATCCCGGTTAATGTAGTTGCCGATCAGCCCGATATTAGGGACTGGATTTACCAGCCGGCCCTGATTCAACTTAAACCGACCTTATCCCCACCTCAAAGTTTGCAGATTCTCAATCAGGGTACCGAGGGGGCCTGTACCGGTTTTGGTCTGGCGGGGGCGATTAATTTATTGAATGCCAAACGTAAAAATAAAATCAAGGTCAGTCCTCGCATGCTCTATGAAATGGCGCGAAAGTTTGATGAGTGGGAGGGTGAAGAGTACTCTGGTTCCAGTTGTCGGGGGGCAATCAAAGGTTGGGCCAATATGGGGGTTTGTGAAGATTCATGCTGGCCCTATGCGCCCTCAAAACCGGGTTCGCTCAGTCGTTTGGCGGCCCAGGATGCCAGAAGCAACACCATTGGGGCCTACTATCGGATGACGCCCCGGATCGCTGATTTTCATGCGGCCTTAAACGAAACTGGAACCATTTTTTGTTCGGCTCATGTGCATGAAGGTTGGTCTCAAGCTCAGGTCAATGCTGGGGCAATCCCGCTTCGTATGGGACGCAGTGGAGGCCATGCCTTTGCTCTGGTTGGCTATGATGAAAATGGTTTCTGGGTGCAGAACTCCTGGGGTGAAAATTGGGGCAGCGGCGGTATCGCGCTCTGGAGTTACGAAGATTGGGAACTTAATCTGGTCGATGCCTGGGTTTTTCGGTTGGCCTTGGCGACCCCGCAAATCCGGGGCCGTTCATATTCAGCCAGTGCCAAGGTTGAGGGTAACCTGACGGATTTGGTCATCGGTTCACCCCGGGGAGAAATTCAGGGCCACTTTGTCCATATTGATGATGGTAATTTTTACGATAATGGCAGATATTTCAGTAACCTTACAGATGTTCAGGAGACCGTTGACAACCTCACCAAAGATAAATACCAGAACCTCCTGTTTTACGCTCATGGAGGTCTCAACAGCCCTAAAGCTGCGGCTAACCGAATTAAGGATATGGCTCCGGTATTTAAGAAAAATGGGGTCTACTCCTATCACTGGATGTACGATACCGGTATCTTAGAGGAGTTGAAAGATCTAATATTTCGTTGTGACAAAGGTTTGGCAGAGCGGGTCGGCGGTTTTGATCTCTGGGATAAGCTTCTGGAAAAGGGGGCGCGGGTACCGGGCCGGGCTTTCTGGAGAGAGATGAAAAGCGGTGCCAGAAGAGGGTTTGAATATAATCGTGCCGGAGTTCAGGTTCTTAAGCTCTTTGCCGAAATTTTTAAAAGAAACAGCAACAAACAACTCCATCTCGTTGGTCATAGTACCGGGGCCATCGTCCACGCCTATCTCCTGCGGGCTTTGGCGAAAATTCTTCCCGAGTTCAGGGTCTCTTCGGTCCATATCATGGCTCCGGCCGCGACCTTGGAGCTCTACCGAAAACTCTACGAGCCCCTGCTTAAACCCGGCCTCTTTGGGATTGACCGGATGTATATTTACCATTTAACTGATGCTATGGAACTTAATGACAGCGTCGGTCCCTATCGGAAATCACTGCTCTACTTTGTCTCACGATCTTTTGAGGAGGAGGTTCCGGCAAAAATCCTCGGCATGGAAAAATACCTGGAAAAAGAGCTTGAGCCCAAACCGGCAAATCTTAATTTTGTTGTCAGCCAGGGTAAAGCCATTGCAAACCCAAAATCAGTCAGCCAGACCCATGGCGGTTTCGACAACGATCACTACACCATGAACACTATCCTTGAGGATATCCTCGGCCAGGCACCTGAGTGTCCCTTTCAAGAAGGCTATATGGATACTTTCAACCGGGGGTGAGTGATCAGAGTCAACTTAAGACTCAGAAAAAAGAGGGGTTAAAGCAGAAAAGAGGGCAACCGAAGATGATCGTTTTGATCAGACCCGGTTGCTCTCTTTTTTTCGTTTTTATTGTTTCTTAGAAGTTATCTTCTTCTCCTGCGGCGGAGACCGATAAGACCCAGTAGCCCCGAACCTAAGAGCCAGAGAGCCCCGGGGATCGGAACTGGGGAACCATATTCAATAGTGTCTATTCCCCAGGCGCCGTCGCCTGTTGCATCAAGTGCGATACTTTTAATCAAAGGCATGTCGTTATGGTAGATGCCAAAGAACTCTCCGTCGTATGCTATCTCAAGAGAGATGTTTGCGGTGCTGTCATCTGTAAACGTAGTCTTTTTGGTTTTGGCGGCAAGACCCTTGGCTTTTTGACCTCGTCTTTCGGCGAGTGTGGAGTTCACATATATAATACCAGCATGAATACTAATCGGATATTCTGAGAAAAGCAATAGGACAAAAGTATGAAAAATAGTATTAATCTAAGAAAAATTTTGTGAAACTGATTGACTCTAAGGGGATATAATCAGGTTGTAGTTAACCTTATTCCCGGACAAGTATGGCACATAACACATAGATGCCATGAAAAGGAATTTTTACTCAAATTTTCTCGAGATCGGAGGAGATGGTTACATTGGTTGCTTGAAGCGAAAAAGTGCTATGGATTACAAATATTCAACTATACAGTTACATCCAATCACATTCATTTGTTGGCTCTCGACAGTGAAGAGACCGAGAACGTCATACCCAAAAGTCTTCAGCTAGTTGCCGGTAAAAAGGCTCAGAAATACAATGTCGGCAGTAAAGCCTTTGTTGAAAATATCGGAAGAAAGCTTAAGCCAAGCTGGTTTGAAAAAAAGATCAAAGAAATTGATGATCACTATGTATTGAGAGAAGCTGAAGCAACTTACGATGTCAGTTTTGGGCATAAAAATGAGCTTTTAAGCCCTAAAAATCGGTTTTATTTGGATTTAAACAATGAATAATCAATGTGTTAGCTTGGTCCGACCTTTTACCTGCCCTTGCCTCCTTGCCCTTATATGAAATATCCAGTGAAAGTTGAGATCAGTTAGAAAGCATTTTGTCGATGATTGTTGTCAGTTCCTGCAGATTAAAGGGTTTGTTTATGGCTGCGCTGAAGCCGTATTCTTTGAAGTTAGCCATAATTGGGTCATTTGCGTAGCCGCTGGCAACGATCACTTTTGCTTCCAAATTAAGTTTAAGTATTTCCTGAACCGTTTCCCGGCCTCCCATACCACCGGGAATAGTCAGATCCATGATGATAAGTTCGGCCGGGCTGCCATCGCTCAAGGTTTTTTTATAAAGCCTGATAGTCTCTTTTCCATCTTGAGCCAAGAGAACTTTATAGCCTTTGTGAGATAGCATATCTCCGACCACGTCCCGGATAATTTCCTCGTCATCCATGATAATAATGGTGGTGTTGCTCGGGGTTAAAGTTGGCTTTGCGGGCTCTGAGGCCAAATTGTCAGGCAAGTTGGTTTCAACAGCGGGGAGATGTATGGTTACGGTGCAGCCTTGTCCTTCGATAGAATCAATCATGATGTCGCTATTATGTTTGCGGACGATTGAGTGGGTTATTGCCAATCCCAGACCACTGCCTTTCGCTTTAGTCGTGAAATAGGGATCAAAGATTCTGTCCAGGATCGCCGCCGGTATCCCGCAACCTTGATCCTGAATACTGATTTTAACATAATCGCTGGCAGTGTTGGGGAGTTTGTCTTGTGGCTTAGGTTTGTAATTTTCACCTGAAATCTTAATCACTCCTCCGTTTGGCATGGCTTGCTGCGCGTTGATGATAATGTTTTGGACAACCTGGCTCATCTGGTCGGCATCGATAATAACCGGTTTAAGGGGTTGGGGAAAGTGAAAATCACACCTGACATTGCTTCCTCCAGAGACAAAAATGGTCGCTTCCCTGATGATTTCCTCGATTGATGCTAACTTTTTTATTGGTTCACCACCTTTGGCAAAGGTGAGTAATTGCTGGGTTAGAGCTTTAGCTCTGAAACAGGCTTTTTCAGAGGCAAGCAGAAATTTTCGGGTTTTATCCTTTTCGTCTGTCAGCATCTGGACTAAAGAGATGTTGCCTAATATAGCAGTCAGGATATTGTTGAAATCGTGGGCGATGCCGCCGGCCAGGATGCCGACGGACTCCAATTTCCTGATTTTGAGAATTTCCTGCTCGGTTCTGGCTTGTTCACTGATGTCTCTGAGAATGACCAGCATTCCGGCCGGCTGGCCTCGATGGTTGGCATAACGGGAGGCGCTGAGGCTGATATCTTTTAACTGGCCCGTTTTTGTCAGTCGTTTGGTTCTGAAGGCGTGGTATGGAGTGCCTTTATCAATGAGATCAGTGATCAGTTGCATGGAGGTTTCCCGTTCAGATTCAGGAATGAAAGGGATGCGCCGGCCCTGGAGCTCGTCCAGAGTCCAGCCGAACATCCTGGAGAATGTGGGATTTAAATAGTTAACCTGGCTAATTATGTTATAAACGACAATGGCGTCACTCGAGGAGTGCAGGATGGATCGGTAAAGCTCCTCCTGAAGTTTCGATTTTTCATAAAGGACACGATATCTAAGCTCACTTTTCTGGAGTGCTCGGGTACGTTCGGTAACAAGTTCTTCGAGTTGGAGTTGATGCTCTTTAAGCTCGAGTTCAACGTTTTTGAGATGTGTGATGTCGACAATTGAAACAACAAAACCGTTTATTTCTCCGGCCTCATTTTTCAGCGGGGTTGCCGTGTGGTCTATGGTTATAGTTTTACCGCTGGCAGTTACCCTTGTATGTTGAGAACGGCCACATTGGTGACCCTCTAAAACTTTCTCGGCCGGGCAATCATGGCAGATTTTATTGAGGCCCGCCGCAGCCTGGTAACAGAAATTCCCAATGACATCCTCACCGTAAATCTCTTTGGCTTTGCGATTGTATTTGCGGACGCGAAAACTGCTGTCAAGTTCCCAAATGGCGATGTCGAGGCTGTCGACAATGTCTGCCAGTGGGCTGTCTGTCAGGGAGTTGTTTTTAGATGGCGTTTCCACGTTTTGGAATATTCCCGACCGGCTGGTTGGATGGGGGCGAATAACCCATTATCTATTTATATGTTTAAAAACATAATCTCGTATAAGAGTCAATCCTTATTTTTATATATAGCTTTCAAGGTTACTACTTTCATGGTTGTGACTTTTATGCTATAGCGTGTCGATGACTACATTCCATAAAAGTGACTTTCTGGTTCTGGGCAGCGGTATTGCCGGGCTCTTTTTCGCTCTGCAGATGGCTGATTCCGGTCTCGTTCATATCATCACCAAAAAAAAAGAGACCGATACTAATACTAATCTGGCTCAGGGTGGAATTGCTGCAGTCCTGGACTCTGCCGACTCTTTTGCCGGGCATCTTGATGATACAATGTGGGCCGGGGCCGGGCTCGGTCACCGTGAGGTTGTTGACCTGGTGGTCAGGAAGGGTCCGGAGTCTCTTAAAGAGTTGATCTCCATGGGGGTCTCATTCAGTCGCAACCCTGATTCTGCGACCGGTTACGATCTTGCTCGCGAAGGCGGCCACTCCTGCCGTCGGATTTTGCATGCAGCAGATTGGACCGGGCGGGAAATCGAAGAGGTTTTGGTGACCCGTTGTCGGGAACATGAAAATATTGTTCTTTGGGAAGATATGGCGGCGATCGACTTGCTGACAGCCCATAAATGGCTCGGAGCCAGGCGTAAAGATGATTACTGTTGGGGAACTTATGCCCTTGATCGGGCCAGTGGTCGGGTGCATGCGTTTGTGGCGGGAGCCACCATGCTTGCATCCGGCGGGGCTGGTAAGGTCTATCTCTATACAACCAATCCCGATATCGCTACCGGAGATGGGGTGGCGATGGCGCAGCGGGCCGGGGCCAGGGTCGCCAATATGGAATTTTTTCAATTTCATCCGACCTGTCTCTACCATCCGTCAGTCAAAAATTTTCTTATTTCAGAGGCGGTTCGTGGGGAAGGGGCAATCTTGAAACTTAAAGATGGCTCAGATTTTATGGCCTCCTATGATGATCGTAAAGAGCTTGCCCCCCGGGATATTGTGGCACGGGCGATCGATTTTGAGATGAAGGCGGGGGGGGATGACTGCGTTTTTCTCGATATCAGTTTCAAGTCGGCAGATTTCATCAAAAACCGTTTTCCCATGATCTATTCAACCTGTCTTAAGTTGGGGATCGATATAACCAAAGAGCCGATTCCGGTGGTCCCCGCGGCCCACTATCTTTGTGGCGGGGTTCAGGTTGATAAGTGTGGGCGCACCTCGCTGCCGGGCCTTTACGCCTCCGGTGAGGTTGCTTGTACCGGTTTGCATGGGGCTAATCGTCTGGCCAGCAACTCACTGTTGGAAGCGGTGGTTTACAGCTCTTTAGCGGCGGCCGCTATTAAAAAAGAGCATTCCCGAAAAAAGTTGAATTTGCCGGCCTTCCCGAACTGGCGCTACACGCATAAAAATGATCTTGATGAGAAGGTTGTGATCACCCAGAATTGGGATGAGATTCGCCGCTTCATGTGGAACTATGTCGGTATCGTACGTTCCCATAAACGTCTTTTAAGAGCGAAACGGCGCATCGATTCTCTGGCCCACGAACTGCATGAGTTTTATTGGGATCAGGCTCTTTCGGTTGATCTTTTAGAGCTCCGTAATATTGCCGTGGTTGCCGACCTTATTATTACCTCTGCCCTTTACCGTAAGGAGAGTCGAGGCTTGCACTACAATATCGATTACCCTGAACGAGACGATGAGAGTTGGCTGGTCGATACGGTACTCGAAGACGGCCAGTGTTATAGTCAGAAGACTTAATTACAGGATCAAATCTTGGATAACAAAAAAATTGTATATTGCCATTTAGTCGATATCGATTTTGAGGATCGGACTTTTCCTTTCTCCTACGGTATTATCCCAGCTTCTCTCGAGTCGTCAATTGCTAATGTGGGACTCTTGCAAGCGCCGTTACTGGTAGCCGGGGATAATGGCTATAAAATTGTTAGCGGTCGGCGGCGCCTGGAGGTCCTCAGAAACAAGGCCATCAGAAAAACGGCTGCTAAAAGTCTTGAAATTGCTGTCACTGTGGCCGAAAAAAGCAGCTTCCAGGAACTTTTTCGACGAGCTCTTTGGGAGAATCTGACGATTCGCGAGTTTAATCTGGTCGAAGTCGCGGATATCTATATTGCAGCTCTTAAGATTTTCAGACCTGATGAGCTTGAAAAAGAGATCATGCCGGCTCTGAAGCTACCCATTAAGCCGCGTTTTCAGCAACGTTGTCAGGTGGTCGTCGGTTTTTCTCGACCCCTCCGTGAGCTTTTGGCTAACGGCACTATCGATGGCGAGACCGTTGATCTTATTCGAGAGTGGAGCGTCGATGAGAGAGCCGCTTTGGCGGAACTGGTGGTAGAGTTCAGTTTGCGGCGCAATAAGTTGCGTGAGGTTGTCAGCCGCCTTGAGGATCTCTCTCGTCGGGACCGGGTTTCTCCACTTGAACCTCTATCTGCGGCCCGAAAATTTGTTCTGGTCGAAAGTGGTGGAGTTGATGTGGAATTACTACGCACTCATCTCAAAAGTCTGCTTTATCCCCATTTGACTGCGGCTCAAAATGAGTTTGCTTCTCGTCAGGAGAGTTTTGCCTGGCCTGCCAACCTGCGTCTCGAGTCGCCGCCCGATTTTGAGGGGGGCAAATTTCGTTTGAGTTTTACCTTTACAGACGCAAAAGAGTGGCAGAAAACCTGCGAAAAACTTAATTCGGTCGCTTTGGAAGATATTGATGAACTCTGTCGTCGATCCTAAATATTATCGTTCTCTTTTTCGCCCGACGATGGTTCTGGTTGAGGATGAGGCTTCAGGTTCTCCCTTAACCGAGTCGATTCTGGGCCGCCTGCCGAACGCTGAAGTCGTTTTTATAGAGCGACCGACCAGCGAAAATCTAGCTCTTTTAAGTCGCCAATACAGTTCTCATACGACTCTGCTTTTAGCTCTGCATCGGGGGCGTTTTTTGAAGGCTTGTCCGGGTACGGCCGAAAGTTATCGTTGTTGTCTCTATCAGATTCTGCACCTTGGTTTGGGCTGTAACATCGGTTGCAGTTATTGTGTACTCCAGGGTTACCTCAATAATCCTTTTATTACTCAGTTTGTTAATCTTGAGGATGCTTTTGCTGAACTTGATCGCGAGCTTGAGAAACCGGGGGTTTTTTATCGTATCGGCACGGGAGAGTTCACCGATAGTCTCTTCATGGATCCTCTGACTGGTCTGGTGTCCCGCTTGCTCGACTATTTTGGGCGCTCCAAAAATGCCATTCTTGAGTTGAAAAGCAAAAGTGTCGCGATTGGCAGTCTCCTCGATTATCCGGGAGAAATTGGCGAGACTGTAGTCTCCTGGAGTCTTAACGCCCCTCAAGTTTGTGCGCAAGAGGAAGGCCATGCGGCTACCATTGAGGAGCGTTTGACGGCGGCTGTCTTATGCCGGCAACGGGGCTATCGTATAGGTCTTCATTTTGATCCGCTGCTCTATTTTACCGGTTGGGAGGATGAGTATCGGCAGACCGTAGCCTCTATCTTCAGCCATCTTAAAGGCGACGATATTATCTGGATCTCGATTGGCGCTTTCCGTTTTATGCCCCAGGTCAAAGAGGAGTTGCGGGCCAACCATCCCCAAACCAATATTACGGCGGGCGAATTCATCCGTGGGATAGATGGCAAACAGCGCTATTTCAGTGCCATCCGGCGCCAGCTCTACCGTTTTCTCGTAACTGAAATCAAGCGCTACGCACCCAATGTTTTTATCTACTTCTGTATGGAAGACCAATACCTATGGCAGGACACCTTTGGTTTTGCTCCGGCCGACAACCAGGAGTTAAGCCACTGGCTCGACAAGTGCTGTTATCGCTATAACCGACTGAAAAAGGAATAAGTACAAGTTGGCGGTCTTGCAGCCGGCAGATTTTTACTGCCCACTGCCCACTGCCCACTGCCCACTGAAATATGACTGAAGAACACAAATTTCTCATTTTCACCTTGGAAGGTTACTACTTTGGCCTTAATATCGCAGAAGTGGTGCGGGTTTATCCGGCGGTGGCGGTTGAGCGCCCCGGGGATTGTCCAGACATTCTTTGCGGTTTGTTTCGGGTTGCCGGTAAGAACATCCCGGTCCTTGATCTGCGTTATCGACTGCATCTGCCCGCTCGTGAAGTGACGCCCGATAATGCTCTGGTTGTGGCTTTAAGGCAGGCCGATGAGATGGCTTTTTTTGTTGATGAGGTTGTCGAGGTGCGCGTTTTTTCTGAGAGAGAGCTTTGCGACAGTGGTTCAATCTATCCCGAGATGGCGGAGTATGTCAGTTGGGTGACGGAGATGGATGGGCATACGGTCTGGATCTACACTGTCGATCTCCTCTTTGCCGAACAGGATTTTTCGGTATTACTTAAGGCATGTCATTGGCGTGATGGCGAGACTTTATGAGTCGATCAGTTGCAGCCCCTGTGATCTTGCCCCAGATCGAAGCTTTGAGCCGTTTGATCAGCGATCAGATAGGACTCGATTTTCCCAAGCGAAAATGGGATATGCTCCAGAGGGTTGTTGATGAGTTGGCGCGGGAGCTTCAGTTTACCGGTTCCCAACCCTTTCTAGAGGAGTTGCTGGACGCGCCTTTAAGCGGCGAGCGACTCAATCTTTTGATTGACAGACTGACCGTCGGGGAGACCTATTTTTTACGGGATAAAAATGTTTTTACAGCTTTGCGCAACCATATTTTACCGGCTCTGATTGAGCGCAAAGGTTCTGAACGTCGCCTTGATCTCTGGTGTGCGGCCTCTTCAACCGGAGAGGAGCCCTATTCAATTGCCATGCTTTTAGATGAGAAAGCAGCACTGCTGGAGAATTGGCAGCTCAATTTCAGTGCCAGCGATATCAACCTGGAAGTTATTAAAAAGGCGAAACAGGGGGTCTATTCGTGCTGGTCACTGCGCGCTACCCCATATGATGTGAGCCGTAGATATTTTTCTGAAATCGGGGAAAATAGTTTTCTGCTGGCCCGGCATATTCGTGAAATGGTCTCTTTTTACCAGTTGAATCTGGCTGAAAAAGAGTTTATCATGCCGGGGCTTACCGGTCGTTTGGCGGATATTATATTCTGTCGCAATGTCCTGATCTATTTTTCGGCAGAGCTCCAGGCCCAGGTTATCAGACGTCTGGTTTCTCTGTTGCAGCCGGGCGGCTGGCTGTTGGTTTCGCCGAGTGAGTTGGGGGTGGTTAATAATCCCTTATTAACCCCGGTACGTTTCCCCGGAGTTATCGTTCATCAGAAAGTTGATGGGCCAAAATTGACTGTTCCAAAAGGGCAAAATCAAGCGCACAAGCTTGAGAAGCGTTCCTCTTTTGCAATTTTTGCCGGAGTTGCCCCGGTTTATGCAAAAGCTCACAAGAAAAATTCAGTGTCGGCTCAAGAACGGTTGCAGCGAGGCCGTTTTATTGAAAAAACAGAATCATCATCCGGTTTTGCAGAAGATGCGTCCGCTGCTGGCAAAGCCCAGCCCTTATTGTCAGATCTTCTGCCTCGGGCCGAAGATCTCTTTGCCCAGGAGATGTATCGTGAAGTTATAGCTCTGCTTCCCGAGGATATAGATCTCTCATTACGGGCGGGGGTCGAATATGCCACGCTTATGTCTTATAAAGCACGTTCATTGGCAAATCTTGGTGAACTAGAGGAGGCCGCTGTTATTGCGGAGTTGGCGGTGGCAGCCGACAAGGTAAATCCTTTTTACTACTATTTTTCTGCGGTTATTGCTCGGGAGCGGGCCGATTTTGGGGCCGCCCTGAACCTTTATCGGCAGGCGCTTTTTCTCGATGCAGAGTTTGTTATGGCCCAATTTTCATTGGCTACTATGTTACGACAGTTGGCTCGAAAAGGTGCAACCCGGCATCTGCTTAATGTTGTCACTTTACTTGAGCCTTTAGCAGCCGATGCGGTTGTGCCTCAGGCCGAGGGTTTGAGTGCTGGACGCCTGCTTGAAATTGCTCGAAGTTTGTTAGCTAGTCGTCAGTAGTCAGTGTTTAGTAAAAGTCTTGATGGCTTTAGTTTGTAGTTAGTTGTAAATATTCGGCTTTATTGTGATTGGCGCTTAAC
This sequence comes from uncultured Thermodesulfobacteriota bacterium, assembly GCA_964457755.1. GTDB lineage: Bacteria > Desulfobacterota > Anaeroferrophillalia > Anaeroferrophillales > Tharpellaceae > Tharpella. The sequence continues at coordinate 55,508 of CAYWGC010000009.1, read as the reverse complement.
CCACAGAGAAAATGAGTGAGTTTCGCTTGGCGCTCGACGGGGATAGAGCTGAAGGTCTGTCCCCAATCCCGGTTGTTGGTGATAGTAAAACCGAATATTTACAGTTAGTTTCATGTAACCTTTTGATTTCAAGTGCCGCTCACAAGCTACCGGGATTGGGGTCATTGCTGGTACAAGGTGCGTCAGCACCCCAGCTGTGACCCCGTTTATGAGGGCGAAGCAATATTCGACGCTTTTTGCTGTAGCTTTATGAGGTCGGTATGGGTAGTCAGAAAAAATCATTGTCTGAGTTGTTGGCAGAGCTCTCGCAAAGACAGCAAATTTTTTCGGAGAAAGCGCAAATGACTCCGGAAAAGATTCGTCAGATACTTGAGGCTCGGGCCCGTGAACTGCGAACCTCAGGGCCGCAAGATGATGTAGGCGAGCTTCTTGAAATTCTTGAGTTTACTTTGGGTCAGGAGCGCTATGCTTTCCCTTTGCGGTGGGTCAGTGAGGTTTGTCGAATTGGGGAGGTTACGGAAATCCCCGGTATTCCGGCTTTTGTTAAAGGGATTGTTAATATTCGCAGTCGGATCTATTCAGTAGTTGATCTGGTTAAGTTTTTGTCACTTCCTGCTAATCTCGATGAGGATTCTGCTACAGATGATTGTCTGCTACTTATTTTAACTTCTCAAGAGATGGAGTTTGCGGTCAAAATTGATCGTCTGGAGGGGGTCAGGCTTGTACCTCTTAAACATCTACAGACCAGTTTGCCGACACTTTCGGAAGTCCAGGCGGAATATTTTAAAGGGGTGACAGCTGATCACCTGATACTGCTTGATGCGGAAAAACTTTTGACCGATAAAAAAATAGTTATTCAATAACGAGGGTAGATTATGAAGTTTCTTAGTAACAGTTTGCTGAAAAAGTTAATGCTCCTTTTTTTCGGTGTGGTCGTTATCCCGGTGGCCGCTCTCTCCTGGCTCTCTTCACAATACGCGCGCGATTCTCTGCGTCAGGCCAGTTTTGCCAGTCTTGAGGCGATCAATGAGATAAAAAAGCAGCAGGTTTTGGGCTATCTGGAAAGTCTTAAAGTGGATAGTAAATTACTGGCGTCTTCTCGCGATGTGAAGCAGACCTATGGACTTCTCCGGCAATATTATATGGATGGGGGTGAGCAGGGGGATGGGACTTTTTATGTAGAGGGTGAAATTTATCAGGATATACATGATCGCATAGGTTCTTTCTTTAAGGATTATATGGCGACTTATAATTTTCGAGATCTCTTTATTATCTGTCGGGAGCATGGGCATGTCATGTATTCGGTAAGGCGAGGAGCGGATCTAGGCAGCAACCTTGAAAGCGGGCCTTATAAAGAGAGCGGGCTGGCTCATATATGGGCCCAGGTTTCAGAGTCCGGCAAGTTCGGGGTAGTAGATTTCTCGGATTATGTACCGATTGGCCAGGCCGCCGCTTTTATTGGAACTCCAATTTTGGGTGAAGAGGGTGATGTCAAAGCGATTTTGGCAATCATGTTGGATGGCTCGCGATTGGATCGTATTGTTGGATCCCACACCGGCATGGGTGATAGTGGTGAGAGTTATCTGGTGGGTTCAGATTTTCTGATGCGTTCTAATTCACGTTTTAATCAGCAGGCCCTGCTGCAACAGAAGGTTGCTACCAGTGCCAGCCAAAAAGCTTTGACCGGCTCAGTTGGGGTGGAAACTGTTTTCGATTATCGGGGGGTTGAAGTTCTTTCGGCCTATTCGCAACTGGGTTTGAATGAAAAATTTGGTTTCGGGTTTGAGTGGGCTATTCTCTCAGAAATTGATACGGTTGAAGCCTTTGCTCCGATGGCTGTATTGGTAAGCAATATTCAAGGTCTTGGTGCTGTACTGTTATTGGTGTCGCTTTTTTTGGTGTTTTTGTCGGCCAGATCAATTGTTCTACCCTTGAAACTGTTGATGGCCAAAGTTAGACTTATGGCTGATGGCGATCTCACGGTGACCGTACCGCATACCGATCGCAATGATGAGGTTGGCGATCTCGTTAATGCTTTTAACCGGATGGCTGGGATGCTGCATGAGCAGACCTCGGAGGTTATTAGTGGAGCAGCGACGATTGCGGCAACGATTGCTGAACTTTCAGCAACCACGTCTGAACTGGCTGCGTCATCGACTCAGAGTTCAAGTTCTGTGACCGAAATTGCGGCTACGGTTGAGGAGATCCGGCAAACCTCGCATCTATCGCATGAAAAAGCTGAACAGGTTGCGGGGCTGGCCGAACAGGTGATGCTGCGGGCCGAGAGTGGTCGCAACGAAACCGCCAAGTCGCTTGCCGGTATGGACCAGATTAAAGTGGATGTGGCGGCGATTGCGGAAGGGATTATTCATTTAAGTGAGCATAATCAAAATATTGGGGAGATTATTGAAACGGTAAGCAGTTTTGCTGATCAGTCGAATATGTTATCGGTCAACGCCTCAATCGAAGCGGCGAAAGCTGGTGAGCACGGTAAGGGTTTTGCTGTGGTCGCTTTGGAAGTCAAAGCTCTGGCTGACCAATCAAAAGCTGCGACTACTCAGGTACGGCGTTTACTGGGGGATATTCAGAAAGCTACCAGTAGTGCGGTGATGGCGACCGAAAGAGGCGGCAAAGCTGTTGATAAAGGGGTGGATCAGTCTGAAAAAGCGGGTATTGAGATCGATACAATGGCCGATATGAGTCGGGAATCTGCGGATGCTTCGGTACAGATTGTCGCTTCAAGTCAGCAGCAGCTGGTCGGTATGGATCAGGTGGCTCAGGCGATGGAGAGCATCAAAAGTGCCAGTCAGCAGAATGTTGAGGGAGCCCGGCAGATCGAATCAGCGATTGCTGATCTCGATAGAGTGGGTCAGAGATTGCAACAGTTGTCTGCTGGTTTGAAGGTTTAACTCATGCGCGAAGAGGAGCTTTTCCTGAAACTGCGTGAAGCTTTTCAAGTGGAGGCAGGCGAACGTCTCGGTAGTATTTTTGCGAATCTTGAAGCTTTTGAGAAAGCTTCTGATGAGGGCGCTCGTAATCCTTTGATAGAAATTCTGTTTCGTGAAGCTCACAGCCTTAAAGGAGCCGCCCGGGCCGTAAATTTAAACATGGTGGAAACCCTCTGCCAGGCCCTTGAGAGTCTCTTCTCACTTCTCAAAGAGCATAACCCGCAACCGCAACCGGCTCTACTCGATCTCCTCTACGACTCTGCCGTGATGCTGGAAAAAGTTATTGTCGATCCTGAGGTTATTGTTGAAGAGGTCGGCAAGGGTGAATTTGCCTCTCTTCTTGATCGTCTTGTCAAGGTTGAACAGAGTGGTCTCGAGCTCTTATTGGCGGAGCCCGACCAGATTGAGGTAACTAAGGCTCGGGCACTTTCGCAACCATCTTTACCGGAATCCGTATCTGAGAGTGCCGTTGTTTCGCCTGTGACCGAGGATCCTGTCACTGTTCCTTTAGCCGCGGGAGTTTCGGCTACTGATACGTTACGGATTGCGACGGTAAAACTGGATGAATTGATGCTGGTTGCTGAAGAGTTTATCTCTTTAAAACTGGCGTTGCGTCAGCATCTGTCGTTGTTGCGTACAACCCTGGAAAATTTTTCCGGTTGGGAAAAAGAGTGGGGAGTGGTTAAGGCCGAAATCCCTCAGCTTAATCGAAGTCTGGAAAGTTCTGAACAATGGATCCGGATGGCCGGCTTTCTCGAAACCAATCAGAACCTGGTTAAAAGTCTTGAGTGCCAGTTGCGTGATCTTGGCAGCCGCATGGATAGTGATCGGCGGATTCAGGCCGGTCTTGTCGATGAGTTGCTCGATCGGGTCAGGGATGTCGCCATGCTGCCGATAGAGACTCTTTTTGCACCGATGTCGAGGATGGTTCGAGAGCTTGCTCGTGAACTTGGTAAAAAAGTTGAGTTTGAATATTCAGGGGGCGCGATTGAGGTTGACCGGCGGGTACTCGAAGAGATGAAAGATCCGCTGATTCATCTTTTGCGCAATGCGGTCGATCATGGCATCGAAGTGCCGCAAACCCGAGAGGTTAACGGCAAAGAGCCCGCTGGCAGGATTTTGTGCAGAGTGTCGCAGAGTGATGGGGCTTCGATCGATATTACAATTGTTGATGATGGTCAGGGTATCGATCACGAAAAACTTAAGCAAAAGGCGGTTGCTGTTGGTCTTGTAAGTTCACAAGCTGCATCCGCGATGGCCGAGGATAGCCTCTTTGATCTGATTTTTAATTCCGGATTTTCAACCAGTGCGATGATTACCGAAATCTCGGGCCGCGGTTTAGGCATGGCGATTGTTCGTGAAAAGATTGAGAATTTGGGTGGTCGGATCGTGGTTTCCTCTGAATTTGGCAGGGGAACTAAGTTTGCGATTCACCTGCCGGTATCTATCGCGGTTTGTCGGGGGATACGGGTCAGGGTGGCGGGGCGGGAATTTGTCTTTCCGAGCCTGAAAGTTGAAAGGGTTTTACAGACTGAAAAAAAATTATTACGCACGGTTGAGGGTCTAACAACAGTTGTTAATGAGGGGCGGGTGCTGGCGGTGCGTGACCTGGCCACTCTTTTGGGGCTCCAGGAAAAGGTCGATAGATCTCAAAAAAGCAGAACTGAGCTCTCTCTGGTTATTATTGGCAGCGGCAACCGGTGTCAGGCTTTGGTGGTTGATGAAATTCTGGGCGAACAGGAGATTTTAGTTAAAGCTCTGGGTAAACAACTTGTCAAGGTTCCGCTTATTACCGGAGCGACTATTCTGGGTTCGGGAAAAGTGGTGCCCATAATTAACGTTAAGGATATTCTCGAAAATTCAAATAAACATCGAGGTCAGAATCTGATTTCTGCTTCGGCCACGGGCGATTCTGCGACTGGAGACGAACTTGAGAGAGAAAGCGGGCGGCGGTTGTTGGTCGTCGATGATTCCATAACGTCAAGGACGCTCCTGCAAAACATTCTTGAAGCGGCAGACTACCCGGTGACGACTGCTGTCGATGGGCTGGCGGCGCTGACGCTTTTAAAGAGTGAGGCTTTTGATCTGGTGGTTTCCGATGTTGAGATGCCGCGTATGGATGGTTTCTTGCTGACCGAAAATATCCGCGATAATGAACGTCTGGCTGAAATTCCAGTGGTCCTGGTGACCAGTATGGGTTCGCGCGAAGATCGGGAGCGCGGGGTTGCGGCCGGAGCTAATGCTTATATTGTCAAGGGCGATTTTGATCAAAACAATCTTTTGGAAGTTATTGAACGTTTACTGTGATTTATTAAAATGAGTGAAAAATTAGATATTTTGGTAGTTGAGGATAGCCCGACCCAGGCGTTACAGCTGCAATTTTTGCTGGAGTCAGAGGGCTATGAGGTTAAGGTTGCGCGTAATGGTCGAGAAGGTCTTGAGTTTTTGGAAAAGCAACCTTTTTCGATCGTTATCACCGATTGGGTGATGCCTGAGATGGATGGGGTTGAGCTCTGTCGGGCAATTAGAGCAAAAATGGATAAAGATTATATCTATCTCTTTCTGGTCACCGCAAAAAGTTCTAAAGAGGAGATTGTGAAAGGTCTCGAAGGTGGTGCCGACGACTATCTCGTTAAACCTATAGAGCCCGCAGAACTGGTTGCTCGCCTGGCGACAGCGAGGCGGGTTCTGGATTTGGAAGAGACTTTGAAAGAGCGTAATCGGGAGATCTCCCGATTGCTGCATACTGACCATTTGACCAAAGTTTTTAACCGCAACCATCTTGATGAACAATTGACTACTGTCTGCAAACAGGCTCTTCGTTATAAACGTTCGCTGACAGTGGTACTCTGCGATATTGATCACTTTAAAAAAGTTAACGACACTTATGGCCATTTGCTTGGGGATGAGGTTTTAAAGGCGATTGCTCGGGCTTTGAAAGAGACGATTCGTTTCGGGGTTGACTGGGTGGCCCGTTATGGAGGTGAGGAGTTTGTGGTTGTTTTGCCGGAGACCGCTGATGACGGGGCCTTGCCAGCCTGTGAAAGGATGCGTCAAATTGTTGCTGATCTTCGTTTTGCAGATAGTCATGGCGGCAATTTTTTGGTTACTGCAAGTTTCGGATATGCGGTTATGCCAGCCACTGCAACTAATAAAGCAGTCACCGGCTATGATTTGATTGGAATGGCTGATGATTGTCTCTATCGGGCTAAAAATGAAGGCCGCAATCGGGTTGTCGGAGCCATTTATGGAAGGATGAATGATGAAAGGTGAAGAAAAAGTGATTACCGTTCTCATTGTTGATGATTCACGTACTATCCTCCAATATTTATGCAATCTGGTTGAAGCCGATCCCGAGTTGACTGTGGTCGGGACCGCAGTTAATGGATTTGATGCGGTTGATAAGGTCAAACTCTTGCAACCGCAGGTGGTGATTATGGATATCGAGATGCCGGAACTTGATGGTATCTCTGCAACTCGGCGGATTATGGAAGAGAGCCCGGTGCCGATTGTTATCTGCAGTGCTAATCTCAGCCATAAGTTAACTGAAAAATCCTATTGTGCGATTCAAGCTGGGGCATTGGCCGCTGTCGCTAAACCTCGAGGGGTCGGCACTCCCGGTGCTCAGGAGCTGGTTGAGAGTCTCTTGCATAAGGTTAAGGTGATGTCCGGGGTAAAGGTTGTGCGTCGGAAGTCTATGTCGAGCCCTCAATCTAAACTACAGTCACCCAAAGTAGATCTTGATAATGATTTTTTGGTAAAATTGAAAAGTAATCCTCCAGTCCTGATTGCCATCGGGGCCTCGACCGGTGGGCCGATGGTCCTGAAAGCTGTTCTGGCCCGCTTGAAAAAGGATTTTCCTTTACCGATTCTCATTGTTCAACATATTGCGCAAGGTTTTCTTGAGGGTATGGTGAGCTGGCTGCAAGGCGAGGTGGAGATCCCGCTTGCTATTGCCAGGGATACTGAGAAGCCTCTTTCTGGTCATGTCTACTTTGCCCCAGATGGTTGTCATCTGGAACTCTCCGGGGCGGGTTTGATACACTTAACTACAGGTCCGCCGGAGTATAGCGTTAAACCGGCGGTGGCTCCACTCTTTCGTTGCCTGGCTCAGCCTGGAGCCCCGGCGGCCCTCGCCATTATTTTGACCGGCATGGGCCGGGACGGAGCTTTGGAGCAGCTGGCCATGCGTGAGTGCGGGCAAATGACAATCGCTCAAGACGAGGAGAGCTCGGTGGTTAATGGGATGCCGGGTGAGGCGGCCCGTTTAGGGGCGGCCCAGGTTCGTATGAATCCGGAAGCCATTGGCGAATTGCTTAATTTATTGCCTTTTTCCGGTTAGGACTTTTCAGATGTTTGTAAAAATTGCTTTAATTACGGCTTTGCGGCATGAGTTGCAACCGTTGCTGGCCTCTGGTAACTGGCACCTGGAAAAGATTTCCGGGCGCAATTTTTATCGCCGCAGCTTTGCCGGTAAAGAGGTGGTTGCTACTACTTCTGGTCTCGGAAAAGTTATGGCTGCCGCAACTACGCAGATGCTGATTGATCGTTTTGATTCTGATCTGATTTTGAATTTTGGCTCCTGTGGTGCACTTGCTCCCGGACTGGTTGTCGGTGACCAGATTCTCGCCTCAAAGGTTATCGAATACGATTTTACGAGTGAGCATAAGACGGTACCGACGACCGCTTGTGACGCTTTTTTACTTTCTGAGTTGGCACACAGGTTTTCTGATCTTAAAGTCGGTCCCTTGGCTTCGGCTGATCGTAATGCTGACACGGTGACGATAAGAGAGGCTCTATTTTCGCGCTATCAGGCGCTTGCGGCCGATTGGGAGGGGGCCTCAATTGTGCGGGTGGCTCGGCGCATGGGGATTCCAGCTCTGGTTTTACGCGGGGTTACCGATGTCGGTGACGCCGACTTGACAACTGAATATGAGAGTAACTATAAAATGGTTCTGCCGCAGGTTGCAAAAGTTGCCGAAAAGATGACAACCTTTCTGGCTGAGCTACCCTCTTTAACTTAACTTTTTTTACAAAAGGTGAAATTAATGCAATTTGTTGATCTTAAGGCTCAATATGATGCTTATCAGGCGGAGATTGACGCTGCTATCAAAGAGGTGACGGCCTCGGCCCAGTTTGTTAATGGCCCGCAGGTGCAAGAACTGGAAGAGGCTTTGGCTGGCTTTGTCGGGGTTGAACATGCGGTTGCCTGCGCTTCGGGGACCGATGCCCTGCAGCTGGCATTGATGGTTTTTGGGGTTGGCCCCGGTGATGAGGTGATAACTACGCCCTTTACCTTTATTGCGACTGCCGAAACCATCGCCTTGGCCGGGGCGCGGCCGGTTTTTGTTGATATCGAAGAGCAGACCTACAATCTTGATCCCAAGGCTTTGGAAGCTGCTATTACAAAATCTACCAAAGCGATTATTGCAGTTGATCTCTACGGTCACCCAGCAGTTTATGCGGATATTGAAAAGTTGGCTGCAAAGCACGGCTTGAAACTTATTGAAGATGCGGCGCAATCGTTGGGTGCGGCTCGCCTGGGTCGTAAGTGCGGCAGCTTCGGAGAGCTTGCGGCGACCTCATTTTTCCCGGCTAAGCCTCTGGGTTGTTATGGCGATGGCGGGATGCTCTTTACCGCTGATGCTGAGGTTGCTGAAAAGTTGCGCTGTTTGCGTAATCATGGTCAGCGGCAGCGTTATTATCACGAGATGATCGGTTGTAATAGTCGTCTCGATACTATGCAGGCCGCGATCTTGTTGGCCAAATTACCTCATTTCGAAGCTGAGATAAACCAGCGCATTGCGGTTGCAGATCTTTACAGTTCAGCCTTAAGCGGTCATTTTATAACGCCTCAGGTGGAGGTTGGCTGTGTTTCGGTTTTTGCTCAATATTCATTACGTTCGCAAAAGCGTGAACCGGTTGTCGCCGCCCTGCAGGCGGCTGGGATTCCGGTAGCAATTCACTACCCTGTACCTCTGCATCTCCAGCCCGCCTTTGCTTATCTAGGCTATAAGGTTGGTGATTTCCCGGTCTCTGAAAAAATCGCGGCCGAGATCTTTTCATTGCCGATGCACCCTTTTTTGACGACAATAGAGCAGGATCTGGTTATTGCGACTCTGCTTAAGGAAGTTTGATGTATAAATTGAATTTTGCTGATTCAGCGGCGCTTCAACTTCTCTTTGGTGAGGGTGGTGAGCACTTGCTGCAACTCTCCGAAAGTGCCGGGGTCAAGATTGATACTCGGGGTACCCAGGTTATGGTTGAAGGTGACCCCTTGAAAGCGGAGCTGGCCCTCTCTGTGTTGCAGGAGCTCTACGATCTGGTGGTTGCCGGTTATCCTCTCTATGCGGCTGATATCGCTTATGCCTGGCGTATAAAATCGGCTGATGCCGGGGCTGTTCTAAAAGATATTTTTCTCGATAAGGTCTATATTCGCGGCAAAGGTGGGGCCCGGCGTTTTATCTCCCCCAAAAGTCGCGGGCAGAAGTTTTATATTGATGCTATCCGGCGTCATGATATCGTTTTTTCAGTGGGCCCGGCTGGTACTGGTAAAACCTATCTGGCGATGGCCATGGCGATCGCCGCCCTGCATGAACATAAGGTTGAGCGTATTGTTTTAACGCGCCCGGCGGTTGAAGCGGGCGAACGTTTAGGTTTTCTCCCCGGTGATCTGCAGGATAAGGTTGATCCCTACCTGCGTCCTCTCTATGATGCTCTGCATGATATTATCTCATTTGACAAGACTCGGGAAATGTTGGATAAAGGTATTATCGAGGTGGCACCGTTGGCTTTTATGCGGGGCCGGACTTTAAATGACGCCTTTGTTATTCTTGATGAAGCCCAGAATACGACTAACGAGCAGATGAAAATGTTTTTAACCCGCTTAGGTTTTGCTTCCAAAGCGGTCATTACCGGTGATGTGACCCAAACTGATCTTCCGGGTGACCGGCAATCGGGTCTGGTTATTGTGCAGAAGGTTCTTCAAGGGGTAAAGGGAGTGGGCTTCTGTCATCTTAGTTCAGTCGATGTCGTCCGCCACCCGCTGGTGCAGAAAATAATAACAGCCTATGAACAGCATGAGGGGACGGCTGACTGATGTCTCTTTTTATAAGTAATCGGCAAGCCAGTGAAAAGCTTAGTCTTGAACTGGATCCTGAACTTATCAGGCAAATTTTGGCCCCGGTTCTGGTTGAGCTTGAGATTGTTGAGCTTGATCTTGAAATAGAGTTACTCAATGATCGACAGATTGCTGAACTTAATGAAAAATTTTTTAGTCGTCCCTGGCCGACCAATGTGATATCTTTTTCGCAAGAGAAAGAGGAGGCTCACTTAGGTGATGTCGTAGTTTCAGTGGAGACCGCCCGGCGCGAGACCCAAGAGCTTGGCTATAGTCTGGAAGAGGGGGTTGTCTACTATCTGATTCATGGGATTCTGCATCTCTTGGGATTTGAACATGTCGGGGTCGACGCCCAAGAGGCCGTCGAGATGGAGTCGCGTCAGGATGAACTTTTTGCTTTAGCTCTGAATGTAATATGAAACCTGTCTGGTTCTGAATATACATGATCAGGATTTTGCTGACGACTGACGACTGGCGACTGATCACTGACCACTATTTTAGGAGATTGTTTGAAAATGGCTCACAAAGTACAAAAATCGATACAGGAGATCAACGCGCGCATCAAAAGTGGTAAGGTAGTTGTTGTCAACGCCGAAGAGATGATTGCTATTGTTGAGAAAGAGGGTGCTGTTGAAGCCGCCCGCAAGGTTGATGTTGTGACGACCGGCACCTTTGCGCCGATGTGTTCTTCTGGAGTCTTTCTCAATGTTGGTCATACCTCACCCAAGATCAAAGCGAGTCGCGCCTGGATTAATAATGTACCGGCCTATGGTGGGGTTGCGGCAGTCGATTTTTTTCTTGGGGCGACCGAGCCCAGCGATGATGATCCTTTAAATAAAGTTCATCCGGGTCAATTTCGTTATGGTGGAGGCCATGTCATCCAGGATCTGGTGGACGGTAAGAAGGTCCATCTCTATATGGAAGGTTATGGTACCGACTGTTATCCGAGTAAGGTGGTGGAAAAGGATATTGATCTTGAGTCGATGCCCAACGCTATTCTCTGTAATCCGCGTAATGCCTATCAGAACTACAACTGCGCCATTAATCTGGCGGGAAAAACCATCTATACCTACATGGGCGTATTGCGGCCCAAAGGTGGTAATGCAACCTATTGCAGTGCCGGGCAGCTTAGCCCACTTTTTAATGATCCTTACTATTTGACTACTGGTTTAGGAACTAAGATTTTTCTCGGTGGCGGGGTCGGCTTTGTCACCTGGAACGGGACGCAGCACAGTCCGAATGTGCCTCGAGGCAAAAACGGTGTGGTGACCGAGGGAGCCGGAACCTTAATGTTGACCGGTAATCTTAAAGATATGTCGCCGCGTTGGTTGGTGGGGGTCAGTATGTTGGGTTATGGTTGCAGTCTGGCGGTTGGGGTCGGTATTCCAATTCCCATTATTAATGAACAGATGGCGCAATTTACAGCGGTTCGAGATGCTGATCTCTATACTCAAGTCATTGATTATGGTTACGACTATCCGATGGCGGTTTCTCGTAGTTATGGCGAGGTTAGTTATGCCGACCTTAAAAGCGGGATGATTGATGTCAATGGTAAGAAAACTCCAGCGACACCACTCTCCAGCTACAGTCGGGCTTTGGAGATTGCCGACAACCTGAAAGAGTGGATAGCCTCGGGACGTTTTACCTTAGGTGAAGCCCAGATGCTTTTACCTGGACACGAACTTGCAGGTGCAGGTGATTAGCTTTTTTTAAAAACTTAGCCCTTATCCCTCAACTTTGAACTTTGAACTTTGAACTTTGAATTGTTATTTTATGTCACGAATTAAAAATCTTACAGCCTGGCTCCTGATTGCCCTGTTCCTCTTCTCATGGCAGCCCCTTTTCTCGAATCAGTCGGGAGAAGGCTTGCATCTGCCTGAGGTCGTGGTCATTGGTGAGGATAGCGCCAGGCTTGAGGGTTTTAGGGATTTTGGTCTCTTGCCGGCGCTGGCTCCAGGGATTAAACTTGAGCCGGTGGTCGATAACTTGACTCTTGAAGCCAACAAGAGTCAGCCTGGCCCTGGTTGGGAGACAGCGGCGGCGCAAACTCCCGGTTGTGCCTACCGGAATCCGGTTACCGCTTCTCTGGCTCGAGGGTTTGCAGGGGCTGAGGGTTATTATCGGAGTGGGCGCCAGAAGTATCTTGATGGCCTTTTGGATGAGGCCGAGGATTATTTTAAGATCGGTCTGGAAAAATTTAAAGAGTCGGAGCTGGTTCCAGATTTTCATTACTGGTTGGCTGAGATTGCATTTCGACAGGAAGATTATGCTCGTGCGATAACCCACTTTGCTGCAGTTACCAGGAGTGAATCTAATCAATTTTACTACTTTTCATGTTATTCACTAGCGTGGCTCGATTATCGGGAAAAAAGGTATCCGGCGGCGATCAAATGGTTTGCAGTAGCCTCCGAAACTCTGGATCGGCGGTTGGCGGCCGCAGCTCTCTTTTGGGGGGGCGAGGCTCTTTTTCATGGGGGTCAAAAAGAGTCTGGACGCTCCACTTTGTTGCGTTTGACCGCGGGCTACCCTGAGGCCGCGGAGTATCGGGCGGCACTCTATCGTTTGGCAACGCTCTCCTTTAACGAACGTGACTACCGGACGGCTTTAAGCTATCTAATAACCTTGCCGGAACCCGTGGCGGGTAGCGATATGTTGCAGCGTCAGGCTGGATTGGCGCAGGCTTGGTGCCTCTACTTTCTGGGCTCTTTTGCTGAAGCCCAGGCTCTTTTTGAGAGCTTGCAAAGCGCTATTGCAAGCGTTGATGATGTTGTCCCGCTCGCTTTTTTGGGAGAGATACTCTCCTTGTTAAAAGAGAATAATTTGCTTGCAGCCAATAACGTTTTTACATCTCGCCCAGAAGAGTTGCGCCAGTCTGCGGTTGCCGCTGCGGCTCTAAGGGAGTTGTTGGCCGCTTATGTTGAAATTGAAGATTATCAAGCGGCAACCATTTTAGGGCTGCAACTTATCAACTCTTTTCCCGGAACCTTAGTGGAGGCCGATGATTATCGTCGTTTGGCTCGGCTCCAGGCGGAGTTGGGTGAAAATGATAGAGCCTTGGAAACTCTCGATCTTGGGGTTGGGGCAATGGCTCGAGCTGGGAGTGCCGATCTTGTTTTACGGCTTGAGCGAGCCCAGATTCTTTTCTCTACTGGCGAATCGGAGAATGCTCTGGTTGTTTTGGAGAGTTTGTTTTCTGAAAAAGAGAGGCTTTCAGCAGTTGCTGATCGCGTCTTGTTGTATCTTCTTTTTACCCGAACTTTGAACCGTCTCGAAAAATTTTCACAAACCCTGATTGTGTTAGCACTTTTATCGGCCGATTTTACGCCAGCATGGCGGGCTGACCTGCTTTATGAACGCGGTTGGGCAGCCTTAAAGAGTCAAGATTATATTGGTGCTGTCAATGATTTTTCCGGATATTTGGAACTTGCCAGGAAGACCGAAAAACCTCTGCTCATTATCCAGAATGCTGAAATTAATCGGACTGAAGCCCTTTTTAATCTTCATCAAGACCAGGAGTCAGCAACTGCGTTGACTTGGTTTGTGGAACGCTATCCGGAAAGTCCTTTCCTCACCCGGGCGCAAAATTATAGAGGTTTGATCGCTCTCCGGCAGGGTGATTTCGAAGGGGCTTGCAATATTTTTTCTGATCTCTTGTTACCTTATGATAGCGGTCAAAGCAGTCTTGATCCGGCTCTTTACGCAAAAGTCCTTTACAATCTTGGAGAGAGTCTCTTTAGTCTGGGGAAATTTTCCGAGGCGATCAAGACCTACCAGCAGTTGATTGATAAATATCCAGGGCTTGAAATAAGTGGCCGGGCCATGATTCGGATGGGAGAGAGTCATTTTAATCGGGGAGCATATTTGCCGGCTCAGCTAGTTTATCTGCAAGCAAAAAAAGATTTTCCTGAAGGAGCGATTGATGAAAAGGCGAGTTACGGTCTCTTGCTTTTGGCCTACAACCAGGATAAGTTTTCCTATCTTGAGATTGAGGTGAAAAATTTTATCACCCGCTTTCCTGACTCATCATATAGCGTGCCGTTGATGTTGTTGTTGGCCGATCTCTACCAGCGTCAGGGCCGTCAAAGTGATCTTCTGACCCTCCTTAAACAGCTCGAAGATGGGAATTATGCCAAAGACCTTAAGCTTGAGGCTAACTATCGACATTTTAAGCTTAATCTTGATAATGGTCGGCAAGCAGAGGCCCGGGAGGCTTGTCTGCGCCTTCTGGAACGTTTCCCATTCAGTAAATATGAGTGTGATTGTCGCTTGTATCTAGCCCATTATGCTTTTGCCAACAAGGATTTCGAGACCGCATTAGAGACTTTGACAGGGCTGCTCGAAGCTTGTCCTGATCCCGACTTGAAAAGGCAGGTAATTTTACTAAAGGCTCGGATTTTTCAGCAGCAGGGCGATTTTCCGAAAGCCCGAAGTCATTATTTGTCTGTCGTCGATGAAAAACGCAGTGATAATTTCGCTTTTGTCGCTTTTGCTGGTCTCGGAGCCCTCTTTGCTGAGCAGAAAGAGTTTTCTGAAGCCCTCTTTTTTTATGACAAGGCGGTTAAAAATCCAATTCCCAAAGAGGCTGCGAGTGCAGCTTTGGCTCGGGCCGCTGTTTTGGAAAAATCGGGTCGGAGCCGCGAAGCCCAGCAAGCTTATCTGCGTTTGAGTTATCTCTTTCCGCAGCAGGAAGAACTGGTCGCTGACGCTCTGTTAGCAGTGGTGCGATTGGCCCAAAACGAGAAGGATGAAAAAACCGTAAAAAAAATGACCGAAAAGCTAAACTCCATCACCCTGACCAAGGCTCAGCAACAAGATTTGAAAAAACTTGTTGCCGAAAATGGGAGAGCAAGATAGTGCTTTAGGCATGGTGCTGAGGAAATTGCCGTATGCCCAAGAAGGACTTTAATTCTCAGGGTCCAAGTATCTGTCATGATTTCCAGGTAACAGCTACAGTTCTAAAATTTGAGATTGCCCATACCAAGTTAAATTGGTATGGGTATAGTCAACGTTAAATATAAAACCCGGCTTCGCTACCGCGGTAAAAAGTCGGTTTTTACTGGGAAGTGAGAATGAATTTAAATTCTGCATCCATCTTTGACTTGAGTCCACCTGAAAAACTTCAATTTGTTGAAGATCTGTGGGACGATTTAGCGGCTACTCCGTCAGCAGTTCCTGTGCATGAATGGCAAATCAAAGAATAAACTGCGGCCTAATTTGGGAATTAAACCAAAAAAGAGGATTGTAATGGAAAAAATCATTTATGAAAAATTAGAGCAAGCCTTTGCAGACGTAGACATAGTTCAGGTTTTTACCACAGATTTGAATGGAAGAAATATTTCACTTCAGGTGAACCCTAAAAATGTCACCTCTTTTTTTGATCGAGGGGTCGGTTTTGATGGTAGCTCAGTCCCAGGTCATGGGACTGTTGATGATAGTGACAAGCTAATCATTCCTATTTCAACAAGTTTTCGTAACATTGAGTTTGCAAATGAAAATCTTGGTTTTTTGATAGGAAGAATTAGTGAGGAACACGGAGAAAGATCATCTTATGACCCCAGATCACTATTGGAAAATGTCTTAGATCAAGCAGAATCGGAATTTGGCTTACGTTTTCTTGCCGGTCCTGAACATGAGTTCTTTTTATTAACCGATGATGAATTCAGCACTGATGTTCATAGTGACAAGGCCGGTTATTTTTATGCCGGCCCACAAGATAAAGGGGAGTTTGTTCGCAGAAGGATTGTCCAAACTTTGGAAAAAAGCGGCATTCATTTCGAAAAAATGCATCATGAAGTGACACCATCACAACATGAAATTAATCTTGGGCCTCTTGACCCATTGAAAGCCGCCGACAGAACTGTTCTGTTTACATATGTTGCTCATCGAGTCGCTTACGAAAATGGTTTGTACGCGACTTTTATGCCGAAACCATTCAACGGCCAGAACAGAAGTGCTCTCCATATTCATCTATCCGCACAGGATGAAAAAGGTAGGCCTGTGTTTTACGACGATTCGACCGAAAACAATGTCAGTCAAACAGCAAAATATTTTATTGGGGGAATCCTTAGATTTGCCAGGGAAAGTTCGATTATTATGGCGGCAACTTTTAATTCTTATAAGGCTTATGTTTCGGGTAAAGAAGCCCCTGTGGTCAGGGGTTGGGGGTACAAAAATCGTAGTTCAATGGTCAGAGTTCCCTATTCAATAGAGCCCAACGAGAAAAGAATTGAACTTCGCTCCCCGGATCCATCCGGGAATGTATACTTACAAATGGCAACTTTGATAGGGATGGGACTGGAAGGAATTCGTAAACAAATAGATTGCGGTAAACCGGACATCGGAAGTACCTACAAAAGGAAAAAAAGCGCTCGTTTATGGGATACAAAATTTTTACCTAAAAGCATGTTTGAAGCCCTTGTTGAAGCTGAGAAAAGTGTTTTTCTAAAATCTTTTCTCGGCAATCCCATGTACGATCAATACATGAATTTAAAAACCGAAGAATGGGAAGGATACCGTACGTACGTTACACCTCGCGAACATAGAAGAAGCTTGAGTACCTAGAAAAGCACAACCATTAAAATATAGATACTAGAATTAAAATTACCAAATACTGAGAAAAAGATGACAGAACAATGGACCGAGCAAATGAAGAATCAAGTGAATACACTTGAAAAGCTTGGAAAGTATATCAATGTCTCTGATGATGAAAGGGAGGCAATTGAGACTTTGAAAACCAAGTGGGGGACATCTCCCTATTTTGCCTCGTTGATGGATAAGGATAATCCGAATTGTCCAATCAGAAAGCAGGTTATTCCATCTATGAAGGAGCAAGTTAATGAATACGGGATGGAAAATTATCTGGTCTGGAAAGAGAATAGAGCAACCGCAGAAATCCGCCCTGATAGTATTGCCCGTCAGTATCATGATCGTGTCGCTTTTACCGTTGTGCAGGTTTGTGGCATTTATTGTCGGCACTGTTTCCGTAAGGAACTGGTTATCAATCAGGATTTGCAACTTAATTTTGATGTTGATGAAGGCCTGGCTTGGATCGCCGAACACCCTGAGATTCGCGACGTATTAATTACTGGTGGTGATCCATTGCTTTTGTCAGACGAAAAACTTGAATACCTAATCACCAAACTTCGCGAAATGCCGCACATCGAAATGATCAGGATTGGCTCCCGGCTGCCAATAGTTCTGCCCCATCGGATTACAAAAGGATTGAAAAAAGCGATCGGAGGTTTCCACAAAGTTCCAGTCTGGATCAATACACAGTGTAACCACCCGAAAGAAATTACCGAAAAAACTGAAAAAGCGGTTTACGAACTGATGAGCTGCGGCATCAATGTGGGAAATCAGGCGGTGTTATTGAAAGGCATCAATGATGATGTGGATACATTCAGAGAACTGCATCAAAAATTACTGCGCACTCGTATTCGACCCTACTATGTTTTCTATTGTGAACCGGCTCCGGGTATCGACCATTTTCGTACTCCTGTGGAAAAAGGAGCCGAGTTGATTCGTGATGCATTACGCGGCCACACTACCGGTCTAGCCCAACCTATGTACGTGCTGGCGACTAACATCGGCAAGATCCCATTAATGCCTGACTATTATATTGTTGATAAAAATAAGAAAGAATACACGGTACGAAATCATAAGGGTGAGACCACCAAAATTCCTAATATGCCTGAATGAAGGTAAAAAAAGGGGGATAATTTAATTGGCAAAAAAACGCCGAACGATCGCATGCACGCAGACCGCTAACAGCTGCCGAAACTCAATTAAAGTCCCCGGCGCGGCCGGTGATTTGCGGTCGTTCGACCCCTTTTTTGTGAAAACAATTAGGGTTAGACTCGATTAGTTCTGCAAGACAAGCTAATTGTATGCTTGTTATTTTTAGAGGTGCTTTTAGTTTGGTTTGCAAGTTTATGGTATAACATTGTTTTTTACTGAGATGAGGTTTTTAGATGTATCAGTTTGTTATGAAAGGTGGGTATCTGATGTACCCGATTATGATCTGTTCGATTCTTACCCTGGCAATTCTTTTTGAGCGTCTTTTCGCTTTGCGCCGCAGCCGGATTATCCCGGAGAAGTTTATTATTGAGGTCAGCGATCTGGTTCGTCAACAGCGCATGGAGGATGCCCTGACCCAGTGTCGGCTTAACAACTCCTCGATTGCCCGGGTCTTGATGGCCGGTATCTCGCGTCATAATAAGGCACGTCACCAGGTCAAGGAGGCGATTGAAGATGTTGGCCGTCTTGAAGCTGCCAATCTGGAAAGGTTTCTGACAATTCTTGGGACTATTGCCGGGATTGCCCCGCTGCTCGGTCTTCTGGGAACTGTAACCGGGATGATTAAAGCTTTCAGTGTTATTTCGCAAGCTGGTATCGGTAATCCCCAGATGCTGGCCGGGGGTATTTCAGAGGCTTTAATTACGACGGCCGCCGGTTTGACCGTCGCGATCCCCGCTTTTGTCTTCTATAAGCTTCTTCGTTCCCGGGTTGATAAGCGGGTTTTGCGGATGGAACGGGTTTCGATCGAGATTCTTGATCTGATTGATCAGGAAGAGGGGCGCGGGTAATTAGCTTATGCGTTTTCAAACTCGCAGTCGAGATGAGGTGCAGCTCGATATGACACCGTTGGTCGATGTCGTCTTTTTGCTGCTTATTTTTTTCATGCTCTCGACCAGTCTTTCGGTTAATCCCGGAATCAAAATTGATCTCCCGAAATCTTCCGCCGAACAGGTCACTAAGAAAAAAACCACTCTAAGGGTGGCGATTGAGGCGGGTGGCAGGATCTTTCTTGAAGGTAAAAAACTCTCCCTGGCTCAGCTTCGGGAAAGGTTTCAGGCTGTGGGGAAAGCCCATGGTGATGATGCCCTGGTCGTGATTGAAGCTGACAAAAAGGTCTATCACGGTCTGGTGGTCAAGGTTATGGATGCCGCTAAGAGTTCCGGTTTAAATAAATTAGCGATTGCTACACAACCTGAAGATTCCAGTGGGCAGTAGATTGTAAAACTTGGTTGGGTGCCTGCTGAAAGTTTCGTTTGAGTCCTCTCTGGGTTGCCTGTAAGTGCATGCATAGTGCTGGAAAGTCGAGATGTGAAATGTGAAGATGGTTTGAACTGTCGACTGCCCACTGCCGACTACTAAAGAGGTGATTGTTGCTCTCTACTACGCCACGTTATAAATCGGCTCGTTTGATCCCGTTTTTACTTCTCTCAGGGCTCCTTCATGCGGCCCTGATTATGGCTCTTCCTGATCTGACCAGACTTTTCAATATTCATATCAACCGCCTGGCTCTCTTGAGCGTTAACGAAATTGAGGTCACCCTGGTGGCGCCGGAAGTTGTACCCGAGCCTCCGGTCGTGGAGAAGGTCTCACCATTGCTGGCAGATGACCATGTTTCTGCCCTGATCGATGATCGTCTTAAAGAACTTCCGGCTCTTGGTGAGGATTCGTTTTTACCTCCAGCTCTTCTTAAACTGCCGGAAATCTCCCCGTCTCAAAAGTTGACAGTTGAGTTTCTGCCGCTTCCCGAAACGTTGCCTTCGATTCCACCGCAAAAACTTTTAGGTAGGTTGGGTAAGAAACCGGCGGGCCGTTTGAGCGGTAGTCGTCTTGATGGCACCTTTAAGCAGGTGCTTGCCGAATCCGGTGCCCTGGTTGATGAACTACTCTCTCCTGCAGGTCAAAAAAAACTTCTCACACTTGATCTGCCGGAAAAAAAGATCAGCCGCCGTGATTTTGGTTTAGAGGGGCCGGTAGCCCGCAGTCGGCAGGTTCTCTTTCGGCCGGCATTGCCAAAAATTTCTCTGGCCAAAGATGTTTCGGTTGATTTTCGTTTTTGGGTGCGCCCGGATGGCAGCGTAAGCCGGTTTGAGACCTTGAAAATCGGTGATCTTGAACTTGTCAATGTCGCAGAGAGGTTTTTGCAGCAATGGCGCTTTTCCATTCTGGCCTCTGATCTCCCTCAGCAGGAGCAGTGGGGGACGGTCAGCATCACTTTCCGGGTGTCTCGATGAAACGGCTAATTTCAGGGGTTCTGCTGCTGGTCATTTTTTATTTTGTCTGGTTGACCTGGTTCGGCAACCGTGGCGACCGGGTTTTAAGGCTGGTTGCAAATGAGATTAATCACCTAACTGAGCATAACCAGGAGCTTAAAGTTGAAAACCAACGTTTGGAACATAAAATACGTCTTTTACAAAGTGATGCCCGTTACCAGGAGTTAGTTGTCCGCCGCGACCTCCACATGATTCGCGACAACGAAATTCTCTTTCTCTTTGAAAACCGCTAATGTTTTGAAAACTATGAAATCAATCAAAAGTTTTGCTCGAACCCAACTTTTGGGGATGATTCTGGTTACGTTGATTCCCATCGTATTTTTAGGTGGTTTTTTCATCTACCATGAAGTTAATACTTTTCACCAGGAGGCCGATAAAGTTCGTGTGCGTCAGTATGAAGATCGCAAAATAGTGGTCAAGCGCAGAGTTGACGAAACTCTGCGCTTTATTCATTTTAAGAAGTCACAGCAGGAAAATGAAGTTCGTAAAACAATTCAGGCTCGGGTTTATGAGGCCCATGCTGTGGCCACCCATCTTTATACGACTTATGCTGAAAGCAAGAGACCTGCAGAAATTAAAGAGATGATCCGGGAAGCTCTGCGTCCGCTTCGTTTTAATGATGGTAAAGGTTATTTTTTTGTCACAGCATTAGATGGAAGAGAGGAACTCTTTGCCGATCGCCCGTCTCTGGAAGGGAAAAATCTGCTCGATCTTAAAGATGCCCGAGGAAAATATATTATTCGCGATACGATTGCCCTGGTTAAAAAGCAAGATGAAGGATTTTATGACTACCATTGGAGTAAGCCGGATCAGGCTGGCAAGGATTTTCCGAAAATTTCCTTTATCAAATATTTTGCCCCATTTGACTGGTTTATAGGCACCGGGGCCTATCTTGATGATCTCGAAGAGGAGATTAAAAGAGAAGCTATAGCCTTTATTGAAGGAAAAAAATTCCCTCGCAACGGTTACCTTTTTGCCGGTCATTTTAATGGTATTAGTTTGGTGGGCCCAGCTTGTGGACATAATGTAATAGATACCACCGATATTGATGGTGTTGAAGTGGCACGGGAACTGATTCGGCGGGCTCAGGGTGGTGGTGGCTACTTGCAGTATAAAATGCCATCCGAGAGTGGTCAGCTGCCCTTGGATAAAATAAGCTATGTTCAAGGCCTGAAGGATTGGCAGTGGTATGTTGGAGCAGGTATCTATGTCGATGATATTGAAGCTTCGGTCAGTCGGATTCGGTTGGCAATGAATAAAAGGGTTCAAACTCATCTTTTGCTTATTTCCCTGGCTCTTTTAGTCTTGCTTGGTGGAGCGGCCTTGATCTCTTTCATTATATGGCGCCAAGCCAGAAATTCTTTTGCTGTTTTCAACCTGTTTTTCCAGCGTGCAGCTTCCCTGGCAATTGATGTCGATACCGAAAAACTTGCTTATCGGGAATTTGTCGAACTTGCCGGTGCGGCCAATAAAATGCTTGTAACCTTACGTTGCAGTGAGGCCGACAGGGATGAGGCGGAAAAAGGTCTGGCGCAGCTGGCCTCGGCGGTTGTTCATACATCTGAGGTCATTATCATTACTGATGTTGATGGTTTTATAGAATATGTTAATCCGGCCTTTGAAAAGACCACTGGTTACCTGGGCGCTGAGATTAAGGGGAAAAAGACTGATTTTCTCTGGGGTGATGAATTCGGGGAAGAGGTTTATCGTGATATGCGAGAATCGGTTGACAGCGGTTCGGTTTGGACCGGGCGTCTGAAAAACCGAAAAAAAGATGACACATTGTTAATCAGCGACGTCACGGTTTCAACGATTTATGATACTTATCAGAAGATTAGCGGTTTTGTGGTGGTGGCTCGGGATGTGAGCGGTCAGCTGGAGATGGAGGCTCAGCTGCGTCAGTCACAGAAGATGGAGGCTATCGGTACTCTGGCTGGCGGTATTGCTCATGATTTTAATAATGCTCTGGCCGCAATCCGTGGTTTCAGTGAAATATCTCTGGCTAAACTTGAGGCCGACAGTAATGTACGCCGCTATCTGGAGAATGTATTGACGGCCTCAGATCGGGCTGCAGAGTTGGTAAAACAGATACTGGTATTCAGTCGTCAGCGTGAGGTTGAGACCCGGCCGCTTCGATTGAAGTTGATTATCAAAGAGGCTTTGAAGCTGCTGCAACCATCTTTGTCGGCTAATATTGAGATCCGGCAAGAGCTTGAATCTGATGCTTTGGTCAAGGCTGATCCGACTCAGATGCATCAGATGATTGTCAATTTTTGTACCAATGCCGCCCATGCTATGCCGGGCGGTGGCGTCATGACGATTGCACTCAAGGAAGATGATGCCGGGGCGGAGAAGCTTGGTTTGGCTTCGGGGCCTTATCTGAAACTGCAAGTCAAAGATAGCGGCCAGGGAATCAGTGCCGAGCTTCAAGGACGGATTTTTGAACCTTTTTTTACGACCAAAAAAGAGGGTGAAGGAACTGGTATGGGTCTGGCCGTGGTGCATGGTATTGTTAAGCATTGCGGTGGGGCGATAGCTGTTTTCAGCCGTCCTGGGGAGGGTACTGAATTTACGGTTTATTTACCGATCAGTAAAGCCGAGGCTTTAGTTGATGAGATATTCACAACGGGGTTGCCGAGAGGCAATGAACGTATTCTTTTTGTTGATGATGAAGAATCTCTGGTGGATTTAGCAAGTGAAATGTTTTTGCCTTTAGGTTATCACTTGACGGTCATAAATAGTAGTTGTGAAGCCTTAGCCTTATTCATGAATGATTCGCAAGCTTTCGATTTGGTGATCAGCGACCTCGCGATGCCGGAGATGTCGGGTTTGCAGATGGCTGCAAAGATGTTGGCAAAAGAACCTGAATTGCCAATCATCATTTGTACTGGTTATTGTTCTGGTGAGACTGAAAAACAGGTCTATGCCACTGGCATCAGAGCGTTAATGATGAAGCCTTTGACCCTGGTGAAATTGGCTGAAAGAGTTCGTCAAATCCTTGATGATAAATCCGGAAAGCGCAAATTTTTCGATATTTCATGACAGTTCTAAAGTTCATAGTATGACGTTTAAAGTTAGGGGCAAGCTAGCAGTCAACAGTATTGAGATATATAGAGGAGAGGAGGTGTTGTAATGCTGAGTAGAGTTTTTTTTGTGGTGCTGTCATTGATGTTGTTTGCGGGTTTGGCACTTGCCGAAGGGCTTCCATCAGGTAGTGTCAAGACGGTTCAGGGGGAAGTTTTTGCTGAAAGGCAGGGCAAGGTTTTGCCTCTTGTAAAGGGGGTGAGGATTTTTGCCGAAGATCTGCTGGTGACCGGTCCGGATGGTTCCCTTGGTATAGTCTTGAGAGATAACACCATTTTTTCTATGGGGCCTAATAGTCGTCTCTCTTTGGACGAATTTGTTTTTGCACCGGTGGAGGGTGATTTCTCCCTGTTAGTTAGCATGATAAAGGGGACTTTTGTCTATATCTCTGGAATTATTGCCAAGCTTTCTCCAGAATCGATCCACCTGGAGACTCCGGTTGGGGTCGTGGCGGTGCGCGGGACTCGTTTTGCGGCAAAAATTTCCGGGAAATAAAAGTAGTTGTATTTGTAAAAAGCCACCAAAATTGCTGGAGTATAAAGGTGCTAAATAAAAAATCTATCTTAAGTTTGTTAATGGTTCTGTTTTTGATCTCTTGTGCCTGCCCGAAAAATATTTTTGTGTTGTTGCCGGAGTCCGACGGTACGGTTGGGGCCATCCAACTGACAAATGAGAAAGGTTCGGTACTGCTTGACAAAGCTGGAGAGGGCTTGACTGTGGCGGGCCCCGACAGCCCTCCGCAGTTGGTAAAAGTCATGAGTCAGGCTGAAATTGAGCGCACTTTTAAAGCTGCGCTTAAAGCCGAACCTTTGCCGCCTGAGAGTTTTCTGCTCTACTTTGAAACTGGCTCGATAATTTTGACGGCTTCATCTCGTGATCTGATAGGGCAAATTATGGTCTCTATAAAAACTCGGGAATCGGTCGATATCAGTATCTTCGGCCATAGTGATCGGGCGGGTTCAAAACGTTACAATCTCAAACTCTCAACCGCCAGAGCGCAAAAAGTTTATGACCTCCTGGTTGCGCAGGGAGTTAATACTGAATTTCTGCAGGTGACCTCGCACGGTGAGGGTAATCCTTTGGTAGTCACTGCAGATAATGTGGCCGAGGCAAAAAACCGCAGGGTGGAGGTTGTGGTCAGATGAGGGTGGCTAACCAGAGTCGAAGTCGGCAGTGGCTGATTGTTTTATCTGGTCTTCTAGTCTCTTGTGTCTTTATTGTTGTCTATCTGATCCAACCCGCATATTTTTCCCTTCTCGGTCTCAAAGCTTACGATGTCATGTTGGGCTCTCTGCCGGCTGACAAAGGTTTCAGAGAACCGCTGATTGTCGATATTGACGAAGTAAGTCTTGCTCAATTTGGGCAGTGGCCCTGGCCCCGATATCGAGTGGCCCTGCTTCTTGATAAACTCAATCAGGCGGGGGCTAGAGCTGTTGCTCTGGACATGCTCTTTGCCGAACCTGATAGAACCTCTCTACCGCTTCTTCAGGCTGAGATGAAACGAGATCTTGAGGTTGAATTTTCGATTCAAGATTTGCCGGCAAGATTTCGCGATAATGATGCGGTTCTGGCAGGCACTCTTGCTAGAGGTCCTTTTGTCTTAGGTTACAGTTTTCTTTATGAAGAAAATAGTTTCTCAGATATAAGTCCGGCCCACCCTCTGAATGTTATTTCCCGGAGTACTTCAGCAGCGCCTTTACTCTCTCCTTGCCTGGAGCCTCAAGGTGTTATTGTTAACCTTCCTGAACTCTCTCAAGCGGCCCCGGCTTCTGGTTTTCTTAATGCCTTGAGCGATTGTGATGGGGTTTTGCGGCGCCTGCCTCTAATCATAAATTTAAATGGCCGATATTATCCCTCGTTGGCTTTGGCCGCAGTGATGCAGGCGAAATCCGCAGATAAAATCATTTTAAATTCTTTTAAAGGTAAACTGGAGTCTCTGTCACTTGCGCGAGGAGGGTTGGTTCCTCTTGATGAAAAAGGCAACCTGCTGCTTTACTACCATGGCAAACAGGGTTTTTATGAGTATGTTGCCGCAGCCGATGTTCTAAGTGATCGAGTGGCAGAGGGCAAGTTTAAGGATAGGGTTGTTGTGGTTGGGGCGACGGCAGCCGGATTGCATGACTTTCAAGTTACCCCGCTTGACTCTTTTTATCCCGGGGTTGAAGTGCATGCGACCATGATAGATAACCTTTTGCAAGGTAAGTTTTTGCGACAGCCGGTCTGGGCTCGGGGTGGCGAGCTGGTTGCCCTTTTTGGAATCGGGATCATGGCGACACTTTTCCTGGCCTGGGCCCGACCGTGGCTGAGCCTTCTCTTTTTTTTCGGGGCTGGTTGCGGGCTCTGGTATGGTTCCTTTTTTCTGTTAAAGGTGCAGGGATTTTTTGTTAATCCACTCTATGCCATGGCTCTGATGGTGGTCAATTTTATCTTCTTAACGCTGCTTAAATACTGGCGCGAAGAGAGAGCTCTGGTGAAGCGTAATCATGATCTTTTAATGGCCCAGGATACTACCATAATCAGTTTGACAGCCATGGCTGAAACTCGGGATGACGAAACCGGAGGACATATTTTACGGATTCAGAATTTTGTCCGGATTTTGGCCGAATATCTGGCATCTCAAACGAAGTATAAGAAGCAACTTGATAAAGAGATGATCGATTTGCTTTATCGCTCAGTTCCTTTACATGATATTGGGAAAGTCGGGGTGCTTGACCGGATTTTGTTGAAGTATGGCAAATTAACCGCTCCGGAATTTGCCGAGATGAGAGAGCATCCCCGCATCGGACGTGATATCTTGATCAAGGCTGAAGCTCGGCTTCCGGTTGATAGCGGGGGTGGGGGGCGCTCTTTTTTGCATGTGGCCCGGGAGTTAGTTTACACTCATCATGAAAAATGGGATGGTTCTGGTTATCCTCGGGGCTTGCGGGGGGAGAATATCCCGCTTTCCGGGCGTTTGGTGGCTTTGGCTGATGTTTATGATGTCCTCAGAAGCCGTAAGCGGTACAAGCCGGCCCTGCCGCATGTCGAGGCCGCAGAGACAATTCGCAACCTGCGTGGCACCCATCTGGATCCAGATATTGTCGACGCCTTTCTCGCTTTAGAAGGTAAGTTTGTAGAGATTGTCGACCGGTTTCCTGATGCAGCTGAACCTTATGATGATTTGACGTTGTTGTGAAGAGCTGGGGCCAACGTGTGACGCTGCTGCGAGCTTGAAAAGCTTTGCAGTAGATCTGTAAATTTTGTATATCGGTCAATGTTTGCTTGACAATTTTGGTGCGACTGACTACTATCTAAAGGCTTATTGAATGGTCATGCCCCATGGCTCCCGCCGGGGGTATTTTAGTATGTAAAGAAGATAAAAAGAGCTTTCTTGTAGATGAAAAAAAGAGTTTCTGGATATGTAGATAAGGCCGTTGCTGCGGTTGCGGCAGCACGTGGTTTGGACAGCGTCGAGCTCCCGGAAATCGCAATCGAACTACCCCGTGAAAAAGCCTTTGGTGATTTTTCCTCCAATATTGCGATGCATCTGGCCGGGCGCTGGAAAGATAATCCGCGGGCGCTTGGTGCGGCCCTGAAGGTTGAACTCGATAAAGAGCCGGGGTTGGCGAAAGTCACAATTGATGGTCCCGGTTTTATCAATATGACTCTGGATGTTTCCGGTTGGCACCTACGCTTGCACGATATTTTGCAGCAGGGGGATGGTTACGCGAGACTTGATTACGGGGCTGGCCAGAAAGTATTAGTTGAGTTTGTCAGCGCTAACCCGACCGGCCCTTTGCATATAGGTCATGGGCGTGGGGCGGCGGTTGGTGATGTTCTGGCCCGTATTTTAAGGTGGGCCGGTTTCACGGTTGAGCGTGAGTATTATGTTAATGACGCGGGTAATCAGATGTTGGTTCTCGGTCGTTCGCTGCGCTGGCGCTATCTTGAGTTGTTGGGGCATCGCCAGGGAGAGATTCCCGAGGGTTACTATCGGGGGGAATACCTTGTCGGATTGGCCCAAACTCTGCGTGCCGATCAAGGCGATCTTTTAGTCGCTGTAGATATCTCTGAAGAAGATGATGCCGGTTTGGAACTTTTTACCAGAACTGCCGCCGATGCCATTCTTCTTGGTATTCGTGAAGACCTCAATCTTTTCGGGGTAGAGTTTGAACATTGGACCAGTGAGAAGGAGTTTTTCACTTCGGGTAAAGTTGATTTGGCTCTGTCTGAACTTAACAAGAAAGGGGTGCTTTACGAAGAGGATGGGGCGCGTTGGTTTGCCTCCTCCCGTTTTGGCGATGAAAAGGATCGGGTTGTGGTTCGGGCTAATGGTGTGAAAACCTATTTTGCCTCTGACATTGCTTACCATCGGGAAAAATATGAACGTGGTTATGATCTTCTGGTTGATGTCTGGGGGGCGGACCATCATGGCTATGTGCCCCGCCTTAAAGCCGCAATCGAAGCCCTGGGTAATAAACCTGAGAGTTTTGCCGCGATTTTAGTGCAGCTGGTCAGTCTTTCACGGAGCGGGAATCCGGTCGCGATGTCGACCCGGGCAGGTGAATTTATTACCCTGGAAGAGGTTGTTAAAGAGGTCGGTAAAGATGCGGCTCGTTATTTCTTCTTGACCCGGAGATCCGATAGTCAGCTTGAATTTGACCTCGAACTGGCCAAATCCCGTAACAGTGACAATCCGGTCTACTACGCCCAGTATGCGCATGCCCGAATTTGCAGTATATTCAGGAAAATAGAAGATGAAGGGCTTGAAATTGACGGTTCTGGCAACACAACTTCTTCGGGATCCTCTTTAACGCTTCCCGAAGAGCTTGATCTGATAAAAAAACTTGATGATTTTACGGTCGTTCTGGAGTCTTCAGCCCGCACCCTTGAACCGCATCGAGTGACCTATTACCTTGATGATTTAGCCGCCCAACTGCACTCCTACTATAATCGCAACCGGATTATCAATGAGGAGGGAAAGGTCTCCGGTGATCGCCTGCTGTTGATTACTGCGATTCGCCAGGTGCTGAAAATTTGTCTGACTCTCCTTGGGGTGTCAGCCCCTAAAAAAATGTAGTGGTTGCTATATGCTTGAACAATTAAAATCTATTATTGTATTATTGGTTGTTCTTTTCGTGGCCTTTGGTGTCGGCGTTCTGGTGGGTTTTAAACTGCCGGAGAATGAGACCTTTAAAAGCTGGAACAGAGCCAATCAAGCGATTGTCGAAAAGGCGAAGCCGACAGAAGTTGCAGTGATGCAGATGCCGGGTGCAAGCACTCTCTATCGGGAGTCGCATAAGTCTGGGCTGCCACTTACTGGTACTCATCTTGATAGTTGTCCTGGCGGCGTCTGTAAGTTGCCAGCGCCTGCCCAGGTCTCGGATCTGCCTCCAGTAGCTGCGGTACCGGTGGAGGACAAGCTTAACCTGACCTTTTATAAAGAGTTAGGAGATAAACCAACGGAGAGTGGGGGCTCGCTAATAAAGGTGAAAACTACCCCGTTGGTAGCTAAGAAAAAAACTACTTTCAGGGCTCCGGAAAGTGCAGTTTTGCCATCGCCTTCAGGAACCCACTGGGAGATCAGAATCTGTTCTCTGGCTCAGGAGATCAAGGCTCGTCTGGTTCGCAGTAAACTGATTAAGAGTTATCCCAAGGTTGAGATTGAGGCGGTACAGGTGGCTGGTAAAGGGACCTGGTATCGGGTTAAAATTAGTAATATCAATGATCGCGCTATGGCTGAACGCTACCGGCGCGAACTTATTGAAGTTCATAACTACAAACCGCTGATTGTCAAACAGTAATAAGTTGGTTTTGCAATTATGAGTTACCATGCGTAATTCGTAATTCGTAATTTATAATTCTTAATTTATCAGGCGCGTAGCGTCTTTTTTTGTATGCAGGTTATGGCGTAAACATATATGGTTTTCACACAGCAAAACATACGTAATTTTTCAATTATTGCTCATATTGACCATGGTAAGTCGACGCTTGCCGATCGTCTGATTGAAATGACCGGAACGGTCACTTCAAGAGAGATGAAAGAGCAGCTTCTCGACACTATGGATATAGAACGTGAGCGCGGGATTACGATCAAGGCGCAATCGGTCTGCCTCGAGTATAAAGCTGATGATGGTAACTCTTATCAACTGAATCTGATCGATACCCCGGGCCATGTTGATTTTTCTTATGAAGTCTCGCGGAGCCTGGCGGCAACTGAGGGAGCGGTACTGGTGGTGGATGCGGCTCAAGGCGTCGAAGCTCAAACCCTGGCCAACGTCTACCACGCTCTCGATGCTGATCTCGAGATTATCCCGGTTTTAAACAAAATCGATTTGCCGGTGGCCGAACCGGAGCGTATAAAACGTCAGATTGAGGATGTTATCGGTCTAGATACCTCAGATGCTCTACTGATCAGTGCCAAGACCGGTGTCGGTATCAAAGATTTTCTTGAAGCCATTGTGAAACGGGTTCCAGCTCCTTCAGGTGAGCGGAATGCTCCTCTGAAGGGAATGATTTTTGACTCCTGGTTTGATCCCTATCTGGGTGTAATTGCTCTAGTTCGAATTTTCGAAGGGGCCGTCAAACCCGGTATGAAGATCAAGATGATGTCGACCGATCACCCCTTCGAAGTCCTGCGGGTTGGGAAAATGCGACCGGCCATGGTTGAGAGTAAAATTCTTGAAGTTGGTGAAGTCGGTTTTGTTGTGGCCGGGATCAAAGCGGTGGCTGATTGTAAGGTTGGGGATACCATAACCGGCCTGGTTGAAGCGACTGCGATCCCTTTCCCCGGTTTTAAAGAAGTTCAACCGATGGTTTTCAGTGGCCTCTATCCGACTGATTCGATTCAATATGAACCTTTACGGGATGCTCTTGCCAAGTTGCGTCTCAATGATGCCTCATTTACCTTTCAGCCGGAGACTTCGGTAGCTTTGGGATTCGGTTTTCGTTGCGGTTTCTTGGGCCTTCTCCATATGGAGATTATCCAGGAGCGTTTGGAAAGGGAGTATAAACTTGACTTGATCACAACCTCACCAACGGTTGTCTATAGGGTTGAGATGAAGAGTGGTGCGGTTGTCGAGATTGACAACCCTAGCAGTATGCCGTCAGCCGGTGATATCGCGCAAATTGGTGAACCCATGGTGCGTTGTTCGATCCATGTCCCGAATGAGTATATTGGTAACATTATGAAACTGTGCGAAGATAAACGGGGCGAGCAACAGGAGGTTCGTTATTTGGATGAGACCCGGGCGATGATTATCTATGACCTGCCTTTAAATGAGATTGTCCTCGATTTTTATGACCGTCTCAAATCGTTGACTAGGGGCTATGCCTCTCTTGATTATGAACCTTGCGGTCATCGCCAAGCCAACCTAGTCAAACTTGATATTTTGATAAATGGTGAGCTGGTTGACGCGCTTTCAATGATTGTACACCAGGAGCGCTCTTTTGATCGCGGGCGTGATCTTGCGGTCAAGATGAAAGAGTTGATTCCTCGGCAGATGTTTGAGGTCGCGATTCAGGCTGCGATCGGTACCAAGGTTGTGGCCCGGACGACAGTCAAAGCGTTGCGCAAAAACGTTACGGCAAAATGTTATGGTGGCGATATTACGCGAAAAAGGAAACTCTTGGAAAAGCAGAAAGCTGGTAAAAAACGGATGAAACGCGTCGGTAAAGTTGAATTGCCTCAGGACGCATTTCTCGCAATTTTGAATATTGACAATTAATAAAAAAGAGAAAAATATTTTGGCTAAAAAAGATCTTGTATTAACGAAAAGTAAAGGTGGCGTGATTCGCGAGTATGCTGAATCTATTGTTGTGGCTATCCTGATTGCTCTTTTTATCCGGGCGTTTGTTGTCCAAGCTTTCAAAATCCCTTCCGGCTCCATGGAGCCGACGCTTTTGGTTGGCGATCATCTTCTCGTAAATAAATTTATTTATGGTATAAAGATTCCTTTTGTCGACCGTAAATTGTTGGTCTATAAAGAACCCAAGCGCGGCGACATCGTAGTCTTTATTTTTCCTAAAGATAAAAAGAAAGATTTTATCAAACGGGTGGTTGGCGCCCCGGGTGACACGGTTGAAGTTCGTCATAAAAAGATATATATCAACGGCAAGCATTGGGATGACCCTTATGGTGTCTATCGCGATGCCGAGGTTACCGGGATGGTGCCGCGTGACAACTTTGGGCCGGTCGTGGTTCCGCCTGATCATGTTTTAGTTATGGGGGATAACCGCGATCGTAGTTATGATAGTCGTTTCTGGGGCTTTGTCCCCTTTGATCAGATTAAAGGTAAAGCCCTTATTCTCTATTGGTCATGGGATAAATTGACCGACAACCTTGCGGATAAAGTGCGCTTTAAAAGGATTGGTCAGTTGATACATTAATACCTTAAATATCTGAACGAACGGCAGTCGATTTTGGCTCTAGCCGCCCCGAATTGTGATGTTGGGGCTTTGCTTGAGTTAACGCATCTTGACAAAGTTATCAGAGTCGAGAGATCATTAGAGACCATTACTGGATAGAGACCATGCCTGCAAAGAATGATAATCCGAAAAATGTGGACCAAAAGACCGAGAACCGGATATGTGAAGCCCCGGAGATGGCTCGGATAATTAATCAGATGGCGACTGCGATCGTCGACCGCAATCAGGGTTGTCAGAAATTGGCTCTGGTCGGGATTCTAAGCAGAGGGGTCTGTCTGGCCCGGCGTTTACAGAAGATTATCAGTGAGACCTATGGGCTTGAACTTCCTTTGGGGAGTCTTGATATTACCCTCTATCGAGACGATCTTGCGCACGCCACTCACCATCCGGTTTTACGAAAAACTGAGATCCCTTTTTCGCTTGATGGAGCAACCGTGGTTTTGGTTGACGATGTTCTCTACACGGGGCGGACGGTGCGGGCCGCGATGGAAGGTTTGATCGATTTTGGTCGTCCCCAGAGTATTCAACTGGCGGTGTTGGTTGATCGCGGTTGTCGTGAGTTGCCGATCTCTGCTGATTATGTTGGGGTTGAGGTTCCCGCTTCACCCCAGGATCGGGTTATGGTGCGGGTTGCCGAGAGTGATGGCTTTGATCTCGTGACAATTATGCCTCGCGCCGCAATTTCTGTTTCTTCTGAGGGGGATTAGGCGAAATGGGGTTTAGACGTAAAGATCTGCTGGGTACTCGAGACCTGACGGCCGTCGAGATCAGAACCCTGCTTGAAAGTGCTGAGTCGTTTAAGGAGATTGCTGAGCGGCCATTGAAAAAAGTGCCGGCGCTACGCGGGAAAACGGTTGTAAATCTTTTTTTTGAACCGAGTACCAGAACCCGCACCTCTTTTGAAATTGCAGCCAAACGTTTAAGTGCTGATGCGGTTAATATGAGTGCTTCGGCGAGCAGTGTGGTTAAGGGCGAGAGCCTGCTCGATACGGTTGACAATATTCAAGCGATGGCTCCTGATATTATTGTGGTGCGGCATAGATTTGTTGGTACAGCTCATCTTATCGCCGGGCGTATCGGGGCCAGTGTGGTCAATGCCGGTGATGGAGCCAATGAACATCCGACCCAGGCCCTGCTCGATCTTTTGACCATTGCCGAACATAAAAAACTGGGACCGGGTCTGACTGTCGCGATTATTGGTGATATTGCGCACAGCCGGGTGGCCCGTTCCAATATCTGGGCCTTAACTACTTTAGGGGTTACAGTTAAACTCTGCGCTCCGCCAACGATGTTACCGAGAGGTTTGGAGGGTATCGTCGGGGTGGAGGTCTGCCGTCGGCCGGAAGAGGCTTTAGCGAATGCCGATGTTGTCATGATGCTGAGAATTCAGCTTGAACGTCAGGATCGTCTGGTGTTTCCTTCAGTTCGTGATTATGCCAGAATCTTTGGCCTTAATCGTCAGCGCCTGGAACTGGCTTGTCCGGATGCCATAGTTATGCATCCCGGACCGATGAACCGCGGGGTTGAAATCACCTCCGAGGTAGCCGACGGCAAGCGTGCCGTGATTCTTAATCAGGTCAGCAATGGTGTCGCTTTGCGGATGGCGGTGCTCTTTTTGTTGGGAGGTCAGGGGCATGAGTGAAAAAACACCCTCTCTTTTATTGAAAAACGGGCGTTTGATAGATGCCGGCCAGAATCTTGATGGTAGATTTGATCTCTTCCTTGTTAATGGCAAAGTCCAGGAGGTTGCCGTCGAGCTCGATGTCGTTGCCGATCAGGTACTCGATCTTGAAGGTTTATGGGTCCTGCCTGGAGCGATTGATCTCCATGTCCATTTGCGGGAACCAGGATATGAATATAAAGAGACGATTTTAAGTGGGGCTCGGGCCGCAGTGGCAGGAGGCTTCACCTCGATTGCCTGTATGGCCAATACTGATCCGGTTAATGACAATGCGGCTGTAACCCGTTTTATTCTCGAACAGGCCCGTTCGGCTCCAGCCAAGGTTTTGCCCATCGCGGCAATCAGTAAAGGTATGCAGGGTGAGGTTCTGGTTGAGATGGGCGATCTTGTCGAAGCCGGGGCGGTGGCTTTCTCTGATGACGGTAAAACCGTGCCCAACTCAAAACTTTTGCGTCATGCTCTTGAATATGCCTCGCTTTTTGCAAAGCCACTATTCTGCCATTGTCAGGACAACGCTCTTTTTGCTGATGGTGTTATTCATGAAGGAGAGATCTCGGCCCGGCATGGTTTGACTGGAATTCCAGCCTTGGCTGAAGAGATTGATATTGCCCGAACCATTATGCTGGCTGAATATCTTGAAGTTCCGGTCCATATCTGTCATTTGAGTTCACGGGGCGGGGTTGAACTGATTCGGGCTGCGAAAGCGCGCGGGGTCAGGGTCACGGCCGAAGCAACCCCGCATCATCTTTTTCTTGATGAACGGGCGGTTGTTGATCTCGCTTATCGTGAACCTCTTGCTGAAGAGAGCAAACCCGCAACCCTTTGTTACAATACCGATACTAAGATGAGTCCGCCTCTGCGGTCGAGCGAAGATGTTGCGGCTTTAAGGAGAGCTCTGGCGGATGGTATTATTGATGCTATAGCAACTGATCACGCACCGCATGAGGCGACCGAGAAAGCAGTTGAATATGAGTTGGCACCCTTTGGGGTTGTCGGTCTGGAAACAGCTCTGGCTCTGGCTCTGCGCTTGATTCAGGAGGGAGAAATGACGCCTTTGCAGATGGTTGCCCGGATGAGTCTGGCGCCAGCGGCAATCTTAGGGCTGAATGATCGGGGCAGTTTGGCCGTGGGTATGGCGGCTGATCTGATGATTGTTGATCCTCAACGTGAGTGGGTGGTTGATCCCCGAAAATTTTATTCAAAGGCTCGTAATACCCCATTTGCCGGTTGGCATCTTAAAGGTCAGGTTGTAAAGACCATTGTTGATGGGCGAATAGTTTTTAGTTTGTAAGGATATCTAGAATAATGACAGAGATGACCAAACGGGACAGTAAAGCGGTATTGTTGCTTGCCGATGGCACCATCTTTACGGGCCGGGCTTTTGGCGCGGCCGGAGAGATTGTGGGAGAGGTGGTTTTTAACACCAGCCTGAGTGGTTATCAGGAAGTTTTGAGTGATCCCTCCTATGCTGGGCAGATGGTACTCATGACCTATCCCCATATCGGCAACTACGGTTTCAATGAAGAGGATATGGAGTCTCGAAGATGTTTTCTTTCGGCCTTTATCGTCAAAGAGTACTGCTCCTATCCCAGTAATTGGCGCAGTCAGGGAGAGCTGGCTGAGCTTATGGCTCGCGATGGCGTTATTGGTCTCGAGGGGATTGACACCAGGGCCCTGACGCGCCACATAAGAGAGGCCGGAGCCCTGCCCGGAATTATCAGTAGCGAAGATTTTGATTCCAGATCCCTGCTTGCAAAACTCAAAAAATGGCCCGGTATCGAAGGAGTCAATCTGGTTGACGGGGTTACGGTTGAGAAAAGTTATAAGTGGCACCAAAAGAGTTGGAGTCTTGAGTCTGGCTATCAGGGTGATAGTGTTGTTGAAAATCTGAGCGAAAGTCTTAGCGAAGTCCTGGGTGAGCGTCGGGTGGTGGTCTATGATTTTGGGGTCAAATACAATATTTTGCGACTTTTAAAAGAGGTTGATTGCCAGGTTACAGTAGTGCCGGCTGGAACTACCGCTACAGATATTCTAAAGCTTAATCCAGATGGTTTATTTCTCTCGAATGGTCCCGGTGATCCTGCGGCTTTGGGGGGGATTGTCAGTGAAATCAAAAGTTTGATCGGGCGTTTGCCGATCTGCGGGATCTGTCTTGGCCATCAGATTCTGGGCCAGGCCTTAGGGGGCAAAACCTACAAGTTGAAATTCGGTCACCACGGGAGTAATCATCCGGTCATGGATTTGACTACCCGTAAGGTCGAAATCACCTCGCAGAATCATGGTTTTTGTGTTGATATAGACTCTTTGGGTGATGAGGTTGAAGTGACCCACGTCAATCTCAATGATCAGACAGTAGAAGGTTTGCGGCATCGTCGCTATCCGCTTTTCTCTTTCCAATATCACCCGGAAAGCTCTCCCGGGCCGCATGATTCGGCTTATCTTTTCAAACGTTTTCGTCAGTTGATTGATGAAAATTGTGAAAACTGAACTGACCATCCTCTAAAAGTAGGTAAGAGCGGTCGTTAAGCCAGTCGCCTAAAAGGTAGAGAGGTTTGCGGCCTTTAGCGGATAGAAAATTTTCTTGCCGGGCTTGGTGAAAATGGCCGATAATCATGGCTGAGAGATTACTTTTAAGCAGCTTTGCGCAACTTCTGAAAACCTGGGCTGGAATGATCTTTTTAGTGCCGTTGTAGCTCCGGCTGCCGTGCGAAAGCCGGCCCGCAACTTTCCAGATCAGGGAGCTGGGCAACGTGTTGATTATCCGCAAAGTCCAGGGATGGCGAATGAAAGCACTCCAGAGACGGTAGATACGGTCATCGGGATTGAGCTGGTCACCATGGGCCAGGTAGAGCTTTAGGCCGTCGCTTTCGATGATACTCTCTCGGGCATGGCAAAGGCCAATCTGTTTGAGATAAGGTCCCCATGAGATCTCATGGTTGCCGGCGAAAAAATGGATCTTGATGTTTTTGTCGGAAAGTTTTTTAAGGGCTGCCAGGATCGGGATATAAGCGCTGAAAACGACATCCTGGTAACCGTGCCAGAAGTCGAAGAAATCGCCTAATATAAAGAAGTTGTCTAGATCTTCAGGAAGCTTTTGCAGGAAAGTGAGCAGGTCACAGTAACCTTGATCCTGAGGATCTCGTAAATGGGCATCAGCCAGAAAGATTGATTTCATGGCTGAATATAATCGTAAAACAATTTCATTGTCAACTGCCATTTTTTTTAGTCGCCAGATGTCAGTTGTCTGTTATCAGTAACACCCTGACGACTGACGACTGGCGACTGTTTTAAAGGTTTACAAATTGCCGAAACGTACGGATTTAAAAAAGATAATGCTGATAGGCTCGGGCCCGATTGTGATTGGTCAGGCCTGTGAATTCGACTACTCTGGAACGCAAGCCTGTAAAGCTCTCAAAGAGGAGGGTTATGAGGTTGTTCTGGTCAACAGTAATCCGGCAACGATCATGACCGATCCTGAGTTTGCCGATCGTACCTATATTGAACCACTGACCCCGGAGGTAGTTGGCCGGATTGTGGCTCAGGAACGTCCCGATGCCCTGCTTCCGACTTTAGGTGGACAGACCGCTTTGAACCTTGGTATCGCCCTGTCTGAAAACGGAACCCTGGAAAAGTATGGGGTCGAGATGATCGGGGCTTCGCTTGAGTCAATCAAAAAAGCTGAGGATCGTCAGCTTTTTAAAGATGCCATGGATAATATCGGTCTTGATCAGCCCCGTAGCGGGGTTGCCAAAAATCTTGATGATGCCTGGAAAATTCTCAAAAATACCGGTTTCCCGGCGATTTTGCGGCCCTCCTTTACGATGGGTGGCAGCGGCGGCAATATCGCTTACAATGTTGAAGATTTCGAAAAGTATGTCAAACGGGGGCTTGAGATCAGCCCTGTGCATGAAATTCTCATCGAAGAGTCGATTGTCGGCTGGAAAGAGTATGAACTCGAAGTTATGCGTGACCATAAGGATAATGTCGTCATTATCTGTTCAATCGAGAATTTCGATGCCATGGGAATCCATACCGGTGACAGTATTACGGTAGCTCCGGCCCAGACCCTGACCGACAAAGAGTATCAGATAATGCGGGATGCAGCACTCGCCATAATGCGGGAGATCGGGGTTGCGACCGGGGGCTCCAATGTCCAGTTCGGGGTAGATCCTAAAACTGGCCGCCTGGTTGTAATCGAAATGAATCCCCGGGTCTCCCGGAGTTCAGCCTTGGCCTCTAAAGCTACTGGTTTTCCGATCGCCAAAATCGCTGCCAAACTTGCGGTCGGCTTTACTTTGGATGAGATCCCCAATGATATTACCCGTGAAACTCCGGCCTGTTTTGAACCCTCTATCGATTATGTCGTAACCAAGATTCCCCGGTTCACCTTTGAGAAATTTCCCCAGGCTGATGCCACTCTGACAACCCAGATGAAATCAGTCGGCGAGGCGATGGCGATCGGCCGTACCTTTAAAGAGTCGTTACAGAAGGCGATGCGTTCAATGGAAATTGACGCTTATGGTTTTGAGCGGCAATTTCCGGATGAGGTATACCTTGAGCACTTCATTATTGCAGATGATGTTGTCGATCTGCTGGAGGAGCGTTTACGGATCCCCGGGCCGGAACGGCTCTGGTATATTGGAGATGCCCTGCGTCTCGGATTTGAACTTGAAAAAATCTATGAGATGACCGGCATTGATCCCTGGTTTCTCAATAATATTAGAGAAATTATCGAATTTGAAAGAGAACTTGCCAGTTTTTCACTGGCAGAACTTAGTGAAAGTGATCTGCGCCGGGCCAAAGAGATGGGATTTTCAGATAAATTTCTGGCGGCTCTCTTTAACTCTACTGAGAATGCCGTAAGAGAGATGCGCTTTGCGAAAAAGGTTCAGCCGGTCTATAAAAGGGTTGATACCTGTGCGGCCGAGTTCGAGGCTTATACCCCCTATTTCTATTCAACCTATGAAAGCGAAGATGAGACCCGGCCGACAGATCGCAAGAAGGTTATTATATTGGGTGGAGGGCCTAACCGTATCGGGCAGGGTATCGAATTTGACTACTGCTGTGTTCACTGTGCCTTTGCTTTGACTAAAGATGGTTATGAGACAATCATGGTCAACTGCAATCCGGAGACCGTCAGTACCGACTACGATACCTCAGATCGTCTCTATTTTGAACCCTTGACCCATGAAGATGTTTTACAGATTGTCGAGGTCGAGAAACCGTATGGAGTGATTGTTCAGTTTGGCGGTCAGACCCCCTTAAAGTTGGCCGCCAATCTCGAAAAAGCCGGAGTCCCGATTCTGGGTACTTCGCCCGACAGTATTGATCGTGCCGAAGATCGGCGCCGCTTTAAGGAGTTTCTTGAGAAACTGGAACTCAAACAGCCGGATAACGACACTGCAACCTCAGTCGCTGAAGCGGTGGCGATTGCTGAACGGATTGGCTATCCGGTACTGGTGCGCCCCTCTTATGTTCTGGGCGGGCGCGGTATGGAGATTGTTTTTGATAGCGAAAGGCTTAAAGGTTATATGCAGAAAGCGGTCGATGTCTCTTTTGATCATCCGGTTTTAATCGATAAATTTCTTAACAATGCGGTTGAAGTTGATGTCGATGCTGTTTGTGACGGTGAGCGGGTGGTGATTGGCGGTATTATGGAACATATCGAGAAGGCCGGTATCCATTCCGGTGATTCTGCCTGTTCTCTGCCACCTTATTCACTCTCTCCAGAAATCATCGCCGAGATTGCCCGTCAGACCCGGGCTATGGCCTTTGAACTTAAAGTCAGGGGCCTGATGAATGTTCAGTTCGCGGTGCAGGCCGGAGAGGTCTATATCATCGAGGTTAATCCCCGGGCATCCCGTACGGTGCCTTTTGTCGGTAAGGCTACAGGAATGCCTCTGGCAGCGATTGCGGCCCGCGTAATGGCTGGGAAAACGCTTGACGCATTAGGTGTGCAAGAGAACTATCTGCCGGTCTGGAGTGCGGTTAAGGAGGCTGTCTTTCCCTTTCTTAAATTCCCCGGAGTCGATACCCTGCTTGGCCCCGAGATGAAATCGACCGGTGAGGTTATGGGCATCGATCTCGATTTTCCTTTAGCGTTTGCCAAGGCTCAGGAGGCTGCCGGTAATCCTCTGCCTCAGGGCGGCTCAGTTTTCTTAAGTATGAGTGAAAAAACGGGCTTGCAGAGTATTGTCGAACCTCTGGCAAAGGCGGGTTTTACTTTTGTCGCCACCTCCGGTACGGCGCAAGCCTTAAATGAGTTGGGGGTTGATAACCGGATGATCAGAAAGCAGAAAGAGGGTCGTCCTAATGCCGTTGATCTGGTTTTAAATGGCGAGATCGATATGGTGATTAACCTTCCCGGTGATGCCCGTTCACGGGAAGATTCTCTCTACATCAGACGGGTGGCTTTAGATAACGCCATCCCCTATTTCACAACCTTGTCCGGGGCCCAGGCCGCCGTTTCCGCGATTGCCGCTCTAAGTTGTCGGGAGGTCAGCCAGCAAGCTATACAGGACTATCTTGCTGGTTGATGGTTTTATTTATATAACCTTAAGATTGAATTTGAGACGGAGTTTTTTTGATGTGTAGTATGGCAAAGGTACCGTTCACCCCGGACGGTTACAAAAAACTTAAAGAAGAGTTAAATCATTTAAAAACGGTTGAGAGACAACAAATCATTCGTGATATCTCGGAGGCGCGGGATCATGGTGATTTAAGCGAAAATGCCGAATACGATGCGGCCAAAAATCGTCAGTCTTTTGTCGAAGGGCGTATCAACCATCTCGGTGATCGCTTAACCCGGGCCGAAATAATTGATGTGACCCAGATTGCGGCGCTCGATCAGGTGATGTTTGGTGTATTTGTCACACTCTCTGATGAAGATAGCGGAGAAGAAGTGGTCTACCAGTTAGTCGGTGAGGATGAGGCTGATGTTGAACAAGGTCGTCTCTCGATTGCCGCCCCCTTAGCCCGGGCTCTGTTAGGTAAAGAGATTGACGACGATATCTTCTTGCAACTTCCGGTCGGACAGAAAAACTATATTATTATAGACATCAGCGCGACCGCGCCCTGAATTTTCTTTGATTTTTGATGTGCGTAATCTTAAGCTGACAATTGCCTATGATGGCACCGCCTATAATGGCTGGCAGATCCAGCCTAACGGCACAACTATTCAGGAAGAGCTTGAAAAGACGGCTTTTCGTTTTAGCCGTGAGCGCTGTCATAATATGGATGGTTCCGGTCGTACTGATGCCGGGGTGCACGCCTGGGGGCAGGTAGCTTCATGGCCGTACGCAGGTAACCTTCCTCTTGCGCGGATTCAGGCGGCTTTCAACAGCCTTTTGCCCCCTGATATCAGAGTTCGCCAGATTGTTGAAAAGCCCTCTTTATTCCATGCCCGTAAATCATCCCGCACCAAAACTTATCTCTATGTTATCTATAACACTCTTTATGCCAATCCCCTGACGCTTCGTTACACCTGGCATATTCGCCAGCCCTTAAATCTCGACCTTCTTAATCAAGCCTCCACCTTTCTTGTCGGTCAGCACGATTTCAACTCATTTAAAGCGGCCGATGGTAACACCGCCAGCAGTGTGCGGACTATCCTGCAAGTTCGTTGGTGTCGCCGCGGGCACTACCTGCTCTGTTTTGTTAAAGGCGATGGTTTTCTCAAAAACATGGTGCGTATCATTGTCGGTACTCTGGTAGAGTTTGGTCGCGGTAAATACCCTCCGGCTGCGATGAGCGCCATTATCAATGCCCGACAGCGCCACGCTGCCGGCATAACAGCTCCGGCCCATGGTCTTGTTTTACGCTCGGTTGATTATGATTGAATCTTATTACTGTCCGGTAGTCAATTTACAAGGTTATTGATAACTCTTGCGGTCCAATAATATCTGTGGCATATGAATACTGTGAAATAGGTATCCTCCGGTATGGAGGTTTTTTCAAGTAGGTATAGAGGAGATTATCTTGAAGGTTTTACTGGTGGCCGGGGCGCGGCCAAATTTTATGAAAATAGCGCCGCTATTTCATGCGGCATCTGGACTTGGCGCGGTTGAATGTCTGATTGTCCATACAGGTCAGCACTATGATTACGAGATGTCACAGGCTTTTTTTGATGATCTTGAGCTGCCGAAGCCCGATTTTTTTCTCGAAGCTGGATCGGGTAGCCATGCCGAGCAGACAGCTAAGATTATGGTCTCTTTTGAGGTTGTCTGTCGTGAACAGCAGCCCGATCTGGTGATCGTTGTGGGCGATGTTAATTCGACCCTGGCCTGTAGTATTGTGGCCAAGAAGATGTGGATCAAGGTCGCCCATGTTGAGGCTGGTTTGCGGAGTTTTGATCTTAATATGCCGGAAGAGATAAATCGCATGGTGACTGATTCCATCAGCGACTATTTCTTCGTTACCGAAGAGAGTGCGGTGACGAATCTTGAACACGAGGGCAAGTCGGCGGAGCAGATCTTTTTTGTCGGCCATGTTATGATAGACAATCTTTTGCGGCAGGTGGAAAAACTTAAAGAGGTTGATTGTCACTCTTTAGGTAGCTGGAGCCTTAAAGAGAAGCTGCAAGGCCGTGATTATATCTTTTTGACCATGCACCGGCCTTCGAACGTCGATGACAAAGAGGTCTTTTCCGGAATCGTTGGTGCTCTAAATAAGATAGCTGAGAGATATCCAATTGTTTTTCCAGTGCATCCGCGAACCGGGAAAATGTTGCTTAAGTTCAGTTTGGAGCTGTCGCCCAATGTTATGCAACTACCGCCATTAGGTTTTCTCGAGTCTCTTTTTTTATGGCAGGATGCGGCCCTGGTTTTGACCGATAGTGGCGGCTTGCAGGAGGAGACGACGGCGCTGGGGGTGCCTTGTCTTACCATGCGTGAAAATACAGAGCGGCCGATTACGGTTGATTTAGGCACAAATGTACTGGTCGGTAACCATTCGACTGATATCCTGGCGGCTTGTGCCAAGATCGAAAATGGAGAGCTTGGCAAAGCTGGGCGGATACCGCCGTTATGGGATGGCAAGGCAGCTCAGAGAATCTGGGAAATATTACTGAAACAATAATCCCATCTATTGAAACTGTGGGAATTGTTTGGTGTTTTTTTAGCAAAGGTCGTTGGGGAAATTTCTTGATGGCCTTTTTCTTTTTCTGTATAGTTGCACGGTTCTTTAAGCGATAAAATATGAATATAGTTATAGTTGGAGGTGGCGCCCAAGGAACAAGTTCTCTCTTGTGAGGAGTGTCACAGCCGGGATGGTCATCTGGCAAACCTGGAGGGCTTTTATCTGCCGCTGCAGTTGTTATCCGGTCTGCTCTATTATTACTATAATGACTGGGTTAGCTGGGGTTTTACGGCAGGTCTTGACGGGGTGGCTTTTCTGCACACAGCCATGGCATTTGTCCGACTTCTCTTTTTACTGGTCCATATCTATTTGACAACCACTGGCGGCAGCCTGCTTGCTTATATCCAGTCGATGATTACTGGTTGGGAAGAGGTTGAAGAAGATTTGTAAATTAAGAATCAATAAAGATGAAAAAAGTGGTCTATTCGCTGATTGATTTAGGTTTTGTAAACTGATATAAGGCGGTTTCTGATAGTAATTTTCGGGACACTTTTTAGCAAGAAGGCGGGCTCAGATTGGGGTCGTCTTTTTCTGTTTTATTGGGAATAATTGGAGGATTAGAGGTTGATGTCTGCGGATTTGCAAGAAAAATGCATTAATACGGTTCGTTTTCTGGCGGTTGATATGGTTGAGAAGGCTAATTCCGGACATCCGGGAATGCCGATGGGTACAGCCCCTATGGCTCATACCCTCTGGACCAATTTTCTTAAACACAATCCCGCCAATCCTGAATGGGCCGATCGTGATCGTTTTGTGCTTTCTGCCGGGCATGGTTCGGCTCTACTCTATGCTCTGCTTCATCTTTGTGGATATTCTTTAAGCCTTGATGATCTGAAAAATTTTCGCCAATGGGGGAGTTTGACGCCGGGCCATCCTGAATATCGTCACACGCCGGGGGTTGAGACCACAACCGGACCTCTTGGGCAGGGTTTGGCCACCGGGGTTGGTATGGCAATGGCGGAGAGAAGTTTGACCGCTGCTTTTAATAAGCCCGGATTCCCGGTGGTCGACCACTTTACTTATGGGATTGTTGGTGATGGTGACCTGATGGAGGGGATCTCGCATGAGGCCGCTTCGCTGGCCGGCAACCTTAAGCTCGGAAAACTTATCTATCTTTACGACGATAATCATATTTCGATCGAAGGTGACACCAGCATTACCTTTACCGATGACAATGCTGCCCGTTTTCGGGCTTACGGCTGGCAGGTGATTGAGGTTGCCGACGGCAATGATTGTCCAGCCATCGCCGCCGCCCTGAATGCCGCCCGCGAAGATCTTGAACATCCGACGTTGATTGCAGTGCGCACCCATATCGGTTTTGGCAGTCCCGCCAAACAGGATACTGCTTCAGCCCATGGCGAACCGTTGGGAGCCGAAGAGATTATCAAGACCAAAGAAAATCTCGGCTGGCCGACCGAGGAAAGTTTTCTGGTTGCGGATGAGGTCTATGGGGTCTATCGTAAAGTGAAAGAGAGTGGGGCCCAGGCCGAAGAGAGATGGCAGGCGATGATGTTATTTTACAAGGATAAATTCCCCGAATTAGCGGCTGAATGGGAGCGGCGTCAGGCTGGCTCCTTGCCTGCAGGTTGGGAGAGCACGCTGCCAACTTTTCCGGTTGACGCAAAAGGGGTCGCAACCCGGGCGGTTTCGGGCAAGGTGATCAATGCTCTGGCCGGGGTTTTGCCGGAGATGATCGGCGGTTCCGCCGATCTCGGACCCTCCAATAAAACCCATATTAATGAAGCTGTGGATTTCGCTGCTCCCGATTTTGGCGGACGTAATATCCGTTTCGGGGTGCGGGAACACGCTATGGGGGCAGCTCTTAACGGTCTCGCTCTGCATCGCGGAGTGCGGGTTTTCGGTGGGACTTTTATGGTCTTTTGTGATTATATGAAACCGGCGATTCGCCTGGCTGCGATGATGGGCCTACCGGTCATCTATATTTTCACCCATGACAGTATCGGTCTCGGTGAAGACGGCCCTACCCATCAGCCGATTGAGCATCTTGCCAGTCTACGCGTGATTCCTAATCTCAATGTGATTCGTCCGGCCGATGCCAACGAAACTGTGGCCGCTTGGAAAGAAGCTTTGCGGCGTCAGGATGGCCCGACGGCTCTTATTTTAACTCGTCAAAATCTACCGACCTTAGCTGCGATATTTGATAAAGCGGCAACTGCACTGCATCGTGGAGCCTATGTCATCGATGATGTCGAAAATGGAGATGCCGATATTACTTTAATCGCTACCGGTTCAGAAGTC
This sequence comes from uncultured Thermodesulfobacteriota bacterium, assembly GCA_964457755.1. GTDB lineage: Bacteria > Desulfobacterota > Anaeroferrophillalia > Anaeroferrophillales > Tharpellaceae > Tharpella. The sequence goes on along the minus strand of CAYWGC010000009.1, from coordinate 10,808 downwards.
TCTTTGGCATCGGCCGCGGCTTTAGAACTCAAAGATAAAGGGGTTTGCGCCCGGGTTGTCAGTATGCCGAGTTGGGAACTTTTTGCGCGTCAATCGAAGGCCTACCAGCATCAAGTTTTAGTGCCGGGGGGTTGCCGGTTAGCGATTGAGGCGGGCTCTTCAATGGGCTGGCATCGCTACCTGAAAGGTCGTGGTGATGTTATCGCTATCGACCATTTCGGCGCCTCAGCCCCGGCTGCTGTGCTTTTTCAACAGTTTCGGATTACTAAAGAAGAAATTGTCCGGCGGGCAGTGTCGTTAGTCAGTGGTCAGTAGTCAGTTATCGTAGCATCTCGGTTGGGGTCAGTGCTTGATGATTGGCGGCTGTGATGATTGTGTAAGTCGAAAATGTTGATCCGCTAATTGGCAAGCTTTGACCCTGTCGAAGTGGGCGAAGCAAAGTTGGCGGCGTTCTCGATATTTGTATTAAGGAGAGTAAAAAAGAGGTGCTGTTATGTCCGATATTGATGAAACCCTGTATTTTCTGACTGGAAATGAGTAAGCTGGTTCTGGCTGGGGATATCGGGGCGACAAAAACCAATCTTGGTCTCTTTGTCTCAGGTCAACACGGTCCAGAAAGAGTCTCTTTCTGTAATTTTGCCAGTTGCGGGGAAGCTGAGTTTGTCCGGCAGGTTAAGGATTTCTGGTTTCGGGAAGGGGCTGAGACAAAGTTGGCAGCGATTTGTTTTGGCGTCGCTGGGCCTGTTCAAGAAGGTTGCGTCGAAGCCACTAATCTTGGTCTGAAACTGAACGAAAAAGCGTTGCAGAAAGAGTTTTCCTGTCCTCATCTAACCTTGGTTAATGATCTCTTTGCCACAGCTGCTGCTATCTCTTGCTTGGGTGATGCTGAGTTAGCCGTTTTGCAGGCGGGAAATATTTTTGAAAGTATCTCTGCGACCTCTGTGGTTCTGGCTCCGGGTACCGGTTTGGGGATGGCTTTTCTGGTTGGCGGAGAGAATCTTCAGATCCTCGCGTCCGAAGGCGGCCATGCCGATTTTGCTCCCCGCAATGAACTTGAGGTTGAGTTATGGCGCTACTTTAAACTTCACTATGGCCGGGTCAGCCGGGAGCGTCTGCTCTCTGGGCCCGGCTTGCTTAATATTTACAACTGGTTCAGGCAGAGAGGAGAAACTCAGGTTGCTACTGCCGGTCTGGATCTGGCATTTTCTTCAGCTACCGCGACAAATGCTGCCGACGTAGTTGCGGCGGCTGATGCTGGTGAGGATCTGCAGGCCGTACAAGCTCTGGAGACCTTTGTCTCGCTTCTTGGTAGTGTGGCTGGGGATCTTGTTGTAACTGGAATGGCGGTCGCAGGGCTTTATCTCGCGGGTGGAATTCCGGCCAAGATCATCGGTCATTTGCGCCACGATCGTTTTCTTGCAGCTTTTCGTGACAAGGGGCGTATGGCTCCATGGCTTGAACAGGTTCCGGTAAAAGTTGTGCTTAACCCTGAAGCCGCTCTTTTGGGCGCCGCTCGTATCGCCTTAAATTCAATGTCCATAAATTAAAGTGATGCTTACAGTTGACATCAACCATCCCTCAATGCTTTTTGACACTGCCGACTGCCGACTGCCGACTGCCGACTGCCGACTCAACTCGCCGGAGAGCCTAAGTCCCTGGTAATGATGTCTTCAATAAATTCGAGCATGGTCTTGCCGTCTTTATAAGGGCCTTTTATGTTTGACTTGATTTTGTCTGAGGCGATGAGTTCATTACCGTTGCCGATCAGGGCCCAACCTTTACCTTTGTAAGTTAAGACGAGATCGTCTTCTAAAGTGTAGCGTTTCGTTTGTTCTGACATCTTTGCTTTACCTCGTTTAAAAATTATTTTATATAGTGAATTTGTCAATCTATATTAGTATCGTAATGGCGAAAGCGCAAGACAGTATATTTACCCTTTTTGTCGATTGTGATGATGCAGTTATTTACCAGCGAAAAAAAAACTCGGTTTGCGCTCAAGGCTAACGTGCTTGAGTTTGGTAATGGTGATCTGCTCGTCGCAGTCGAGGGTGGGAGGAGCCATATCGGCGCAGTCGGGTTGAGCCTGCCGCGCCCGAGTCTAAGTTTTCCCGGTCAGAAACGGGCTTCTAAATCAATTTTTACGGTTTTTGGTCACCGTGATGATGAAATTGTTAATGAGATGAGTGATCTGATTGTCGCGGCTACCGGTAGGGCCGTGGTCGTGGTCGCCGGGGCCCATTTCCCGGATCTTAAGACCGGTGAGATCGCTCAGCTCCAGCAGGAGTGGCACGAACTTGCGCAACAGATTGTTCATGAATTTAAGCCCGAGGTTGAATATGACTAAAAAGCCTGTTGTTAAACAGCTTATTGTCGGTGTCAGCGGAGCTTCTGGAGCCCTCTATGCGATTCGCCTTTTGCAGGCTTTAAGTGAACTTGATGAGGTTGAAACGCATCTTGTGATCTCGATGATGGGAGAAGAGATTATCAAGCATGAGATTGCAACGGATCTCAAGGAAGTTGTCGCCCTGGCTGATCATTGTTACGCTCCAGATGATTTTTTTGCCCCCTTGGCGAGTGGTTCCTTTAATTGTGCCGGAATGGTGATTGTGCCCTGCTCAATGAAACGTCTGGCCGGCATTGCTAACTCTTATGGAAACGACCTTATGGGCCGAGCGGCTGATGTTATGCTCAAAGAGCGCCGCCGCCTGGTTTTGCTGGTCCGTGAAACCCCTCTCCATAGCGGCCATCTGGAATTGATGCTCAAGGTCAGTCGTTTAGGCGGGGTGATTATGCCGCCGGTGCCAGCCCTCTATCAAAAACCAAGCACAATTGTTGAGATGGCCGACCATACGGTTGGCCGTATTCTTTCACTTTTTGATATTGCCAATGAGCTCTATAAACCCTGGGGAAAAAAGGAGTAGAAAAGATGATGAGAAAAAAGTTTAACAATTCGAACTTATTTTGGCTCGCTCTTTTATTATGTTTGGGCAGTCTCCTCCTGTTGCGGCCTCAGGACGTACAGGCTGGTGGCGGTAACTCCTATCCATTGGGGGCTGAAGCCTTTATGGTTGGGGCTTTTCCGCCTCCGGGAGTTTATCTTCTGAACTACACATATTATTATACGGCAGATGAACTAAAAGATGATAGTCGTAATAATAATCCGGTTTTTGATGAAATTACGGTCTGGGCTGATGTGGTTAGGGGTATCTGGATCAGTGATTTTAAGATTCTTGGTGGCAGTTATGGCCAGCATCTATTTGTGCCTTTTCTCAATGTCGACCTCGATTTTAAGGCCCCGGTCGGGCCGCAGCACAAGCATGGTTACAGTGATACTGATATTCCTTATGTGATCTATAGTCCTTTCCTGCTGGGTCACCATTTTCTCCAAGGCAAATTGCATACAGCCATCTCTCTCGTCGATATCTATATCCCAACGGGCCAGGACGACGATAATCTGGCTGGCGTCGGGCACAATTTCTGGACTTTTGAACCGGTCTTTGCGATCACCTGGATGCCGGGGCCTTTTGAGTTTTCGGTTAAGATGATGTACGATTTTAACACCACTCAGGACGATTGCCCGACGCCTTACGGTTTTAATGTCGACCGTGATCCGGGTGATGAGTTTCATTGCGATTTAAGTGCTTCCTTCGGACTCAGTAAAAGTTTGCGGTTGGGCTTAAGCGGCTATTACTATCAGCAAATGACCGATGACGATTACGATATCGACGCGACCCTGCCGCCGCCGGTTCAAGATCTCTTGCGCGAGGATGAGGGCAACCGCAGTTCAGTCTGGGCCGTGGGGCCGGGGATCTGGTACAACTATAAAAATCTCTTCTTCTCATTACGGAGTCAGTTTGAATTCGAGGCCAAAAACAAATCCGAAGGGGTCAATGTCTGGGCTAAGATAACCTATGCTTTTTGAATAAATTACACTATGATGACAAAAAAAGAGGGCTTGGAACCATTGGTTCCAAGCCCTCTTTTTTATGACTAAGCTTTTTCTCTATTCGTAGATGCCGGCGCAAACGGCAATGTCCTGGCCCGGAACTCTATAGACGTAGACAGTTTTTTTACTCGGTTTTTTTTCACCCGGCTTGGGCCACATGTAATTGATCCAAGCTTCGCCGGATGCAGCATTAGCCCCTTTAGTTATCTCAACAAAAATCATGGTGCCGTTGACATCTTTCAAGGCCATAAGGTCTTTGCCGATAAGTCCCGGTTTGATCGCGTGGGCCAGGATAATGCCGGTTTCGGAATCCACGGCGTAAATATAAGAGTCTTTCCAGACAAAGGGGCCGGTTTTGTCATTGATAACTGCAAAGGTGGCGTCGACGCCTTTTTCTTGAACCATTTTCGCTGCTATTTTACACTTGCTGACACACTCATCCTTGGTTGCTGAGTTGCTGGCAATTGCGAAGCTGCTGAAGGCTATCATAATACATACTAAGAGGGTTGCGGTTAGAATTCTTTTCATGATTTTCTCTCTCCTGTTTTTTTGTTAAATGTTTGGTTACTTTAAGGTCATACTTTGCGAAATGATTTTCTTAAAAACATAACCTCCTTATTAATTAATTTTAAACTGCTTAACTATTTTTTCGAGTTGATCCGCCAGGTTGCTGAGCTCAGTTGATTGTCGGCTTACCTGCGAGCTGTTGTCGGTCAGTTCCTGGGTGGCGCTGGTGACTTCGGTGATTTCACTGGCGATGTCTGCGGCTACGGTTGAACTCTGCGTGATGTTGTTGTTTACTTCGTTCAAGTTTTCTGAAACGCCGACAATGTTGTCGGCAATCTCCCGGGTTGCTGCCGATTGTTCTTCAATGGCCGCAGCGATATTGGAGACAATTTCGTTGACTTCGTTGACTTTGACAGTGACAGTTTCAATCTCGACCACAGTTCCCTTGGTTGATCTCTGGATTCCCTCTACGCGTTCCTGGATTTCGCCGGCAGCATCAGCGGTTTGCTGAGCCAGTTCTTTGATCTCGTTAGCAACTACGGCAAAGCCTTTGCCAGCTTCACCCGCCCGGGCCGCCTCAATAGTGGCATTTAAAGCTAGGAGGTTAACTTGAGATGAGATCGAGGTGATGGTTTCAATTACTTTGCCGATCTCCTGGGCCGCGCCACCGAGTTCATTGACCTGTTGATTGGCACTGGTTGTTTGAGCTACAGAATCAATGGTGATACTGCGGGCTTTAGCCGTGTTGTCAGCGATATCGTTGATGACTGAGGTCATCTCCTGGATTGCCGTGGCTGTCAAATTGACGTTTTCGGTAGCCTGTCCCGCGGTGACGGCGATATTGCCAGTATTGCTGCTCATCTCTTCGGCGGCCGTAGCAACGTTACTGGCTTTGCTTGACATCTGCTCGGCTCCGGCCGACATTCCGGTTGAGATGTCGGAAAGGTTGGTAGCTGAGTTGTTGAGGAGGTTGACCTGGTCAGCAACCTCTGTGATAATTTTTTGGACCTTGCCGATAAACTGGTTGAACCAGTTGGCCAGTTCGCCGATTTCATCACGGCTGTTAATCTCCAGACGACTGGTAAGGTCGCCTTCACCTTCAGCGATATCCTTGAGCATGTTTACGGTGTTACGGATCGGTTTGACGATCGCACCGATTACCATTAAGCCGATTAAGAGCATGGCGGCCAGGCCCACTAATGAGATAATTATTCCGGTCAGGCGGCTGGTTTTGTTACTCTTTTCGATACTGTTTTTAGTCAAATTGACAATCTGGCTCGCTGCAATCTGAATTTTATCGCCATTAGCGGCCAAATTTTTCAGGAGTTCCTGTTTGCTTGTCCAGATCTTGTAGAGCAGGGATTCCTGGGTTTTGTTGGTATTTATGAGGTTGGTAATTTTTTTCCAGGCCTGATTAAGTTCTTCAGAATTGGCAAGACTCAGGAGACTTTCGGTGTCTTCAAACATCTTTGACAATTGGCTCGTAAAGTCTTGGATTTGCAGCAGATAACTCTTGGTTTCACCAAAAATGAAGAGGTTTAATAGATTAACTGTTTTGCCGCTGTCAAAGGCTATAAAGTCCTTCATCTTGGCCCGGACGAGTTTTTCTTCGGTCGAGATGTATTCGGCCTCCATCAACATCATGGTCTCTTTTTCGTCGATTTCCTGCATGATCTTGTTGAGCTCCGCAATTATAGCGTCGTCAGTTTTCTTGAAGTTTAGCCGCGTTTTATTAAGCAAGGTAAGGTTTTCAGAGGTTTTATTAAAAGTTTCAGCATGGGTGCTGGTCAGTGAACTTATCTGTTCGATGACCTCAAGGATCTCACAGTTGTCGGTGGTGCTTTTTATACTGTTCAGGGTGGCCTGCATCTCTTTCTGCAGGGTTTTGATAGAGGCAAGCTTAGTGGTGTCACTGCTGGCGATAAACTGCTCTTCGAGCATCATCGACTGTAAAATAGTCTGGGCAATCATTTGACTGCTGCGGCCAACTTCGATATTCTGGTTTTTTTTCAGGTCAAAAATGGTGTTGGTGGCGGTGATGACGACCATGCCGGCAATGCCGAGCAGCATCAACGAGATGATTTTGGCCCGGATGCTGGTGAAGATTGAAGTTTTCATTTGTAGATTTTATTCCTTTAAGGTTGTGTTGAATTGTTTTGTGGTTTAAGAGAAGGATCCTGAATGTTTATAGGCTCGTATAAATTTACACTAAACTATAAATATAATATTGTATACAAAAATCATATCAATACATGAATTATTCCTTGTAGTCAATCTAGGGAACTACCTTGATTTGTATAAAAGGGTTAGTTTTTACTGATGTGAAATTTTTTTAGGTTTGATATTTTATTGGGGTTGAGTTAAGGTTCAAGTTAAATGATAACTATGTTATTTATTAGAGGGTTATTTAGGTAGGCTGTCGGTGGTGCTCTGTTTTTTTAAAAAATTCCTAACCTGCTTTCTGGTTATCTTTGCTTTTTTGCTATGTGAAACGGCAGTTGTTTTTTCGGATGCCAGAGGTGGAGAGTCAAACATTCCTTTTTCCGAGGAAGATGATCTTGCGCAAATTCGTGACAAGATAGTTGCTAATGGTTATCAATTTACGGTCTCCTGTAATTGGGTTTTTGCTTTGCCTCGGGAGCGCCGGGTGCAGATGCGCAGTCGGTATTTTCCGGTTGGGCCACGGCTGGAGAGGGGGTCTTTTGGTCTCGGCCCTTTGGCGGAATATTTAGGGAGTCCATTGCCGGACCGTTTTGACTGGCGTAATGTTGATAATGGCTTAAGTTATATCGGCCCGATCCGTCAGCAAGGCAGTTGCGGGGCCTGTTACGCTTTTGGGGCATGCGCTGCGGCTGAAGGGGTTTATAATTTCGCTACTAACAGTTTTAATGACAGTTGTGTCGATTTTTCTGAGGCTTTTATAACTTTCTGTCTCGATCCTCTCTATGACGGTTTTGATGGTTGTCGGGGCTCCGATTATGAATATTCGGAACTTGACGGGTTGACTCGGGAGGGGGTATGTTTTGAAGAACTTTTTCCTTACAATCCGGCTCTTCGCAGATGCTCCCTTGAGTTGAGTGTGCCCACGGTTAAATTTGATTCGTGGCATCGTCTGCCCTGTAATGATATTGTTGCGATCAAGACCGCTATCCGGTATTTTGGTGTGATTGATGTCTCGGTTTTGACGAATCGAGCTTTTGATGCTTATGAGAGTGGGATTTATGAAGACTCGATGACGCAGTGCCAAGATGTTTATAGTGGACTTTGTTATTATGCCACGACCGATCATGTTGTGTCCCTGGTCGGTTGGGATGATAATAGCGGCGAGGGCTATTGGATTTTGCGTAACTCCTGGGGGGCTGATTGGGGTGAGGGCGGCTATATGAGAATAAAATACAATGCAGCTCACGTCACCTGTGCCGCCTGTTACCTGGCTCTTACTGTGGAACCGCCGCCTCTAGTTCCGGTTAAGCCGATAGCTGTTGCACCCTGGCTGCCGTTGCTTTTGGGGGAATGATTATTGTTATTGTAATTTCGATAGTTGTAAAGGAGGTTGTTGTGGTAGCTTGGAGAAGGTGTTGTCGTCTTAAATTGAGGTTTACTTTGCTGGCTTTTGGGTTTCTGCTTATGGTTTTGCCGGGCTCAGCAGCCTTTGCCGAAACCGCCTGGTTCACCTGCTCGGTTGATATGGCCGGTCCGGGAAAGGTCGAAACCTTTATTTCGCTAACCGATCAGGCTGCAGATCCAGTTTTTGTTGGCAAGTGGTTTCTGTTCCCAGCTGATCGCTCTAGAGAGATGTTAGCAGTAGCTTTGACGGCGATCAATGGTGATAAGCAAGTAGTGGTTGTCGTTGATCCCGAAAGCGCACCTTATCCTGAAATTACAGATATCTACCTTAAAGCCCAATAGTTTAGAGCTGTTATTGTGCAATTCTATTCGTTTTTGTAGGCCGCCCGTAAGCTGCCCCAATGGCGTCCTTGAACCATGATCGGGGCTGAAATGTCTTTCATCATGGCAAAGTTTCCACCTCCCATATCACGCCTGTAGGCCTGCAGGAGAAAGGCTTCGGTGTTGTGTCCGGCAGCCAGTCCCACCCGGTCATTAAACATCCTTTTATTACGGCAGTTGGCGGCGTTCCAAGCCGGATCATTAGCTCTTTGCGGTTGTGAATATTTGCGATTGTGAACCGGTAGGTAGCCATTGGTGTCGACTGCAGCGGCAAAAATAAGGGCTGGCTCCTTTTCAATCAGAGCCTCCTGGTATCGGGGCAGGGTGGTTTCCAGAAAATTGGTACCTCGACTTGAAAATTGCTCTGGATCGGTATTGGGGATTGCCTGGTAATCTTGATCGAAAAGATCATTGCTACGAATTTGACCCTGATCTACGGCTTGGGTCAGGCTCTCACCGATCTCTTTGGCGGTGTGCATGACCTCCCGGATGAAATGGCTGTCGCTGGTTTCGATACCAAGTTGGTTGGTAGTGTGCACCAGGCCTTCACCAAAGTCTCGCAGACGGTTTAACTGTTCACGTGAGGAGTTAATGTTGCTGCGGCTGTTCTCAAGGCTTTGATCCAACAGGGTTAAACCTTCGGCCACCAGGTTTACACTTTCGGTGATGTTTTGGGTGTTGTTGCCAATCTCACCGAGTTCGGTGTTGACGCGAGAAACAGCATCGGAGACGACTTCAAGCGCGCTCCCGATCTCCCGGGTTCCTTTCTGGGCTTTGAGCGAATCTTTGTTGCCCCGTTCACTTTCACTTTGTAACTGTTTGATCTGGGTGTCAAGATTATCCAGAGTTCCATCAATCTGTTTGGTTGCTTGGGCGGTCTGTCCGGCCAGGGTTTTGACTTCACTGGCAACAACCGCGAAGCCGCGCCCCGCCTCTCCGGCCCGGGCGGCTTCTATGGTAGCGTTAAGAGCTAAGAGGTTGGTTTGGCCTGCGATTGCCCGGATGGTTTGCGCGACCCGGCGTACCTCATTTAAAGCTTGGGCTAAGTTGTCAAGGGCTCCGGTAATCGCTTGAACAGAACCGGCCAGGGTGTCGATTTGACCTAATGAAGCCTCGACCTGGTCTCGTGAACCTTGCAGATCACGGTTGGCGTTACCCGCGACCTCAATTCCAGAGCTGATTGCACTGTTGATAGCTTGGGTGTTCTCCTCCATGACGGCTGTGGCCTGGCGCAGGTTGTCAAATTCATGTCCCTGCTGCTCGGTCTGCTCCCCGATGTTGTCGACGCCACCGGCAATGTCGGCTACCTCAATAACCATTTTCCCAGCATCATCCGCAACCTTTTTCATGCTTCGTTCAATCTCGGGTGGTAAATTGTGTTTTATCTGGTTGTTGGGGTCAGCCATCTTGTAAGTCTCCATTGTGTTCAAGCGCGGGGATCGATGATTTGGTAGCGAACCCCTTTTGTTTGATTATCAAATTATTTGCGATGAGTTGGGGAAAAAAGCTTTCTCAGTGCATGCACTGTGAAAGCTAAGATATAGGGTGGGTTTTGTCAAGTCTTTGTTTGGTTTTTTTATTATTTTAGGCCTTGCGCCATGGTTTTTTCACAGTTATATCTATGGAAATGGTTGTTTTTCCTGATGTCTTTGCTGGGATTTATCAGCTGTTGCTTTTTTGAGATGTTTTATTATATTGTCGTTTGTTGACAGTATAATAAAACATTAGTTTATCTAAATTCTAAGGTTATATTTTCTTTAAATTGCCTTTATTTTATGGCGTTTGTTGTTGTATATGTTTGTTGTCATGTGGGTATTTGTTCTCTTTGTTTTAATTTTATTGTATATTTTATTTTAATTTTTTATTTTAATTTTTTTGTAAAAAAGATGTTGACAATATTCTCAAACGATGTATTATTCTATATGAATTCTACTGTTTTGGTGTGTCAGTCTTCTGGCTAAGTTTTTTACCTGTCATGAGATTGAGATTGTTGAATGCAATATACAGTTTACTGCCATTTTAAAGTTTATTAGCTGAGTTGTTGTTGAGGTTAATATGAAACTTACCATCGGGAAAAAACTTACCTTCAGTTTTTTACTTCTTGCATTTTTAGTCCTTTTGTCAGGGGGGGGCGGTATCTTGATTTTAAATAAGGTGGCGTGTTCTAATAACAAGATGGCAAAAGAGAAAGTTCCGGTTCTCTATTCAGTGATGAAAGCTGATTTGGCGGTTGTAGCGACAGAAAAATTTATCGATGAATATGTTCACTCCTATTTGGGACTTGATCAGAAATGGGAAAAGTTGCTGGCAAAACTTGATGAGCTTGATATGTGGATCGCTATGATTGAACATGGAACTCTCTCTGAAAAGTTTACGAAAAGTAATTTATATAACGTCTATAAAAGAT
>CAYWGC010000008.1:63805-88691 GCA_964457755.1 uncultured Thermodesulfobacteriota bacterium | reverse complement strand
CGGCCTATAGCTTAACATTACAAAAAGTTGTCTAGACGCTCGGGTCCACCGTACAGATGGGAAAGCAAAAGACAGCTGTTGATTCTCATTGGTTTGATAGCAGGTATTTTATCTGGTATCTTTGGCATTGGAGGCGGGGTCATCATCGTGCCAGCCTTGATATATCCTTTAGGCTTTTACCTGGTTTACGAAGCCATGAAAAGGTACGGCTGGCTTTAATATCAGCGACCTAACGAAAGGATTCAAGCGGGTTGACCGACTCGTTGGGCCAAACTCTTGGTTATGTGACTTAATGTTGCATATAACTTTAACTCTTAAATGGAGGCAGATCATGAACGATATCAAACGGATTCTTGTGGTAAGCAGAATGACAGAATACTGTCGAAAAGCAGTAAAAATGGGGACGTCTCTGGCTAAAAAATATAGTGCTGAACTATATGTTGTCCATGTCATACATAATCCCTTCGGACTAGCCGGTTGGAATCTTCCGGGTATTTTTAATGTCGAAGCGGAATATAAAGAGCTTCTTCAGGAAACCAGGAAAGACCTGGATGAAATAATTGCCTTTGAAAAAGAACAAGGCATGTCTGTGCATGTATTGATTGCAGAGGGAGAGCCCACAGAGGAAATTATGAAAGCGGTAAAAGATCATTCTATTGACCTTTTAATAATGCTTGCTCACGAAGAGGGTCGGCTCGAACATTTTCTTTTTGGCCGCAGCAACGAGGCTCTTATCAGGGAAATGCCATGTTCAATTCTCATGGTAAAAAATGAACCCCAACCGACCACATAACCAATCCTTCAGTCCCCGGCTACCTGGTTCGTACGATGTCAATAGCTCGCTCGGGTCAATGTTATATTAAGGATAGTTCAAATGGAAAATGTGAAAACGAAGCCAGCAAGCCAAGACAATGGCGATAAAGATGCATGGAAAAACCTTGACCTGGCAACAGCTGCAGGTGAGGCTGCAAGCTTCACCTGATGGCCTCAGTCAGGCCGAGGCTCAACGCCGGTTGGCAAAGTACGGCGCTAACGAGATTGCGGAAAAAGAAACTAATCTGTTCCTGAAATTCCTGACCTATTTCTGGGGACCAATACCATGGATGATTGAAGCTGCCAAAGCCAGACAGCTTGACGTTTTCCCCATCCTCAAGAATTTCTTTGACGATGTCAAACAGTGACTCAACTATTCTAGCTGACTCCCGGTTGGACAGGCCTATTTCTTCACAGATAGCATCGATGATATCGGATTTGGTCATTCTCGTACGAACTTTGTAAGTGGAGGGAAAGTCATAATAATGTCAATGACTAGATGGGGAACCGTTAAAGCTTATCGGGAGAACTACAGGACTTAGGTAGATGTTGTCAACACCTATTTGAGAAAACACTGTAATAACACCAAACGCAAAGAAGCCCGGCACGAGTGAACGCCGGGCTTCAAATCAATGGTAAGCTATTTTTAGGCTAAATTAGGGCTTAAGATGTTTGCCCTATATACGTAACACTTATGGTTATCGCAGAGAAGCTAAATCTTAGAGATGTGGGCAGCAATTAGAGATGGCCATTGGCAATATCAACCCATAACCTGATCCAATATGCATTACTTTTTACTTAATTTAACTCCGACCCCAATTATTTTCCGACCCCAATTATTTTCCCCAATTATTTTCCGTGTTGCCTTCCCAACCAGAGTACGCGGTCGGCACCCCAAACTGGTGATTTCGGAGCTCAATGGCTGGCCTACGCTTCCCCTGTCAACTACTTCACGTGTAACCTCGCGGCTATCCGCACATGACTCGGGGCCATGATGGAGCGGTTTCTCCTTCCATGCAGGGCTCTTTCATCCCCTACTCTATGCCGGTTTATCCCGGCGTTTTCACTCAGACCCCAATTATTACTCAATTATTACTCCCAATTATTACTCCAATTATTACTCAGTAACTAACTCTTCACAGTATAACTCTTTTATTCACGACACCTTACCGATTTTGACCGGTGCACCACGAAAAATGTTAAATTTGGAGTGTCTTGCTGATCCCAGTTAGTAGCAAACTCTCTATATAATCATCTGGATAGCACTATCTCAACACTGGCTCCTTTTCGCTTATTTCAGGGGTCTTGGTGACATAACGAAGATTGGGGTGGTTTTCGTCGATGTTCACAGCAAAGATGTCAGAGTATTTCAATATAGCAAGACTATCATGGCCAGCAAAGATTATACTCTTATTGTCTCGGGTGAAGCAAATTTTAGGATTATAATAAATGTATGAAGGGCATATATTTTTGGTATCAACCCACCGGTGATATACACCATCGGCACTAATGAGTAATATCCGAAAGCGCAGATCAGAGTCAGACGGTCGTGAAGGATCAATACCTATGGCCGCAATCCATTCTCCATTCGGACTGGCAACAGCTGACTCCCATATGGTTGTAAGGCCGGTTTTTTCCGTGAGATTTACCGGAGAGGTGCCGGAAGTAGATATTGAGTGTAAGACTGTAGTTGTTTCATCTCCAAATTCAGTACAATATGAGAATAATGCCAAGTTTCCCGAGTCACTTATGTTAACGTACCTAATTTTGGGACATGTAGGGGCACCTAATGAAGTTAAAAGTTTACCATCCGCTCCGGAAGGGTGTATTGAATGTAAACTGCAACCATGCGCAAAGACAAGCTTCAGACCGTCATACGAGATACTCAAAGGTTCGTGAAAGCGGAAGGTATTGTATTGGTAATCATCTTTAAGTATACGCCGGGACCGAAACCCGTCGTTCATGAAAATACAGCAAATAGCATGATCCCAATCCCAGTTCTCTTCATTATACCATTCTCCATTAAAAACTACGCGGCCGTCACCACTGACATCGACCCCTCCAGTATCATGTGCGCAAACCTCTACTTGCGGATGGGATACTTTGATCAGATCGATGGGGACACCTCTTCCCCAGTCCGGTACGCCAAGAAGTGTTTTGTAGTCTTTATCAGCGCTGTTGTAGTGTAGGACGACAACTCCGGCATCGGTTATACCGACAATTTCTGGAACTTGAGTGGTTATTTCCTTTCCAGGTATTTTGATATCCCAGGATTTACCGTTCAGCTGGTTATGCATAACCGGCTTTCCATTCGGGTTTTCTCTACTTACCTCCCTGTAGGCTACCATGCCGGACCCTACGGAGGCCAAGTCATAGGCGTCCGTGTGTAGGCCGAAATCGGCATTCACATTCTCTACGAGCAAATCATCTACTATCCAGTTAGCGAGAGAGAGCATGTCAAAAAAGAGGAAGACAGTTTCACTGAAGCCAACGGTTGAAGAGGTTAGAAAACATCCCATTAAATTACTAACCACACTCCTTATCGCATCTTTTTCTAGTTGCCATCCAGCGTCTTTGTCCCCTGTGATGCAAAATACCATCTCGGCTTGGAGAATCCTAAAGAGGCCCGAGGTAAGGGCGTCCACGCACTCTAATGGAAACACTCCGGTAAAATTTCTAGCAAAATCCAAAATGCAGTAGTTGAGATCAATTGTATTGATTACGTTGGTGAGCTCCTTGTCCTTTTCCATGGCTTCGAGCTGGTTTTCATCCCACCCGCTTTCCCGGAATGCAGGGTATAAGCGGAAAAAGGCACCGAAGGTCTCAATTTTTTCTTTCGCCTTTATATCGCTACGTTCACTATTGTAGAACGAGCCGGTTGCATACAAATTATAAGCTCCAAAAAATGGGTCCAGTATCTCGGTGGGAATAGTTGTAGCTCTGGGGATCAGGAAGTATCTGTCCGAGTAGGATGCGCCGGTCTTTACTACGGCAAAACGCCTTGTTTTGTTGATCGCTCTTGTTAGACCCTCGCTGTTCAGAAGTTCAATGTTAATGCCTGTACCCAACTGAACTGTTTGTCCGACCCCGACCACTTTGGCTACGGTTGATGATGCCGACCGCAGAGACTCTAAGTTCTCAGTGGTATAGGTAGTTTGGGCTCGTTGCGCCCGCAAAGTTGCGATCTCACTGGCGGACACTCCCGCCATGAAATAGCCGACTGCTCGTCGAGAGTTGTATTCAGATAGCTCCGCCAAGCCCATGGCTGGGTGATAGAGATAGGGCTTGCCGTCTTTTTGGATTCCGACAATGCCGTCTTCGGCCAGTGGAGCCGACCCTTCATAGGTGTTTCCTTGGTAGATAATCGTGGCATTGGGTACCACAAGGGTTCCGTTGAAAAATCCGGCACTGCCGTCGGGTACCTCTATTGTGGTTTCCGGGGCAGAGAACGAGGTTTGCCATAAATAGTATGCATCACGGGAGCCTGCCGGAGTCAGCATGAAATTGAAATTGTAGGTACCGCCGGGGAGCAGAGAGACGGGGAAATCTCCGAAAGGTTTCTCTTCGATCTTACCTGTAGCTGATTGTTTCCATTTGACGAGTCCGGACTGGGAGAATGGGTAAAAAGTTCCATCCTGACCCAGCATAAAAAATTCATTTGGGTCAAGAGCCGGAGCCTGCAGGGCAAGGTAGGCGTCGTAAGCTCCTGAAGGGTTTTCAAGTTTAATTTCGACACTTACGGTTTCGCCATCTGCGGCCACATCTCCAACGCCAATCGGTTTGCATATTGCTGGGTTTATCCCGGTTACAGCTGAGATGGCCGGGGGGTAGACGGGGTAGTTTTCTTTTCCAGAGGGTAGGAGCAGAGTGTCTACATCGATGTCCCCGAGACCAGCGCCAGTAAGATGTATGACCAGGGAGGGGGTGTCAGGGTCATTGGAATAGATATTAAGCTGCGCAATTTTTACTCCAGGCGCGGTTGGGGAAAAAGTGACGTTTATAATGCAGGTTTCCGCCGGGCGGACAGTGGTGCAATTATGAGTTGTGCTGAACATGGTCGAGTCGGTTCCGGTGACACCGACGGAGGTTACGATAAGATCTGCTGTTCCGGGATTAGATATATCGATAGATTTTTGGGTCGTCTGGCCGACTACCACCGATCCCAAATCCACCGAATTTGCTGCCTTTTCTATGGCTGCAATGATGGTAAATGAGGTTGTTTCGTCATTGAGATTCAGTGTCGCCACATACCATGTCCCGGCTCGTAGGGCCGGGGTTGTGGATGGGGTTATAGATATGGATTCGTCAGCGGTGGGGCCGTCTGAGCGGATATCCGCATCGGCGTCAATTTCGGCAATAGTACTCCCTGATACCGGGCTTCCATATTTGAGATAAAGATCCAGATCACCGCTTCCATTAGAGATGGAAACCGTCAGCCTGGTGGCCCCTTCCGGCACCAAGATATCGATATTTGTAAAGGACATGCTGTTAACCCAAGTTTGAAAGGGCACACCACTTTCCAGGGCCGCCCGAGCCTGGGGGGCAAACATGATGACCAGGAACGTAGCTGTCAGACAGATCAGAGCGTGATTGCGAATGTTTTTCATCCGGTCGTCCTCCTCTCAAAATTCTATTTTACTCTGTTTCACATTTCTGAGTGATGTTACATTATCATTGACATAATGCTGGACATCCCAACAGTTCGCCAAGAACCGTATCATAATGAGGTACAGTCCTTGGCGAACTAAACAAAGGCTTACCTTGACAACAGACTATCAACGTTCTAACAATCTGACTGCACTACAAAGCCTTGGAACCGTCGAGTTTGGAACTATCCCCAGAACCGTTGAGAAAGAAACCGACCACGCCCTGGTCAGAGGTAAAACTGACGTAAGAGGCTCTGCTTATCGATTGGGGAGCAAAAATGTTTTCAGCTATTTTAACAACCTTTTCTCCTGGGCCTACATCCATAACTACCACAGCTTCTACCCCACCCGCATCACTATAAGCTGTCAACGTAATATGGGCTACAACCGAGGCTGTGTTGACAAAAGCGATTCCGGTCCAACCTTCATGGTCTATTTTTGTGAAAAGTCCTGAGGTCTGCGGAGTGGCAGCCATAATCGAAGCTCTGATTCCACCTGTATAGAATTTTGAGTAACCCTTCAAGCCATAGACATCAGATGAAAACAGCATATACTCAATGCTTCCCCGTTGTGCAAATGTGGCCCCAACCTCAATCTGATAGCGTCCATGTGCGTTAATTGTTTGAGGTACTGCACCACCAAGCTGATTGCCATCCTTATCGTAAAATGTAAAGTTTCCGGTAATTGTTTTTGAGGTCGGATTTAAAACTGCAACTTCAGTCTCCCAACCGTCAGCAATCGCGATGTGGGAAAAGCATATTTTGGTTTGTGAGAAAAGATCTGAAAAGGTATCTCCCGCCATAACCGAAGACGTTGTAAAAGCCAATACCGCAAACACGAAAACAAACAACGCACTTAAATGTTTCATCCCACCCTCCTGAAAAGGTTCATTTAGTCCAATGCCAAATACCATCCCCATCACAATCACAGTACATTTTCAAGGTTCCATCTTCATGATAGACTAACCTGTAAGTCTCAATATCATTCACCATGGTATGATCGATGTGCAATGATCCATCTTCGTAATAATCATACTGATGCCCATTCACAACACCATTTTCATAAGGTACTGCCACCATCATGTTTCCATTCACCATATAGTAATATATTTGCCATCCAATTAATTGGCCGTCTACATTTCGGCATGATTGTGTAGACAAATAAGTTGAACCATCATCCTTTACAGACCAAGCATCATAAGGACCGACGTTATGTCCGTTTAACGTATAAAATTGCGCATTTAATGAACCATCTGTGTAGTATCTTTCATGATATTCCGCCCCCGGCGGAATTGAGCAGGAAGTGTCAATGGTGATCACAGGATTGTCCGGGTTGGGATCCGGGTCAGGAGCAGGGATAGTATCATCAACACATGCATAAAACTCTTCTCTGAGTTTTGCAATGTCTTCATAGTATTTTTCTCCCAAGCCGATTGCGGCATGTCTAAAAATACCTATAAAACCATTAATTTTAGAGTATATTTTTAAATAGTATTTAGCTTCATCAGAATTTATATGCCTCTCATAAGACTTATCCAATGCTGTTTTAGCCAATTGGGTGAGTATTGCACCTATGAAACGTGACTGATTATACACTGCGCTAAAACGTTCTGCCAGCGCATCCATCTCCTCTCTTACAGACTGCTCACAACTATTCAATAAATTCCAACCATAGGCATCAGAATCTACATCTGCTGATCTTACTTCAGTTCGTACACTCTGAACCATAACGGTTCCATCGGCAGCGTAGGTAAAATGCATCGTTAAATCACCCGCTGTATAGGTTTCAGGCTTATCATCAACCACCGTCAGGACAAACGGCCCGAATCCGGCATCCCCTGAAATTTGACTTATTGTCATTGTCTCTTGAGCTGCGTTGACAATTCCAGAAACCGTGATCGTGCCGATGCCGCCCGGATCATCAAGCTGTATCAGCACCAGACCCGTCGCCGGAAAGGTTACGGTCCCGGCGAAAGGCATAAATTTAACCGTATTGGAAACTACCTGCCCCTGAGCGGTTTCGGCAAGGATAGTAGCATAGAAAATCATGCCACTCGGCAGGGCCGAAGTGGAAAAGGTCTTCTGGGTCCCCATATCCAAAAGAGCCAGACTACTCATATCGACATCGCCATTGATATCAGACAGAGCCACCGCCATAGTATAGGCATTTGCGGCAACCAGTGCTGACCAGTCAAAGTCCACATTTGTACCGGAGACTGTCGCCGCAAATTGTGACTCAGCTGAAGAATCAGCATCGGCTCCCCTGAAGGGAGACAAAGGCTCAGCAGAACCAACTCCCGTGCCAATTGTGCTCACCAGTAAAACCATCATAACCAGAAAAAATATCTTCATAGCAAATTCTTTATGCATTTAAACCTTTCGCATCAGCCTGTATCCATGAAATTATCTGTATACGCAAAACAACTCCACCTTACAATAAGCAAGTTCTCTAACAAAAACATATACCGGTAAGTTAAGCCTTCTACCCGTCAGCAAAGTCAAAACATATAGTAAAAGATGGATATTCTTTCTACTTATCATGCACAAAAAAAGACAGCCAAATTGCTCTTTAAAAAAAGGCAACCCGGCTGTCTTTTAGATTTTGGAGACAAGACCCGTGGCTTTCCGACCCCGTCTTTCGACAGGAGTGGTTTTTCCAATAAGTGTCTATATGATTTGTAGATAATATTCAATAATCAGAGAAAAGTCAAGTTAGATTGGTTGATATCAGCAATGGCAATCTCAACTTTACCGTCAGACTACAAATTTAACCTTCATCGTAATAAGCCATCTACCCTATATGCGTAACTGAACATCTACCAACCAGAAGAAATACTGTCAATCTTTTTAACCACGACCAGTAATGATTTTATTATCGGCATCATAAACAAGATCAAAAATGGAACTGCACCAAAACAGAAAAAGCCTCACCCCTAAATTAATAGAGGAAGTGAGGCTTTTAAAATCTCTAACTTAACTGACCAGCACAATCAAACCAGCGGTCAGCATTCCAACCATACATTTTCAACCCGGCACAACTCCAGGCTCCAGCAAATCCCCCTTACCTAATCACACCCGACAACAACAGTCCAACCCCTACCACTATCAAAGCCAGAGTAAAGATTACCATTGTTGCGACGATACCGATGAGCCTGCTTTATATGTTTGGCTCGTTGGATTTTGCCATATTGGGCATAGTGGTTTTTGTTATACCGGTTGTAATGATTATTTGAAAGTTTCGCCCGATGGTTTTGGTGGCCATAGTAGTTCTGGCTGTATTGCTGGTGATTATTGTTATTCTTACAATTTCTAGCCTCTGCCATGCCAATTGTGCTCAGTGATAAAGATACGACCATCACCAAAACCATTAAAGATATTTTCAAGCTCCTCATGATAATTCTCCTTCCCTGGAAATTAGTATTAGTGACATACTAAGTCTATCGAAGAAAATTTCTGATTTTCAATAAAAAGTTGTGGAATTATTCTGAAACAAAAGAAAAAAGTTCAATATGTTGGGGGTTCTCATGGTGCACTCAATGACCTGAATTTCCCAAATGTTGAAAGTGTTTACTTCGTGTCTTCAGGGATGAAAATCAAAGGTACAGTTGGAAAACACATTGGGTATGATGTTTCCGCCACATTCGAAAAACCAGATTTATTGTGGATGCAAAAAGCTGCTTAATATTTCAAATCTGGATGGAACCCGGGTCTTTATGTGGAAGAGAAAGAGAATATGTTGAGTTTAATAAAATCGGATCCCCAGCAATTTATTTTCCTAAGTTAAAAAAGCTGCGACTATCTAGGGGCGCTCCTAGACTGGCTCTCTGTCATCCGGAGATTAATTTTCTTAACGTTACTGAAGGTCAGGCCCGTGAACTTGTTTCCGCTGCAGTTGCGCTGGAAGCAAAGATAAAGGACATGAAATGGGCTTATTAAGCTTTGATCGCTAAAAAGTTGTGGCAGGGAAGTAACTTGACCATATCACACTGACGTCAGCATGGTTTGAAAAAGCACGTTTTTTTGGTAATGGGATGAAGTTGAACTATCATCACATCAAAAAAAGTGGTATGGGGGATGGTGTGTCAAAAAGAAGTGGCGATAATATTATCCAAATCAAGAATGAAAAATTAAGATATTGTTACCTATATGTTACCTAAACAAAAAAGGCGCCCTTAAATAAGGACGCCTTAATGCTTGAATTCGCTGGTGCCGGGGGACGGAATCGAACCGCCGACACGGGGATTTTCAGTCCCCTGCTCTACCGACTGAGCTACCCCGGCTAACCAAACGGAGGCCTAGATAGCTTAAAGAACAGGTCTTTGTCAAGAGGATTTTTCAATTAAAGGAGAATTTTTATGGTCAACACTCTCGACGCATCATTAAGCGCTGTCCAAAGCCATTTTACCCGACTTAACAGCAGTGCCAAAAACATTGCCAATCTCAATACTGACGGCTACAAAGGAGAGCGGGTAACTATCGAAGAAGGCCCGACTGGAGTAACCACAACCAACATCAGCACCGAAACAAACCCCGGTCCCACTCGCATGGAGTTAAATCAGGCCGGAGATCTGGTTGAGGTCGAAATGTCCAACGTCGATCTCGCTACAGAGATTGTCAAGAGCATGGAATCCAGCCTAGCTATCAAAGCCAATCTTAACGTTGCCAAAACCGCCGATGAACTCTTAGGTGAGGTCATCGATACCCTGGGATAAATTAGTGGGCAGTAAAAAAAACCTAAACAATCACAGAATGCAAAAACTTTTCGTAACTTCAGCATGTTCTGGTTTCAGCTGTCTCGATGCGGGGACATGCCTCCAGACCGGGCTTTAGCCCGTGACGGGCTGAGCCGTGTCCCCCTCAAAGTGGGCGAAGCAAAGTTCGACGCCTTTTTTAGTAACTTTAAAGAGGGGACTGAATAGTTACAACTTTTATAGCTATGCGGGTGCAGCCCGTAAACGGTAGACACGCTTTCCTGAAGGCAGATGGCCAACCGCAACACAATAGATCGAACCACCTCTATGCAGATAATCTAAAAGATGGACCCGCTCATTTTCCAAAATAGCCAGCAAGGCTTCTGGATTATCCCGTAATTCATCGGTAAAAGCTATGACCACCCCACGAGTCTCCGAAAAGCCCTGATCGGGCGCAACCAGGGCATGACTTACCGCATAAGCGATCGAATCCCTTATGACCCCGTGAAAATCGTAACCACTCTGAAAATTCACCTCAAAATAGTTATAACCATGAGGCCTTATCTGGGGTGGACAGACGAGAGTAAAAGCCGGATTCTGCTCCCAGGCATGAGCCTTCAACTGAGCCTCAGGGAAACGCCCTTCAAGGCTTAACGCGAGCTCCCGATAGATAAATTCAGCAACATGGTGCTGAGCATAGGGCCGACTCTCTTCATCATTGCAATAGAGCTCCAGACGACCTTGTTCATGATCAAAATAGATAATCCCACCACGTGCTTCCGGGGTTATTTTAGAGAGTTGCAGACGGGCATTACCAAGAATACCATCGGCCACAAACTCTACCAAACTAGGTAGTTGCGGTGGCGACTCAGCATTATCTATACTCATATTTTTGACATAATCAACGGCACCACAATGGGGACCATGGGCTAAAATAACCGCTGGTCGCCGACTCGGGCTAAAAACCACATTTCCAGCTGAAGAAAAGACCCTGACATTGCCTAACTGGTCAAGCAGGTTCCGGATTGCCGCATTCTGTTGATCAGCACAAAGATAGAGATCAAAAAGTTTGTCCCGCCGATCCAGGCTCAAAGCTGACAGAAAGCGACGGGTGCGACTGAAAGCCTGATCCGGCTCAACCTCAGCAAGCCTGATCTCATCCAGAGATCCCCAACCAAGTTCTATATTCACCCTTTCACCTCTTTACACAAAAGCCGCTCATTAAAGTTTAAACAAAGCATTCAACCGATATCTTCACTCAATCTAGTAAAAACTAAACAAATTATCAAGCGCTAACTATTTAAAATAGTTCAACAGGGCATGCAGAGTGGTTAAAGGATGAGGCGGACAACCCGGGATATAGAGATCAACCGGGATCAAGCTGTTAAGATCCCCGACAATTTCATCGCTACCGAAGAATGGACCTCCAGAGATTGCACAAGCCCCACTGGCGATCACCACTTTGGGGCTTGGCACAGCCTCATAGGTCGACAGGGTTGCCTGGCGCATGTTTTTGGTTATGGGGCCGGTAACATGAATGCCGTCGGCATGACGGGGTGAGGCCACAAATTGGATACCGAAACGCGAGAGGTCGAAAAACGGGGTGTTTAAAACATTAGTATCGGCTTCACAAGCGTTGCACCCCCCCGCCGAGATCTGCCGAAGTTGGAGTGAGCGGCCAAAAAGCTTCTTGAAATGTTTTTGTGAATGCTCGGCCAAAGCCGGTAAATCACCTTGAGTAAAAAGATCTTGACGTTGGGCCGTACCCATCTCAAAATCCTGCGTAAAGCTAACAAAGAGACCTTCAGACAGGGTTTCACAGAGACCGCAAAAGACACAACGACCCAGATCAATCTGCCGGGTTGCGCTATCTATAGCCTCTTGCGGACAAGCCGCCGCACACCTTTGCACCAGATCCTCAGAGCAATTTCTATCAACCTTCGGCAGGCCCCTAAATCTTTTGTAGAGATTAATAGTTTCTTTGGGATATTTGGATGTCCGATAGCCCTGTTCTAATCTGTTTTTTATAACTTTAAACATACATCCATCAAGCCTTTATCTTAGGATACTACCCTAGAGATCGAAACCGCAATAAGAGAGGTTAAAACTCTTATTGCATATGGGGAAATCGGAAATCCCTTCATCACGCAGAGCCAAGGCCAGCCCGATCCAATTATGGAAAGAGGGGTCTTTGATCTTGTAGCGCAGAATCTGGCCATCATCATCAGTGAGGATGCAGTGAGAAACCTCCCCACGCCAGGCTTCGTTAAGCGAAACCACAAAGGCGGCCGGGGCCAAATTAGGGATTTCAGGAAGATAAACTGCGGCATTCTCACTCTTTTCCAGTAAGGTTCTGATCAGGGTCGTTGAGTGGCTAATCTCTTCCCGGCGAATCTGGGCTCGGGCCCAGACATCACCATCGCTTTCGAGGCTGGTGTTGGCGGGCAGGTCGGCATAACTTTCAGTGGGAAAAGAGACTCTGGCATCA
Source organism: uncultured Thermodesulfobacteriota bacterium (assembly GCA_964457755.1). Classification (GTDB taxonomy): domain Bacteria; phylum Desulfobacterota; class Anaeroferrophillalia; order Anaeroferrophillales; family Tharpellaceae; genus Tharpella. The sequence goes on along the minus strand of CAYWGC010000008.1, from coordinate 76,054 downwards.
TAGGCTAATCCACAAGCGCGCCCGGCATAGCCCACCAAACCAAGCTTCTCAGCATCGGCGGCGCTCACCGTGCCCGTATTCTCAAAACGGGCGAGAACACTGGGAGCCGAAAAGATCAAATCATTAACATGTTCGACCTCAGGTGTAAGTTCTGCCAGCTTATCAGAAAGTAGCTGCCTTTGCTCAACCCCCATGATCTTGGTCACACCACCGGGACGCACCAGCCCCCGGCCGAAGCGATTGCCGGCAAGTATCTGACTAAGGTTGAGATAGTCACCCCGAATCCGACCGAAATAGGCGGCCGGCGGATTAAAGGCCGCATCCAGGCTCAAAGCCCCGAGATCTCCGATATGATTGGCAATACGTTCCAGTTCCAGAGCAATAGAACGGACGCTACTGGAACCCTCATCAACCTTTAATCCAGCTAAAGACTCCAGAGCCTGCGCTTGACAGAGACCGTGTCCAATTGTGGTATCACCAGCAATGGTTTCAGCTATGACCGGTAGACGTTTAAAAGGAACTTTCTGGAGCAGTTTTTCAACCCCGCGATGCTGGTAACCGAGTTGAATCTCAAGATGAAAAACCCGTTCACCGCAACATTGAAAACGGAAGTGCCCAGGCTCAATAATACCGGCATGAACCGGGCCGACGGCAACCTCATGCACAGCTTCACCGTCCACCTTAAAATAAGAATAGTTACCGGGGATAGTCTGGTTATAATCATTAGCAAAGATATCTCTTTTGCCGGTATAGTTGGCGTGATAACGAACCATCTTTAACCAGGGGTGACCTTCTGCCTTAAGACCGTACTGTTCGCCAATCTCCCGTTCGAACATATGGAATTTTTCCAATTCAGCCGTAAGCGACGCAAAGTTGTCAGGAGCGTCACAACCGACAACATAGAGTTTTTCGCTGCGCAAAACCGCCAACATCTTCAAAGCACTGCCATCGGCATAGGCAAAGAACTGTACAACCTGCCCGCCGGCCCCGGCAAAATCTATTAACTCCTGCCGAAAATCGGCAAAACCCAGATGCGGGATGTGGACCCGCTGCACCCGTTCATTATTTTTGATCTCGAGTAACTCAGCCATTAACCCCACCTCCGATTGTCGCAATTGCCGAAAGTATAGTTTGGTAGACACTCTCCGGCAACCAGAAACAAAGAGCGATAGAGGTGAGCAGCAGCAAATATGAAGGCAGGGTTCGAGCCAGAGTTTCAGCAATCAAAGGCTTCTCTAACGTACCCGGGGCAAAACTCATATTCATAAGTAAACGCAAAGCTCCCGCAAAGATCAAGATTAGAGCCCCGATAAAAAGACCCACACTAAAATTGTAACCTTTTTGCAAAGCCCCCATAATAATCAGCACTTCACTAATAAAGATGCCAAATGGCGGAAAACCCGAGATCCCGACAAAACCAGCAAAAAAGACGACCCAGGTCTTAGGTAAAAGTTTTACCATATTAGAGATCCGGTCAATAAGTTTAGTACCATAACCCAACAAGATGTTTCCGGATGAGAGAAAAAGTGATGATTTTATCAAAGAATGATGGATCAAATGCAGCATTGCCCCATAGGTGGCCAGACCACCAACCCCAATTCCAAAAGCAATAACCCCCATGTTCTCAATACTGGAATAGGCCAGGAGCCTTTTATAGCCACTTTGATTAAACATAAAGATAGCCGCAACAAACATCGAAAAAAGCCCAAAACCAATGAGAATATGACTTGAAAAATCACCCAGGCCAGCCTGATAAAGCAGTTGATGCCCCCGGTAAATCCCAAGAAAGGCACAATTGAGCAGAGCTCCGGAAAGCAGGGCCGAAGCCGGACTTGGGGCCTCACTATGCGCATCCGGCAACCAGGTATGCATCGGCGCCAGACCCATTTTGGTACCGTAACCGATAACCAGAAAGATAAAGCCCGCCTTAAGCCAGACTGGATCAAGGCGGGTAGCCACGGCCCCGAGAGAGCTGAAGGTAATCGCAACATTCAAATTAGCAATGTCCATAGAAAGCACCACAAAAAAACAACCCAAAAGGGCTAGGGCAATACCTACTGAACAGATCATGACATACTTCCAAGTGGCTTCCAAGGCCGTCTTGGAACGATGTAAAAATATGAGCGGCGCACTCATCAAAGTGGTTGCCTCAACCGCAATCCACAAGACGATCAGATGATCGGCCAGAACTACCATCGACATCGAGGCCAGAAACAAGAGAGTGCACCCCGTATAGATGGGTTCCCGGGGAAGCTCAGTAACCTTCATATAGGAAACGGCATAGAAGGAGATAAAAAGAAAGATAAATGAGGTGACCAGCAGAATCAGCATCCCTTCAGGAGTCCGGGAAAAATAATCGGGCAGAGCCGGCGTCAACTTACCGAACCAGACCAGCAGTGATAATTGCAAATGCGCGAATGCCGCCGACACCAAGATAGCACGGCCTATGCAAACAGGCGTAATCATGGCTATAATCCCGGCCACAAGAGGAAGGAGAATAATAACTTCTAACATATTTTAAGCATCCGTAAATCAATCCCTTAACTGGGTTAACAAAGCAGTATCAACATCATCATAAGAACTATTAATATTATTAAGGATAATACCCATAACCATGACCCCAACCAAAAGATCAAGCAAAACCCCGAACTCAACCACATACAGAGTATGCGTCTCCTGCGCCAGGGCGCTGCCGACCAAATAGATACCATTTTCCATCATCAGGTAACCAATAACCTGGGTAATGGCTTTGCGGCGGCTCATAATCAGAAAAAGCCCTGCCGCCAGAGTGGTCGTTGCCGTAATCATTAAAAGAACCTTATCGCGAGGCAAGGAAAGATGCAATTTTTCCGCAATAAAAACCGAGGCCAGAATAAAAATCAAGCCCATAAAAAGCGAGGCATGATAACCGATAATCGGTTCAATCTCTCGTTGGATCTTGACCTTTTTTACGGCTATATACATAAAACCGGGGATCAACACCCCCTTAATCAAAAGCATAACCAGCAAAAAAATCAGGGCACCAACATTTATTTCATGATGATAATCGCGAAAAAAGGGAATCAACGAAACCACAACCCCCTGGAAAACCATAATTTTAACCAAAGACATCAGCCGATTTGAACCAAGCCCAAAAAGCACTGATAGTACCGTTAAAGCAAGCAGAGCATCATTTAAATTTATCATTAGAGCCCCCCTATCGTCAGGATAATACCAAATAGAACTAAAATTGAAGCTTTAAGAATAAACTTCGGCACCACCTCCAACTTATAGCGAGCCATACAGGACTCAACAACACCGATAGTAATGTAGACAAAAACCACAACTGCGTAGAATAAAAATCCATTTAAAAAAACATTATCAACCTGAAAGGGATTAATAATACAACTGAGAAAAGCGGCATAAAAAAGCAGCTTAAACCAGGCCCCAATTTCGATTAATGCCAGATCCGGCCCACTATGATCGAGAATCATAACCTCATGAATCATGGTAAGCTCCAAATGGGTCGCGGGATCATCAACCGGCACCCGAGAGTTCTCGGTTAACATAACAATATAAAGCCCCACGACGGCTAACAGCAGCAAAGCTCCATGAGTGTCCATGAGGTTGAGTAAATGGGTATCAACAAAAAACTCGGCAAAGCTCAAACTACCAGTCAAACGAAAGAAAAGAATGAGTATACAAAAAATTGTGGCCTCAGCCAGAACCGAGAAGAAAGCCTCTCGCGCCGCCCCCATCCCCTCAAAAGGTGAAGCCGTATCCAAGGCGGCAAGGATCGTAAAAAAACGGCCCAAACCCATAAGGTAAAAGAGCATAATAACATCACCGTGAAACGAACAGATGGGAGCTCTGCCAGCCCACGGGAAAAACAGCATAAGCAAGAGACTGGCAGCCAAGCTCACCACCGGCCCCAACTTAAAAACAAAACTGGTGCTGGTTGAATAAACCGACCCCTTGCGTAACAGTTTCACTACCGTATAATAATTAATCAACCAGGGCGGGCCTTGTTTCCCGGCAATCCCGGCCTTAACTTTTTGGATCACCACCGGGAAAAAGGGGGCCAGCAAAACGGCAAAACAAAATGATAAAACAGCTTCCATATGCAAATCCTAACATTAGCCCGCTTTAAAAAAAAGCTAACAACACAATAATAGTCACGACAATATAAGCGATATAAAGCTGGATATTGCCATGCTGAATCCAGCGTAAACGCCCCAACAAAGAGGTAATTGAGCAAGCAATAAGGCTCAGACCATTGGCGAAGACATCCTCAGCATGGGTATCATAAGAGATACTCCCTGGGAAAATCTTGCCAATTCCGGCATACTTTTTCCGAATCCAGACAAATGGCTGAAAAAAGTCAAGTATACTGTCGGCATAAGAGGTTCCGGTATACTGCATCCTGACCGTGGGTTGAGTAAAACCGCAACCCCAGGTTCCGGTTTGCGGACAATCTTTACCCGCATATAAAAGTTTTCTGAAACCCGCAACCATAATCAGCAAAAATAGAAACAGCGCTGCGGTCCGCGAGAGATTAACCATAAGCGTCATAAACTGCGCTACCTCAAATTCAGCAATTAAAGGTATGGCCCGACTCGCCTGAAAAGCCGCTCGCACCGGATAGTCAGGCCAAACCCCAATAATTAAACAGGCTCCCGCCAAGACAAATTGAGTTAGGATCATAGAACCACCAGCTTCTGAAGCCGCAGGCAAGGAAGCATCCCGGGGTTCACCAAGAAAAACAATACCCACCACCTTGGAAAAACAAGCCGCCGCCAACCCCCCAATAATGGCCAGAGAGATAATAACCAAAGCTGAAAAAATAAACGATACACCGGTCAGAGAAAGACCGTAAAAAGCTCCATAATAGATCAGGAACTCACTGATAAAACCGTTAAAAGGGGGCATTCCGGAAATAGCTATCGAACCCACCAGAAAACAGCTCCCGGTCAAGGGCATCTTTTTCAGTAAGCCCCCAAGTCGGTCAATCATCGCCGTACCGGTTTGCTGAATAAGTGCCCCAGCTCCCATAAACAGCAATGATTTAAAAAGGGAGTGGTTGAAAACATGAAGCAGGCCACCGGCAAAACCGAAAGCCGCCATAGTTTTATTACCGGTAGCAACACCCAACATCCCGACTCCCAGACCGAGCAAAATAATACCAATATTTTCGACACTGTGATAAGCCAGAAGACGCTTTATATCGTGTTGACCAAGAGCGTAAACCACCCCTAGGATACCAGACAAAGCCCCCAAAACAATAGTTATTTGCCCGAAAACAGCTGAGGTCGGAGCCAACGCCAGATAAAAACGAACAATACCATAGATACCCATTTTGATCATCACTCCGGACATCACCGCAGAAACATGGCTCGGGGCGGCAGGATGGGCATAAGGCAACCAAATATGCAAGGGCAAAACGCCCGCCTTGGAACCACAACCACTCAGGACTAATAAAAAAGCGATCAGTTTAACTGAATCGGGGATTGCGACAAATCCGGCAAAAGTAAAACTTGCACTATGGCTATAAATCAAAGCACAGGCGGCAAAAAGAAACAGAGCCCCACCCTGTGCAAAAATAAAATAAAGATACCCGGCCTGCCGAGTAGCCTTTTTTTGATAGTCGTAGATTACCAGGAAAAAAGAGGCGAGTGACATGATTTCCCAAGCCAGAAGAAAGGTGATCATATCAGCGGCCATAACCACCAACACCATAGCCACAACCAATACCGCAAAGAAAAAATAGTTGGCCCCGACCCTAATCTTTTTTTCGCGGTTTTCCAGATAGTGAAAACTGTATAGTAAGGCCAGAGGAGAGACGACAAAGATAGGAAGCAGAAAAAAAAGAGAGATGCTGTCAAGCCTGAAAGAAAGCGTAAAAATATGCAACCAACGCCAACTTGCAGACAGAACTTGTGAACCGAAAAATAACTGAGACAAGGAAAAAAGCAGACCCCCCACACAACCGGCCGAGATCGTACTGATAGCAACCAACTTCATCAACGTAAATTGCCGGGCTAACAAGAGCCCGGCAAGACCGCCAACACTTATCAGTGCCAACGCCATAAATAAGAAATTCATTATCTACCCTCTTAAAAAACCTCTAAGCAATGGGAACATACAACCATTAAAAAAATGCCTGAAGTCCCCGATAATATTAAGTAAACCTCGTCTAAAAGAATCGCAGCAAAAACCCCTTACTCCTATAAAAGTAAATAATCAACCAAAAATATTAAGGTCGTCTTGAAAAATTAGAATTTTTCAAGACGACCTTAATATTTTAAAACAAATCTAACGATTTACTATTTGGAAGACCGGATATCAAAGCGGGGAGCCTGCATCATGCGTCCAATCTCTTCTTTAAGATCGACCTGTTCCGGGTTTTCAACCTCCTGAGCCATCAAAAGCGAAAACAGACGATCCTGTTCAACCGGATGCGAGTACTCCTCTGGAGTGCCATTCATCAGCTGTATATGGGCCGCCCAAGGGACAAAATAGGTCGTCGCCGGAAAACCCTCAAACTCGGAGATATCTATATTAAGTCCGGTAATATAGAGAAGATTCTTGCCGGCATATTCGCTTCCACGACGAATTGATTCAACGATGCGGGCAAACTCTAACTGAATAATTATCTTAGCGGCCCGCAGCGATGGATTAGGAGAGGTAACGATAATCGGCATAAATTCAACCAACGATCTTTCCAGCAGGATCGAAGCATCGGTTTCATGAAAATCTTCCCGAAAAAAGAAGAGATCGGCAAAAAGATAATCACCGATGCCCTCACCATCACCACCCTTCCAGACATAACCTGTGGCGTCAACCCGCAGGCAAAGATCCTCTGAAAGAAGAAAAGTCTGACTCGTTGACAGGGCCGCAACCGGAACAATGCGGCCATCTTCACCTATTCTCGCAATTTTCTCTAGAATCAGCACCAGGCCATCTTTAACCGGATGGGAAGCAAAATCGATAAAAGAGTTCTTAACCGTAATAAGTTTTCTGCCGGAATCATCCTGATGCAGGAAAATCCGCTCCTGAGCAAATTGATACTGCTCAAGATAGGGCGTAATCACATGGGTTATCTTACCACAAGAGTTGGAGATAGTGGTACCTTCCATCTTGGGCCTGACACATTTACCGTAGGTTCCGCTGTGGGGATCGTAACCGACGTGGCTGGCCTGCAGGATTAATGAGTCTTCACCATGATGGGCATGAGGTCCGTGACGGTCGCTGGCAATGATCCCGCCAACCCGGCCATGATTAAAGGGAAAGGTACCAAAATGCTTGGTCAATAAAATAATCGGCCAACCCTGATTCTCATCTGAGCAAAAGGCTCGAGACGGCATGATCAAACCTTTACGAAATCCCAGAGTCATACAGAAATTAAAAAGTTTGGGGACAAACTCAGGATAGGGAATGGCCAGGCCATCCACTTTGAAAGGTGCAAGCCTGCGGATAATCTCTGGTTTTTCATAAGATCTTAACATCGACATCTTCTAATACCCCTCGAACATAAAATTTAAAAGGGAATGTCGTCCGGACCACTGTCGGGAACTGACGCCTGACCAAAAGGAGCTGAATTTCCGGCCGTCGATTGACCTCCATCAGACCCGAAACCCGAACCTCCCGAGCCGCCACCGCCGGCAAAACCACCACCTTGACCAGCGCCTTGGCCACCACCAGAGAAACCACCACCACCCTGGCCACCTTGGGAAGCACCATCTTTACTGCCCAGCATCTGCATCTCTCTGGCAACGATCTCGGTAGTCCAGCGTTTCACCCCATCCTGTTCCCAGGAACGGGTCTGAATCTTACCTTCAAGATATATCTGTTTCCCTTTATGGAGCCATTTGGCACAGATCTCAGCTAATTTTCCGAAAGCGATAACCCTGTGCCATTCGGTGCGATCTTCACGTTGCCCGTCCTTGACCCAGCTATCACTGGTCGCCATCGTAAAAGTTGTAAACGCGGCGCCGCTGCTACCATATTTCATTTCGGGATCACCACCGAGATGCCCAACCAAAATCACCTTATTTACGCCTGCCATTTGCTTCTCCTCTAAAAAATGATATTCTACCTAATTTGCACATTACTATACATACGACTTTTTCCAGGCTTAATCAAGTCGGAAAATTTTCGGAAAATAATATTGTGTTTTTTTTTGCAATCTGGTAATGAGTTCTACTTAAAAACAACCAATAAGCCCCGTCAAATATTACTCGACCTCTGACAGCAAAAGGCTTGTAGCAGTCTGCCGGGGAAAATAAGTAACAATGTTTGTTAAGGAGAAATAAAAAATGAGTGAGATCAAAACCGTTGGCGTAGTCGGTTTCGGCGTCATGGGTGCCGCGATTGCTTTGAATGCAGCTGGTGCCGGCTACAACGTAATCTACAAAGAGCTCAACGATGAACTAGTAGCCAGTATGTTTGAACGCTGGGTCACAAAACCGTTAAATAAAAGAGTCGCCAAAGGCAAGATCAGCCAAGCTGACATGGATACTCTAAGCAGCCGTATTACTGGCACCAGTCTCTATTCCGGACTCAAAGATTGTGATCTGGTGATTGAAGCTGCAATCGAAAAGATGGATCTTAAAATTGAAGTTTTTGCCGAGCTCTCTAAAGTTTGCCGTAAAGATGCGATCCTGGTCAGCAATACTTCAACTTTCCTTATCGAAAAACTGATGGCCAAAGTCGAAAATCCAGAACGTACTGCCGGCCTGCATTACTTCTTTCCGGCCAACATCAATCGCCTGGTGGAAGTCATCAAGCAGAAAGAGACCTCTGATGCCACCTATCTGGCATTGATGGAATTTGCCAAGAAAAATCGTAAGGTCGCAATCACGGTCAAAGATTTCCCCGGTTTTGCTGTCAACCCGGTCTTTATTGCCAGCTATGTGGTGCTTGACAGTTTCTATGGCGACAAACTTAACGCCATCAGCCTGGAGAGTATTTCCCAAGAAGCTTTGGGACTTAAATTCGGGATCATGTGGGTCCAAAACGGCGCCGGCTTAGGCACCTGTTTCCACGCTGGGGTTTCAATGGCTGAATATTTAAAGGATGCTGACACCGGCTACCCAGCCATGTGCGAGCAACTCAAAACGCAGTTTGAAAGTGGTCAACTTTGGGACATCGAAAGCGGTGTTGTCACCGAGGACAAAGCCATTCGTACCGAGGTAAAAGAGCGCCTCTTAGGGGCCATCTTTGCGATCTCAAGCCACCTCATTGAGCATCAGGTGGTCAGCCCTGACGATTTAGAGCTCGGCATCATCACCTCTCTGGCCTGGCCCAAAGGACCTCTGGCTTTGATGAATGATCTCGGCATGGCCGAAAGCGCCCGCCTGATCAAGGTCGCCGTCGCCGCCGGAAATTTCAAACTACCGAAAAAGTTTGCCGATAATGATCTGACACCCTGGGAGCTGAAGAACGCATAAAGTAACTTGCAAATACCCGTCCACAACCTGCCGGAGTTGGGGTCATTGCTGGTATAAGGTGCGTCAGCACCCCAGCTTTGACCCCATTTATGAGGGCGAAGCAAAGTTCGTCGCTATTAGTTTTAACTTTATATAGCGAACTATCTATTTATCTATCTCCGCTTTTTTATATCCTCACTTTCTTGTCGGCAACAATCTTTTGAGCCAGTTTTAAAATTTCACGAAAAGGGTGATGCACCTGAGTCGTGTTAATCGTGATAATCGTATCGGTGATCGTCCCGTAGCGAGTCGGGTCACCACTCTCCTGGAGATGGTGTGAAATAATATCGCGCAACTCAGTTTCGGTGCCCATCATGATATGACGCTCATCGGTTGCTAGCAGATCCTTGATCTGTGGCCTTTGCCGCGTCCTGATAAAGTATTGTGCCCCCAAAGTTGCCCCACGCAGAGCATGTCCACCATCCCAGGCAAAAGCCTTTAAAGCAATAAAAATACCGGTGAAAGTATCACCCGCTCCCAGGGTTGAAGTGAACTCATCTATAAAATCATCCCCACAGATAATGCGCCGATCGGCATAACGCATCATGAAAATTGCTTCTTCGGGCATACGAGCCTTTTTCCAATAGAGCAGAGCCCGGGCCGGGGTCAGGCGCTCGGTATAACGTGCCCCCTTGCTGCCATCGGTCAAAAGCAGACGTCCACCCTTGTTATTCTCCCCCTTTGTTCCCTGATTCATATGGCGAACCAGCTGACTGCTGGTCAAATCTATCCCTTTACGCCTTACGACTCCATCCAAAAGCTGGAGTTCTTCAGTATTTAAAATCAGATATTGAATAAAAGGAATGACCGCATCATAGAGAAACTCCTCCCGATTGCTGAAAAAACGCTCTTTTCTGGAAGTATAATAGCGCGCCGCAACCAGGGCATCAATACATTTAAAGAAGGTCTTTGTCGGACAGAGAAAAGTCGTCACCGCACTGGCATAGGCAGTGTGCAGCAGACGACAGACAAGGCGCAGCTCCTCAGGGTTGGTAAGCGAGTTAATAATCAAATTAGTGCTGACAAAATCGCTATCTTTACGAAGCTTATATTCAAGATCAAAATAGCGCTGCGCCAACCGTTCAACTGGAATGACTTCCTCATTGGTCTGATTTGAAAGAACAATACGGTCGAGACTTTTGCCCGCATCATCCTTGATCGTCAAGACATAACTGATGCGGGGCACAAGATTTTCAATATGCATCTCGGGGATATCTCCGATGGTCACCCGATAATCCTGATAGAACTTCTTAACAAGTTTAAATTTGGGATTTTTAACATCGAAAAAGAAGAGATGTTCACACTCAATTTCAGCTCTATCTGACTGCAGCTCGGGAGAGTCATACAGAGCCCGAATCGCCTCTATAAGATTTCTATTATTACCCCCCAGTTGTATCTGGGCCGGTTCTTCAACCATAACCAGCTTAAGATCTTTTTCATTCTTGATTATCTCAGGATAGGCTTGTTTGAGCTCTGCGAGTAAACCTTCCTGCCCAACCTGCAAACTTAATGCCCCTCCTTCACTATGCTTACCGCCAAAGGACATGGTATAATAGTATTTGTCATTAACTTTCTGCACATCACAGGCGGCCATGGGGTTGATGTAAATCAACCCCTCATGACCCTCGGCCCGACACCCAAAAACGGTTCCTAAAGGTAATAGAATCTTATCATCAATCATGATAAGATCATTTTCAACTTCCCTGTAGATATCTGCCAGAGAGAGAGCTATCATATAGTCAAAAACTGGAATTCCACCTAAAAAAACAAAACGGCTCTGGTCACCACCTGCCATAGTTCCACCTCACTTAAAATCATACTTGATTTTTACCACCCAGTTGTGTTAGAAAACGCAGCCTCAAATGTAAATCAATTTAAAAAAATAGAAAATCTCTTGTAACACCTTAATTCCCCACGGAGTAGAACAATGGCCAGGGTCTGTGATATCTGCGGAAAAAAACCGCTCGTCGGCAACAATGTAAGTCATGCGAACAATAGAACCAAAAAAGTCTCTCGACCCAACCTGCAGGAGGTTAACACTGTCGTTAACGGCCAGCGGCGCAAGGTCAAAGTCTGCACCCGCTGTATACGTTCAGGCGCTATAACTAAATAGCTTGCTACACCAGTATAACAGTCAAGTCAAAGTAGGTAATCGCGAACTTTGCTTCGCCCTCCGTAACGTGGTCACAGCTAGGGTGCCAACGCACCTTCTACCAGCAATGACCCCAACCGAGCGGACAAACTCCGTGATATAAAAACCTAGCCCAATTAAGCGCACCCGGTATTAGAGCTTATCTGATACCGGGTTTTCTTGTTATCATTTGATCCGGACCACTTGGTAGACCCCCTTTACCGCCCGCAAAGCCTGTTTCACCTTTTTGAGATGGCCAAGATCTTTAACCTGAATCTCAAAAAAGCAGATTGCCTTATGGTCGATACTGGTCTTTATCGAAGCACTGGCAATATTGGCCTCCATACTGCTGATGGCAGTCCCCATAGCAACCAACATTCCTTTTTCATCTTCACAGGTTACGCGAATTTTCACCGAGTGTGAGGTTGCGTGCTCAAGGTTCCATTCGACATCCATATAACGTTCCGACTCACCTTGGTTAACATGCCGACAATTTCGCCTGTGAATCGTCAAACCCCGCCCCCGCGTGACAAAACCGACAACATCATCACCCGGTAACGGATTACAACATTTAGCAAAACGCACCATAACATCATCGATATCTTTGATTGAAATACCATCCTGGGCGGGTTTACGGGCCGCCTTAGCCTC
>CAYWGC010000008.1:39861-63705 GCA_964457755.1 uncultured Thermodesulfobacteriota bacterium | reverse complement strand
TTCGCCTTACTGGTTTTGACAAAGGCGAGCCAATCCTTATTCGGATGTTGACGCTTAGAGGTAACAATTTCGACCATCTCGCCATTTTTGAGCTCATAGCGCAAAGGCACAAGCTTGCCATTAACTTTGGCTCCGCTACAGTGATCTCCTATATTTGAGTGAATACTATAGGCCATATCGATCGGTGATGAACCGCTCGGCAACTCCTTAACCTCCCCAGCCGGGGTAAAAACATAGACCGCTTCAGAAAAAAGATCAATCTTGACAGAATCCAGAAAATCACTGGGATTATTGACATCCTGCTGCCACTCGATCATCTGCCGCAGCCAGTCCATCTGCTTGCGGTCATGATCATCAAGCTGATAGCCTTCCTTATAGTGCCAATGCGCCGCAATACCCATTTCAGCAATCTGATGCATCTCCTGGGTGCGAATCTGAAATTCGATATGGCGACCATCGGGACCAATCACAGAAGTATGTAGAGATTGATACATATTGGCCTTGGGAATACTGATAAAATCCTTAAAGCGACTCGGTACCGGCCGCCAAAGAGCATGGATAACCCCCAAAACATTATAACAAGCGACTTTATCAGGAACCAGTATCCGAAATGCAATAATATCGTAAATCTGTTCAAAGGCGATATCGCGGCGGATCATTTTACGGTAGATACTGTAGATATGTTTAAGCCGTCCGGCCACCTGCCCATCAATACTATGATGTTCCAGGTTACGCTGCACAAGCTTTATAATTTTATCGATAAAGTCGCGACTTTCAAGCTCTTTATGAGCAACTTTATCCTTAAGTTCACGATAGATAGCCGGTTGCAGATAGCGCAGAGAATTATCCTCAAGCTCCTGTTTAATCCAGGAGATCCCGAGACGATTGGCAAGGGGCGCATAGATATCCAGAGTCTCCTGGGCAATCGCCTCCTGGCGCTCGGGCTTCTGAAAGTCGAGGGTCCGCATATTGTGGATGCGGTCAACCAGTTTTATCACCAAAACCCTTATATCCTTGACCATCGCAAGGATCATTTTGCGATAATTCTCGGCTTGATGCTCGCGGGAGCTCTTAAATTTTATTTTGCTGATTTTAGTCAGGCCCTCGACGAGAGCGGTAATCTCATCACCAAAACGGAGACTTAAGTCCTCAATTGAGGTCATCGGATCATCTTCGAGGGTATCGTGCAGAAGGCCAGCGGCAATACTGGCCAGATCCATTTTCATCTCGGCCAGCATATTGGCGACTTCAATAGGATGGATCATGTAGGGTTCACCCGAGAGGCGAACCTGATTACGATGGGCGTAAGCGCTGTAGGCGTAAGCTTTGCGAATAGTATCAAAATCAGCCGCCGGATAATAATCGGCAACTTTCTCTATAATATCATTCGCTCTAATCATGCAGACGGCTTATATCACTTAGCATTGGTTGACGATATTTTTTTCAGGCGGGCATCAGAAAAGCCAGCGGCTTTGACTCGAGCGAGCAGCTCTTGCGGATTATCATTCACCTGCGGCCCATCGAGCAGCAACTGAGTATGGGGAATCAGTAGACTCTCCTGCCTCACTTTTGGTTCAAGGCCAGCCTCGTGATACATGTTTTCCCAGGCCACTACACTATCTTTTAAATAGAATGAGCCAATCACCACGATATTACCGGTTTTAACTTTCTGAGTAAATGGCTGATCTCCCATTCCTCGAACTCTGGCCATCATTTTCTGGGTTTCCCGGCGATCCGAAAAGGGTCCCAGAAAAACCCGGTACATCGGAGTCGGAAGTTTTTTGACTTTGCTTTTAATAATCAGCCCTAAACTCTCAATTTGAGAACGAGCCCTCAGCAGATCTTCAGACAAAACATAACTACCAACCTCAAGCACATGCTTGACGACAACCGGAGTAACTACAGATGCAGTCGGCTTGAAATCTGAATCTGCCACTGGCTGGGAGGAGATATTTAATTTGGCACTCGCTACCGGATCTACTGGTTCCTCCAGTTCTAGCGGTTGCGACTTCGCAAAGTTTTGGGCCTCGACCTTGGCAGTTTCATCTAAAGCCACCCCTTTATCAGCTGGCTTATCGACAGGAGCTACAGGTGAAACCGGAGCGGTGCTGGAGAGAGGGCTGGGATTCAGCGCAACCCCAGCAACCACATCGTTGCCTGCAAGATGGTCAGCAGAGGCTGGCACAACTGCAAGCGGATGCCCCCCGTCAGCAATAACCGGGTCAACAGGAGCCGGAGATGGGGGCAACAAAGCTAGCCTTGCGGGAGGGCTGGCAATCGGCTCTTGCGGCATCCTGATCGGAGAAAACGAGAAAAAATAGTAAACCCCAATCAAGGAAAAGAGAACTACTATGATCTCAAAGCGCAGAAAGTTCTCCAGCCAACCATCCTGACCCTTTACAGGCCTACGTTTTTTTTTAACTTTTGCCATTCAAACAGCCAACCTTAAGCCTTTTCCTTTGCAGCCTTAGACGCTGCGATAATCTTTGCCGTCAAATGGCTGGGAACCTCTTCATAATGAGAAAATTCCATCGTGAACATACCCCTACCACCAGTCATCGAACGAAGATCAGGAGCATATTTCAGGACTTCTGCCATCGGCACCTGAGCCTTGATAAGCTGACTGTTAGCCATCGGCTCAACCCCGTTAACTTTACCCCGGCGGCTGTTGAGATCGCCGATGATGTCACCCATATAATCGTTGGGAACGTTAATCTCCATCATCATAAGAGGCTCTAAAAGAACCGGCCTTGCATCAATAACCCCTTTCTTAAAAGCCAATGCACCAGCAATCTTAAAAGCCATCTCAGAAGAGTCGACGGTATGGTAGGAACCATCATAAAGCGAGACCTTAAAATCAACTACAGGATAGCCCGCGAGAACGCCACCGGCCAAAGACTCTTGGATTCCCTTCTCAACCGCTGGAATATATTGACGCGGCACAACCCCACCAACGATCTTATTTTCAAACTCAAAACCTTGACCTTTAGGTAGAGGTTCAAGTTTAATCCAGACATCACCGAACTGCCCCTTACCACCGGACTGTTTCTTATGGCGACCCTGAACCGAAACCGTCCCTCTGATAGTCTCTTTGTAAGGCACTTTGGGGGCATCGAGCTCAACATCAACCCCAAATTTACGTTTGATCCGATCAACCGTCACTTCAATATGAACCTGACCCATGCCTGAGATAACCAGCTCCTTAGTCTCCTCATTGCGCGAAATACTGATAGTCGGATCTTCAGCCATCAAACGTTGCAGAGCACTGCCCAATTTTTCTTCATCACCCTTAGTCTTAGGCCGTAAAGAAAAAGATATCATCGGAGCTGGAAGGTCAAATCCTCTGAGACGTAAAGGGGCTTTTTCACTGCACAGCGTATCCCAGGTAACAGTCTCCTTAAGTTTAGCGATCGCGACAATATCTCCAGGGACACATTTATCAATTGGAACCTGTTTGTTACCCTCCAGTTTAAGGAGTTGGCCGATTCTCTCTTTACGATCTTTAGTGCTGTTAAAACAGCTTGAATCAGAGCTCAAGGTTCCGCTATAGACCCGAAACAGAGAGAGCTGCCCCGTAAACGGATCTGAGATAGTTTTAAAAACCAGGGCGGCAAATGGTGCGGCCGCATCGGGAACCAGATCTTGCTCTTCGCCCTCAGCCAAAATTTCAGCAACCTGCGCCGGGCGCTCCAGGGGAGAGGGCAGGCAGTTGCAAATCAGATCCATCAACGGCTGAATCCCGATATTTTTTAAGGCTGATCCGCAAACAACCGGTATAAACTTACCGGTCATGGAACCCTCGTGGGTAGCCCGCTGAATCTCTTCTACGCTAATCTCTTCTCCACCGAGATATTTTTCCATCAATTCGTCATCAGCGTCGACAACCCGTTCAATCATCGCTTCCCGGGCCTCTGCGGCTGCATCTTGAAGATGATCAGGAATCTCTTCAATTGTAAATTTACCACTCTGATCATTGCCGTAACGCAAGGCTTTCATGGTGACCAAATCAACCACCCCGACAAAATCTTCCTCTTTACCAATGGGCAGCTGCAAAACCAAGGGAAAACATTTAAATACGGTCTCCATCTCCCCAACCGCGCGCTCAAAATCGGCCCGCTCACGATCCAACTTACTGATAAAAACAACTTTTGGGATTTCAAATTCATCGGCATATTTCCAGACCGCCTCGGTCTGAACCTTAACCCCGGAAATAGCGCTGACAATAACTACGGCTCCACCGGCAACCCGTAAACAAGCTTTGGTATCAACAATAAAATTGGCATAACCAGGGGTATCAATGACATTGATATGTTTTCCCTGCCAATCGAAATGGTGCACCGCGCTGGTCAGAGTTATTTTCCGTTTTATCTCTTCGGGTTCAGAATCAAGCACCGAGGTACCGGTATCGACACTACCCAACCGAGCTGTACTGCCACCATTAAAAAGCATGGCTTCGGCTAAAGTTGTTTTACCGGCTCCACCATGAGCAATTATCGCTACATTTCTCAAATTTTCACTTGTATATGGCTTCATACTTTTTGTCCTTGCCTGAAAACTAGTTGGGATTGACAGATACAAACAACTTTGACAACTAAAACTTGTGATAAAGTCAAACCTGAAAAAGTCGCCCGAACTAAATCCCTACTGTAATTGGCTCCCAATTGTCAAGCCTTTAGTAATACTAAAAAAGATTAAAAATTTCCCCAAAAAACTCGCCTACAAAACTGCATTATTCTTGTAATAAACAATAAAATATTGTAATAAAATAAATTCAATAATAACTCCATCAAATCCTACAATCATTTCTACCTACACCAAATGCGGAGAGAGATAAGATGAACACCACTAACAATGGGGACCATGTCACTATCGCTTTAGAGGGAGATTTCACCAGCGACCTCTTAAATGACTTCAGATCTGCGGTGCAACAAGAGATCGAAAACGGCTGCACCTCATTCACCGTCGACTTCACCAATACGGTAATCATCGATTCGATGGGCATTGGCTGCCTGGTAGCCACCTACAACACCCTAAAACAGAAGGGTGGAGAGATGCAGTTGAGTAACGTCCCGGAAAATCTTAAAGATGTCTTCCAGGTTATGCGTCTCGATCGCATTCTCTCAATCGTCTGATTGCCCATCAAATGCTCAACAGATTAAGTTATTAGAGGTACGCCATGTCCATGTCATCTTTTATCGACGACGAAACTTTACAAGAATATATCAGTGAAAGCCTTGAACACCTTGCTGACATTGAGCAGGATCTCCTGACCATCGAAGAGGGGGGCGCTGAAATTGATGAAGAGGTCGTCAACCGAGTCTTCAGGGCAGCCCATTCCCTAAAAGGGGGGGCTGGTTTTCTAGCTCTTGACACAATCAAGGAGCTGGCTCACAAGATCGAAAATGTTCTTGACATGATACGCAACCGGGAAATTGCACCAAACCCCGAAATCATCAACATTCTCCTGAACTCATTTGATAAATTACGAGATTTGATCAATAACTCAGATACCAGCAACGATGTCAATGTCGACGAGTTCATCGTCGCTCTGGTCGGCCTGACCACAGCCCACCTTGCCCCTGACGAACAAGAGAGCGTCTCAAACCTAATTCCGATTATCAAAAATGACGGCACTACTATTTTTGAAGTCCCGGCAATCGACCTGGGCCAAGCTAAAAAGAGCTCCCAAAATCTCTACCTCCTCGAATACGACTTAATCCATGACGTCTTTCAGCACGGCAAAACCCCGATGGAAATTATCAAAAATGTTATGGATCTCGGCACCGTTATAGAGAGCTTGATCGATATCGACAAAGTCGGTACCCTGGATGACGCTCCGATCAATTCTATCCCTTTCTATATGCTGATAAGTTCAATCATTGAACCAGTGGTCGCTCCAAGCTTTCTCGATCTGCCTGAAGAGAAAGTTTTGTCGATCGGCAACGATGGCAAGCAGCTGAGAGATTCCAGCCCAACTCCAGAACCTGCTCCGGAACCTGAAATTGCGGCCCCAACTTCGATCATTACATCACCAGAACCGCCACCGGCCCCGAAACCACCCAAGCCCCAACCCCCTAAAGCCGCCCAAGCTCCTACACAAACTCCGAAAACAGCAAAACCGGAGACCCCAAAAGAGGCCGCCAAGACTGATAAGCATGAAGCCCAAGCTTCATTAAGAGTCAGCGTCAATCTACTGGAACGCTTAATGACTTTAGCCGGCGAAATGGTTCTTTCACGCAACCAACTACTTCAGGCCATCAGCCAACAAGACCAGCACAGCATCAAACTTTCCGGACAACGGGTTGACCTGGTCACATCGGAACTGCAAGAGGCCATCATGCTGACCCGGATGCAGCCGATCGGCAGTGTCTTTAATAAATTCCCCCGGGTTGTTCGCGACATGTCGCAAAAGCTCGGCAAAGAGATCAATCTGATCATCACCGGCAAAGATGTTGAGCTTGATAAAACCATTGTCGAAGGACTCAACGACCCCCTGACTCACCTGATCCGGAATTCAGCTGACCATGGCATTGAAACGCCTGAAGCCAGAATCGCCTCCGACAAACCTGGAGCCGGGAAAATTGAGCTTAAAGCCTACCATGAAGCGGGCCAGGTCAACATCGAAATAACTGATGACGGCAAAGGCCTTGACGCTGATAAAATCGCCGACAAGGCCCTTGAAAAAGGGATGATTACTGCCGATCAACATAAAACCATGTCCCTCAAAGAGAAGATGGTTTTAATCCTGCTACCGAACCTTTCGACAGCGGACAAGGTGACTGATGTCTCGGGCCGCGGAGTCGGTATGGATGTTGTTAAATCGAATATTGATCAACTCGGCGGTCAGGTTGAAATTGACTCCGTTGTCGGCCAGGGCACCACAATTAAAATAAAACTGCCCTTAACCCTAGCTATCATCCCCAGCCTTCTGGTCACTGTCGGCGCAGAACGTTTTGCGGTGCCTCAAGTCAATGTCAGTGAACTTGTCCGCATTGGCGCAGCCCAGATTAAAGATAGAATTGAGCGGGTTGGTGATTCTGAAGTAATGCCACTGCGGGGTGAATTAATTCCGCTGATCCGTCTGGCTTCAACCCTCGATATCCAATCGACTATGATTGACCCGGAAAGCGGTGATGAAATTGAAGATCGGCGCCAGATGATCGCTGACCGCCGCTCGCCAGCCACTGAAATCGAAAACTCACTCCCACAAGACCATCAAACAGAGGCTGAAAAAGCGGCTCGCTCCGGCCATGACCGCCGCTACAAAGCAAGCAGCGACCTCAACATTGTTGTCGTATCAGCCGGTTCATTCAAATACGGACTGGTCGTCGACGACCTCCACGACTCGATAGAAATTGTTGTCAAACCCATGGGCCGCCATCTCAAACACCTCACCAGTTATGCCGGTGCCACGATCATGGGGGATGGCCGGGTTGCACTGATTCTTGATGTTGGCGGCATCGCTAAACTGGCCGAGCTAACCTCAATGGCTGGCAGTCAACGCGCCCAAGATCTGGCGGCCAGCAGTGAGGAGAACCGCAACAAAGATCGTCAAGCCTTGCTTCTCTTTGGCAACGGCCCGGAAGAGCCCTGTGCCGTACCCCTTGATATTGTTGAGCGGGTCGAGCAGGTCATGCACGAAGACATTGAGATTAAAAGTGGTCAGAAAGTTATTAAATATCGCGGCGGCAGCCTGCCTCTTTTCGCCCTCTCCGATGTCTCTGACGTTACCGAGTTGACCCAGGAACAGGAGCTGGTGGTTATTGTTTTCACGGTTGGAGATCGGGAAATCGGCCTTTTAGCAGCCCAACCAGTTGATACTGTAGAGATAAAGGAGATCATTGATCATGACACTTTGCGGGATACCGGGATCATGGGGTCGGCGATAATCAAAGAGCAGACCACCTTAATTGTCGACATCTATGAACTCGTCGAAACCCTGAAACCTGATTGGTTTAAGCGGATCCAGAAAAAAGAAGAGCGCCAGAAAGCTGCCCAACACCAGGGGGCAGTTAATGGGACTTACGTTAAACCTGAGATAAAAAAGATTTTACTGGTTGAAGACTCAGACTTTTTTCGCTCTCAGTTGAAAAAATATATCGATGATGATGAGCGCCAATGCGTGCAGGCAGAAGACGGACTGGTGGCCTGGAACTGGCTCCAGGAACACCCCGACGAGTTATCATTGATCATCACTGACATTGAGATGCCCAATATGGATGGCTTTGAGCTCTGCCGTTTAATCAGAGATGACCACCGTTTTGACTACCTGAAAATTATCGCCGTCACCTCTCTGGCCTCCGAGGAACACATCGCCAAAGGTAAATTAGTCGGCATCGATGACTACCAGATAAAACTCGACAAAGATAAGCTTTTAACTAGTATTGAGGAACACATTCTATAAAGCTTTAACCCAGAATAGCTAGAAGCAAACATATTTTTGATTTATCTTTAAGTAAACACAATACGAGACAAGGCATGAAGGCCTTTGTGAGCGAAATTAACGGAGAAACCAGACTATGGCCGACAACACTCTGCAACTATGTTCATTTAAACTTGCCGAAGCTCTTTTCGGGCTCAACACCATGCTGGTTCAAGAGATCATCAAGGTTCCAGAAATCACCAAGGTCTATCAAGCACCCACAGAGATTGTCGGCATAATCAACCTGCGCGGTAAGATTGTCACAATCATCGATCTCGCGATTAAACTTGATCTACCGACAACCGTTGAAACCAAAAACCGGCGCATCATCATTGTTGAGTCAGCGAATGAGCCGTTCGGCTTAATGGTTGACTACATCAATGATGTCATCGAAATCGATGGTGATGAGCTAGGGACCGCTCCAGCCAATGTCCGCTCCAGCCAAGGACGCTTTATCAGCGGCGTTTTCCGGGATGAAGATCAATTAATAGCCGTCCTCAACCTCGAAGAAATTGTCAACCAACCTGAAAAGAAAGTTGATTAAGGTGGAATTTTTATGCCCATAAAAGTCCTGATTGTTGACGACACCATCCTCTACCGCAAAGTTATTGGAGACATTCTTAGAGCCGAGGATGATATAGAAGTCGTCGGCACCGCCAACAACGGTAAAATAGCGATCTCCCGGATCGCCTCTTTACAACCCGACCTGATAACCCTGGACATTGAAATGCCTATCTGTAACGGGCTCGAAGTGCTTACATATATGCGCCAGAACCATCCCCAGATCGGTGCCATAATGCTCAGCAGCCTGACCCGCAAGGGTGGAGATATGACCATGAAAGCCCTTGAGCTTGGGGCTTTTGATTTTATGCCCAAGCCGGAAGGCGGCAGCATGGCCGAAAATCAGGCCTTTATCAAAACCGATCTGATCACTAAAATCAAAATGTATGCCCGGCGCCACCAGTTT
The DNA here is from genome assembly GCA_964457755.1 of uncultured Thermodesulfobacteriota bacterium. GTDB lineage: Bacteria > Desulfobacterota > Anaeroferrophillalia > Anaeroferrophillales > Tharpellaceae > Tharpella. The sequence goes on along the minus strand of CAYWGC010000008.1, from coordinate 54,316 downwards.
AGAGGACCGCACAAAGACTCTCCACCCCTCACAATAAAAGAGAGATTTACACCGGCGACCACCACTCGTACACCAACGCCGGCCGCAAAGACAGAGGCCGCGAAAACGTTACCAGCAAAAAAAAGAGCTCTCCCTTCGACAATTATTGCCATTGGGATTTCAACTGGCGGGCCTAATGCTTTGACCAGAATGATGTCTATGCTGACCACCCCTATCGGCGTCCCGATTGTCATCGTTCAACATATGCCTCCCCTCTTTACAAAATCACTGGCTGACAGCCTTAACAATAAATGCTCACTCCATGTCAAAGAAGCGGAAGATGGTGAGATCCTAAAAAACGATGTCGCTTATATTGCTCCGGGTGGCAAGCAGATGAAGATAGTTGCCCATCCCGGCGGCCATGGTAAAGTAAAAATAACCGATGACGCCCCTGAAAATAACTGCAAGCCATCGGCGGACTACCTTTTCCGTTCCGTTGCCGGCCTCTATAAAGAGCGAGCTACAGGTGTCATTATGACCGGCATGGGTAATGATGGCGCCAAAGGACTGCGTCTGATCAAACGCCACGGCTCTCCGGTAATCGCCCAGGATGAAGAGAGTTGTGTCGTCTATGGTATGCCGAAAGAGGCCGTCAATGCCGGAGTAGTTGATATCTCTCTGCCTCTCGACCGCATCGCCGCCGAGATTGTTAAAACTATCAAAAAACCTTAATTTCACCGCAAACTACCCGGAAGCGCCGGAGCCTAAATGATAAAAATAACACCCCAGGAGTACCAGACTTACTGCAAATATGTCTACGATATATGTGGTATTACCTTAGCGGCGAATCAGGCTTATCTGATTGAAACACGCCTGGCCCCCCTCATTAAGAAATTAGACTGCAAGAATTTTGGAGAACTTTACAACAAAAGTAAAGCTGACTGCCTGAAGAAACTTGAGCAGGAAATTATTGATGCTATCACGACTAATGAGACCTATTTTTTTCGTGACAAATCACCTTTCGAGCTACTCCAACATAAAATCCTCCCCGATCTTATTGACAAACGCTCAACCAGGCCCGGCGTACCCACCACAATTAAAATATGGAGTGCGGCTTGTTCTTTTGGTCAGGAAATTTACAGTATAGCGATCACCCTTAAAGAACTTTTAGGCTCCGACATCAACAATTACCGCATATCGGTTGTCGGCACTGACATTTCTGATGATGCCATAGCACGCTCAAGTTATGGCCTTTATAACCAGTTTGAAGTTGAAAGAGGGCTCCCGCCCAACAAACTACGACTCTATTTCGACCAGGTTGATAAAGGTTGGCGCATCAAGGATGACCTTAGAGCGATGGTCTCCTTTCGCAAACAAAACCTCTTTCAATCATTTACTGCATTAGGTCATTTTGACATTATCTTATGCCGTAACGTCGCAATCTATTTTTCCCAACCAGACAAAGTCAAACTCTACGAAAAAATAGGGTCGGCCCTGGCCCCGGATGGCTACCTGATGATCGGCGCCCAGGAGAGTTTGACCGGAATCACCAACCTTTACGAACCCCAACGCTATATGCGTTCGATCTTCTACCAACGTAAAAGCTAGCACGGACAATGCCCGCAACCTCAGGCGCAAAGGCAGGCAAAAGACCCAAAGGTTTAATCGAAAAAGAACGCTTAAAACAAAAAAAGAGGCGCTGGAGTATCTACTCCGCCGCCTCTTTTTAGTTATTTATATTTCCTTTAAATCACTCACCCCAGATAACGAGCCAAGGCTTCGCCAATCCCCTCTTTTGTGAAAGGTTTATGGATGATTTCATTGACTCCAGCAGTTTTGGCCGACTTATTATCCTGATTTTCATTTTGCGTAGTAACCATAATCACCGGCATCTCTTCTTTACTGAAGACCTGACGAATACGGCGAGTAACCTCGAGGCCCGTAATCCCCGGCATATTAAGATCGGTCAAAACTGCATCAGGTTTCAGTTTAAAAACCTCTTCAACCGCCGCTTCGGGTTCAATGAAGATAAAAGGCTCATAACCTAAAGCATGTAACATGCTCCGGAAAATGCCCAAAATCATTTTTGAATCATCGATAGCCACAACCCGCTTTTTAGCCGCCACACTGACCTCGACAACCTCTTCTCGACCACCACTCAGCTCAACAACCTCCTTCTCAAAACCATTCTCTTTAAGCTGAGAGATAAAATATTCACGAACCTCAGCATGAGCTTTCACAGTCAGGTACTCAAAGGCATTTTTGCGGAAAAAATCGATTCCCAACAAATCAAGAAAGATAGTTCCACTCTGAGTTGCGATAATAGTTCGCACTAAGCCTAAGGCCTCTTCATCTGCGGCCCGTACAATATTCTTCAGGCCAGCTGCCAGAATCTCATTATAATTACTATCAATCGCTGTGGCGGCCGCCGAACGAACATTATCAACCGGATCCTGCAAGCCCGCAGCCAAGACATAGGCCCCCTTAGTCAACGGCAAACGCCCTAAAGTTTCATAGGCAGCAAACCGCACATTGGCGTCACGAGGCTGATTATGAATAAGTTTACGAATCGATGAAATTGCCCCCTCGTCCCCAATATCTCCCATTACATTCAGCGTATGAATCAGTAAATCAGGATCGCCCTGCAAAAGATTTTCAGTCAATACAGGCAAGGCTTTACTACCCAAAGCAACAAGTTTCTCCTTGCCCCGAGAACGAATATGAGCATGGTGTGAAGTCAGGGTATTGTTCAGTTTTTTTATTGACTCATTCGACTGCACCTCAAAAAAAACATCAAGTATAGCAAAATCGAGCGCCATCTTATAGCCCAGTTTTTCATTGAGCCGGTGAATCGCCATGGCTGATCCGATCTGTCCCAAGGCCTTAACTGCAGCGGTAACCAGATCATCATTTTCGGTATAGAGGAGTTCCGCGATATTAGCTGCCGCGCCGGAATCACCAATTTCACCCAAAGAAATAACCACTTTCTCAAGCAGGCCACGATCGGCTTCATTAACCAAAATGGCCATTAAAACATGATAGGCATCATCGAGCCCAATCTCGCCAGCCAGTTCAATAAGGTAGCCACGACTTTCTGCTTTTTGATCTTGCAGAAGTTCCAGATAAACAGCAGGAGCTGAAAGAATGCGGGCCACGAGGCGCTCTTTAAGATCGGGAAACGAGTTCGTCAAATAGGGGAAATTGTCGAGAATTGTAGCCAGTAGCGGTATCGCAAATTCGGGCGTACCCTGCCAGAAAAGATCAAAGGCCTCTTTCTGCACGCTCAGATCCATCTCGGCAATATGGGAAAGCACCACACTCGCTTTGACTGAGTCGTTTTCAACAATATTATTTTTTATTTCAGCTATAAAAGATGCCGGTTTTATTTTTCCCATAAAACTCACCTTTTTCCAATTAGACTAGGGCTAACTCAGTCTTCATAATAGCCAACGTACTTCTTTTCAATCCACATACCAAGCAGGACCATTACGCCACCGACACCAATGACCACAGAGGCTAAGATAAAGAGATCATGCATCAACCACATGGCAATGCCGCAGACTGCCAGGAAAAAACCAAAAACTTCCAATATAGGAATAAAAATTTTGTTCATCTGTTTTCCTTATCCACTGAGGGTATCAACCTGTTTGAGGAAGAAACATATTAAGATATTGGGCAAAGATGGAGAGCCAATCAAATATCAACAAGAAACCGACGATCACGAGAAAAATACCACTGACAATACTCACCATCCGCAGATATCGATTAAAACGTGAAAAGTAAGCGAGGAAGGTGTTAAACGCCAAGGCCGAAACCAGAAAGGGCAAACCTAAACCCAGAGAGTAAGCAACCAATAAAATAATTCCACCACCAACATTATCAGAAGTGCTGGCGTAGAGCAGAATACTTGCCAGGATCGGACCAATACAAGGGGTCCAACCGGCGGCAAAGGCGATTCCAACAAGAACTGAACCCAAGTACCCTAAAGGCTTATCATTGAATTCAAACCGTTTTTCCCGTTCGAGGATATTGAGTTTAACGAGTCCTGTAATGTGAATACCAAGCAATATTACGATAACTCCGCCAACCCTCCGGATGAGAGCCTGGTTCTCCTGGAAGAAATTACCGACATAGGTCGCCGAAGCCCCCAGGGCCACAAAAACCAAAGTAAACCCGAGAATAAAAAAGAGGGAGTGAAAAAGAGTACGCCGCCGCACCGAACGACTCTGACTCTCAACCAGCTCATCAAAAGAGATGCCGGTAATATAGGTCAGATAGGAGGGAATGAGCGGCAAGACACAAGGTGAAATAAAGGATAAAACCCCAGCCGTAAAAGCGATCAACAGTGATATTTGAGAAGTAGATGATTCCATAATAGAGAGTAACTAAAAGAGTAAAGGTTTTTTACAACGTTCGAGAACATCTCGCAAAAGCCCGCTGTTAATATTATTATCGAGATGGGGGTCGCCAAGACCTCGCAATAGAACCATAGACAGACCACCGTCAGATTTTTTGTCACGACGCATCAAATCGATAATCGCATCGGGGTCAGCCTCAGCCGGCAGCAACATTGGCAAACCATACAGTTGCAAAAGCCGTAAGGCTCTCTGAAAAGCGGTTTCAGCTAACAACTTCATCTTTAACGAAAGCGACAGGGCACAAACCAGACCGATGGCCACAGCTTCGCCATGTCCAAGATTCTTATACGCAGACATCTTCTCTAAAGCATGACCAACAGTGTGACCTAAATTAAGAGCGGCCCGCACCCCCAAAAGATCATGTTCGTCACGAACAACGTAGTCAGCCTTGATACGACTGCACGAATGCGTCATAATTGCCAGACTTCGAGGATTGCGTTCGACAATCTCGGTCTGGTTCATCTCCAGAAAAGATATAAAATCATCACCTGCCAAAAGACCATATTTTACCACTTCACCAAACCCGCAAATCGACTCGCGTTCTGGCAAGGTAGAAATAAAATCAACATCAGAAATTACAACCCGCGGCTGATAGATAGTCCCAATGAGATTTTTACCGACTTCAAGATTAACCCCGTTTTTACCGCCAATAGAGCTGTCAACCTGAGCCAAAATAGTAGTGGGTATATGAATAAGGTCGATCCCCCGCATATAGGTTGCGGCCGCGAAACCGGCAAGATCGCCAACCACACCACCCCCTAAGGCACAGATGAATCCATTACGCTGTATACCTGCCTTAAATATCTCTTGATAGAGACGTTGCAAAACCTCATGGGTTTTATACTCTTCGCCATCGGGCAGAATTATCGCAGTACTTTCATAACCGGCCGCCGCCAGCCACTCCTGCACCCGCCGCAAATAGAGTGGAGCAATCGTCGTATTAGTAACGACAACCCCTTGATTACCGCGCAATCTGGGCAATAATAGGCCATCACTCCCCACCCTGGTCAAACCTGAACCAATATGAATCGAATAACTGCGCGATTCGAGTAAAACTGTTAATTTATGAGAAGGCATTCTCTAAAGTTCACCACAAACCCGACGACAGATTTCAAGGTAAGCCTCTTCGACATTGCCGAGTTCTTGACGGAAGCGATCTTTGTCAAGTTTTTTGAGGGTCTGACGGTCCCAGAGACGACAGGTATCGGGACATATCTCATCCGCCAATAACATCCGACCCTGGTAGAGCCCGAATTCAAGTTTAAAATCGACCAGCAGAATATCGCGCTCATAAAGATAGTCAATCAACACCTGGTTTACCTTAAGAGCAAGTTCACGGACAGCATCAATCTGCGCGGCCGTCGCCAGGTTAAAAACCAGGACATGATCACGATTGATCATGGGATCGTTAAGGGCATCATCCTTGTAATAATATTCAACGATTATCTGTGGCAATTTCTCACCCTCGTCACGACCCATTCTTTTGGCCAGGCTCCCGGCAATATAGTTGCGCACCACAACCTCAACAAGCACGATATCAACTTTTTTTACCAACATCTCCCGATCCGATAGTTGCTCGACAAAATGACTCTCAATCCCATTTTCAGCCAACATCTCAAAGAGCTTGGCCGAAACCTTATTATTGATCACCCCTTTATCCAGGATAGTGCCTTTTTTAGCACCGTTGAAAGCGGTCGCATCATCCTTGAAATAAAGAATATTCATTTCTGGATCATCAGTTGCGTAGACGATCTTGGCCTTGCCCTCGTACAATTTTTCGCGACGTTCCATTTTTCAAAATCCTTTATCTACTGAATTACTCTCCGAAAACCCGGGCAAAAATCACCGGAACCTGGCGCATGTGATGTTCAAGACTGAATTTTTCTTCGATCTCTTGGGCGGTCATAAATTTCGCTACATCTTCATCTTTAAGCAGATACTCTTTAAATGAACCACCGTCATTAAAGGCCTGCATGGCGTTACGCTGCACCCAGCGATAAGCATCTTCACGCGAAACTCCAGCCCGGGCCAGAGCCAGGAGGACTCCCTGTGAATAAATAGTGCCGCCAGTCAACTCAATATTATGCATCATCTTTTCCGGATAAAAAACCAGTTTTTCCATCATTCCGGCAAAACGATGGAGCATAAAATCAAGTAAAATAGTCGCATCCGGCGCAATCACTCGCTCGACTGAAGAGTGACTGATATCGCGTTCATGCCATAAAGCAACATTTTCCATGGCCGCCAGAGAGTACGAGCGAACCAGACGGGCAAGACCGCAGAGATTCTCTGAAAGCACCGGATTGCGTTTATGCGGCATCGCCGATGAACCTTTCTGGCCGGCATGAAAAAACTCTTCCACCTCACCCACCTCAGTTCTCTGCAGATGCCTTATTTCAGTGGAGAATTTCTCAATCGAAGCGGCCACCAAGGCCAATGTTGTAAAGAAAAAAGCATGGCGGTCGCGCTGCACGATCTGACTTGAGGCCGGAGCTGCCTGCAAACCGAGACGTTGACATACGGCTTCCTCAATTTCCGGCTCAATATTGGCAAAAGTGCCAACCGCACCGGAGATCTGGCCAACTGAAATATCTATAATTGCCGCCTCAAGACGCTTTTTCTGGCGTTTCATCTCATCGTACCAGATAGCCAATTTGAGACCAACCGTAACAGGCTCGGCATGAATGCCGTGGGAGCGCCCGATCATCGGACAATCTTTCAATTCAAAGGCCCGGCGCTTAAGCTCAGAGAGAACCTTCTCCAGACCCTGCATCAACATTTCTCCGGCCTCTTTAAGTTGCAAGGCCAAAGCTGTATCAAGGACATCAGAAGAGGTCATGCCCAAGTGAATATAACGTGAAGCGGGACCGACATGCTCAGAGACTGAGGTCAGAAAAGCAATCACATCATGCCGTACTTCAGCTTCAATCTGATTGATACGGGTAACATCGAAGGCGGCTTTCTCTTTAATCTCCAACCACTCTACCTGCGGGATCTCACCACGTTCGGCAAAGACCTCACAAACTGCCAGCTCAACTTTGAGCCAGCTTGCAAACTTATTCTCTTCACTCCAAACCTGACTCATGGCCGGACGTGAGTAACGTTCAATCATAATTTGGTCATTCCATAATTTAAAAGGTCAACAGATATCTTTCAATACGCTACACCCGTTACTCTTCGACAACAGGCCTAACTACCATCACCGAGCAACGTGAATTCTTGACAACATTTTCGGCAACGCTGCCCATCAGAAATTTTTTAATTCCAGACCAACCATGCGAACCCATAAAAATGGCAGCAAAACCCCCGCTTTCGGCCTCATCAACAATCATCGCCGCCGGATGGCCTTCGATCACCCGACCCTCGGCAGCAACGCCATCAGCTTGCAACTTAACCACCAAAGCGTCCATCTTTTTCTGCAGAGATGCCAAACGGCTCGCTGAATAGTTTTGCAAACTCGCGAGATCCTCTACCGGCAGACTGATACCATCAAGCCCGGAAAAGGCAAAGCCCTCCTCGACAACATTGAGCAACGTTACTGAAGCGTCATAATTTTGGGCGAATTTAACACCAACCGCAATCACATCATCCATTGAAGCAGAAAAATCGATTGCCAGGAGAACTTTTTCAAAACGGTCAGCCATTGGTTCACCTCCAAAAAAACAATAAATTAGCTATCGGCGAAACGCAAAGATTAGCATTTTCATGGTGCCATTGTCAAGTTTTATGCAGAATCTCGGCTAAAGTCAAGATACCTGTAGACCATTGCATGCTTTTCAAGGGGAAGCTTACGTTGAACAACTTCCAGGTACTCAGCAACGGTTGGCAAACGACCTAAAAGGGCCGTAACGGCAGCCAGTTCGGCCGAGCCGAGATAGACTTGTGCGTCTTTACCGAGACGGTTATCAAAATTGCGGGTTGAGGTCGAAAAAACTATCGCCCCATCGGCCACGCGGGCCTGATTGCCCATGCAAAGGCTGCAACCGGGGATCTCGATGCGGGCTCCGGCTTTACCAAAAAGCGAATAGTACCCCTCAGCTTTTAATTGATCGCCATCCATTCTTGTCGGCGGCGTCAACCAGAGGCGTACCGGGACCTGGCCCTCATCCCGTAAGATCTCACCAACAGCCCGGAAATGACCAATATTGGTCATACAGCTGCCGACAAAAACCTCATCAATCTTTTGTTGACGTTGCTCATCGGCCAGAATCGTGCTCAATGTAGCGACATCATCGGGATCGTTGGGACAGGCCAGAATCGGCTCTTTTATCCGACTCATATCAATATCGAGGACTGCCGCATAGTGAGCCTTGTCATCGGCCCGTAAAAGTTGCGGCTCAGCCAGCCAACCCCGCATCGCCCGGGCCCGCCGCTTTAAGGTTTCAGCATCCCCATAACCGGAGACCACCAGCTTATCGATCAAAGCTGCATTAGAGATCAGAAAACTCTTTACCGGGGCAACCCCAAGCTGTACTGTACAAGCTGCTGCACTGCGCTCGGCTGAGGCGTCAGAGAGCTCAAAGGCCTGCTCACAGGAAAGCTCTTCGAAACCTTGTATTTCAAGAATGCGCCCCGCAAAGATATTCTTTTTAGCCTCTTTCGCAACCGTCAGTAAACCTTCCGCAATGGCCTGCAAGGGAATAGCGTTGACAAGATCACGCAAGGTTATCCCAGGCTGCAATTTGCCGGAGAAACGCACCAAAACACTTTCCGGCATATCGAGCGGCATCAACCCTGAAACCGCGGCAAAGGCAACCAAACCCGAGCCCGCCGGAAAAGAGATACCAAGCGGAAAACGGGTATGAGAATCGGCCCCGGTCCCCAAAGTATCAGGCAAGAGCAGACGATTGAGCCAGGAGTGAATCACACCATCACCGGGCTTTAAAGAGACCCCGCAACGATCTTTGATAAAACCAGGTAATTGACGATGCATCTTGACATCGACCGGCTGCGGATAGGCGGCCGTATGACAGAACGACTGCATCACGAGATCGGCAGAAAAATTTAAGGCAGCCAGCTCTTTGATTTCATCCCGGGTCATGGGCCCGGTCGTATCCTGACTGCCAACCGTCGTCACCATGGGCTCAACATACATCCCCGGCTGCACCCCTTCAAGGCCACAGGCGCGACCGACAATTTTCTGGGCCAGACTATAGCCGGCAGTCGAAGGCTCGGGCTGCCGGGGCCGGACAAAGATTTCCGTCTCAGTAAGCCCCAAAACTTGGCGCGCCCGACCGGTAAGTTCGCGACCAATAAGCAGAGGGATTCTCCCGCCGGCCCGATATTCATCGGCCAGGGTATTGGGTTGCAGTTTAAAACGACTGACTACTTGCCCATTTCTTTCAATCTCTCCGGTAAAGGGCCTTACGGTTATAACATCACCGGTTGTAAGCTCAGCAACCGGAGCCTCCAAGGGCAAGGCTCCAGAATCTTCGGCTGTATTGAAAAATATCGGCGCTATTATACTGCCGATGATAACCCCACCCCCGCGTTTATTGGGCACTCCGGGAAGATCACTGCCCAAATGCCATTGCAGAGAGTTGATCGCCGATTTACGACTGCTGCCGGTGCCGACAACATCGCCGACATAGACAATCGGATTGCCCAGATTTATTAATTTTTCGAGTTGCTGTAGAGGGTTTTCAATCCGGGCGGCAAGCATCGCCTGAGCGTGCAGTGGAATATCACTGCGACTGGAAGCCTCCGAAGCGGGCGAAAGATCATCGGTATTAGTCTCTCCCGGCACTTTAAAAACCGTCAACACTAACTCTTTAGATAACTTAGAGCGCGCCTTAAACCACTCCGCAGCCCCCCAGGATTCAAGCAGTAACTGCGCCCCCGGATGACCTTTTTTAAACTCTTCTACCACCCAGGCAAAAGCATCATAGACCAACAAGGTATGCTTTAAGGCATGAATTGCGGCAGCCGCCACTTCAGGTCTTTTATCATCCATAGTTTCAAGTAGCGGAGTCAGATTATAGCCACCCCGCATCGTCCCGAGCCATTGAACCGCCTCCAGAGCCGAGATCCCAACCCTATCAGAGCGCCCACTGATCACCTCAGCCAAAAAATCAGCCTTGACCCCGGCCGCCTCATCGACTCCCGGGTTAACCCTTTCACGCAATAAATAGAGAAGATTTTGGCGCTCATCTCCGGAGCTGAGCACCAAAGATTCAATGACTGCGGTAACCTGCACGCCACTCAAAGGCAGAGGCGGTACCCCCAAACGTTGCCGCTGCTCAGCGGCCTTGTGATACTCTTTTAAAATTTCCATATTTTTATACTCTCCTTAAAACTCATTTTATTTTCATCTCCACCTGACGGGCTTTTTCCGCTGCAACGGGATCTCCCTGCAAAACTTGTGGATCGACCAGAAAAAGACGCTGGCTCTCGACCGGTCCTTTTTTGCTTATATAATCCATAACTCCCCGCGCCCGATTGCGGGCCAGGAGAGTTAACTCATCATCACTGACTTTAACAAAATCACGGAGCAATCGCTCCTGTTCTACAGGCTCGATCTTTTTGACCATGCGCAGCAGATTTTTCTCTTTGGCAAAAGGTGCTGCCTTGTAAGCCTGCCAGAGATAACGGGCAAATTCATCATCTTTAACAACCACCTGATCAGGAGAATGCAGATCCTGGTTGCGGCCCACGACTTCCTTGAATTTCTGAACCTGCAAAAGCTTTTTGAAATGATCTTCATGCAAGGCCTGGCGATCACTTACGGCATCGGCCCGACCCGCGATCTCAACTTTCAAACCGGGCCGATCGTAGAGAACCCCGGCTAGCTTATCAAGCCGGGCAAGTGCAGTTTCATCAAGATTCACCTGACCTGCGGCAAAGGAGACAAGATTAAGCTCTTCGCCACCACCGGCAAGAGAGCCAATCAAGGCAAAAGGTGAAGTGATCGCCTTAGTTATAAGGTTGACAAACACCTTGACGATAATCCCGCCCAAACTGAACTTGGGATCATTCAGTTCACCTTTGACCGGCAGATTAAGATGAATCTCTCCCTGACGGTCACGCAAAAGAGCGACTGCCAGCTTAACCGGCAAATTGAAGGCATCCGGACTCTCAACCGCAGAACCAAAATCAAACTGATCCAGAAAAATGGCATTACTGGAGGTAAGCTTTTGTTGCTCAACTTTGCAAGTAAGATCAAGAGAAATTTTACCTTTACCGATAGCATAACCGATAAATTTTCCACTATAGGGGGTCAGATCGGTCATCCCGATGCCCTGACCGTCGATCTTCAGGTCAACGTAAAGATCCTCGGCCAGAGGATCGATAAAACCCACAACCGAGACCGGCGCCTGACCATTCAGCTTACCAGCAAGTTTAACCTCAGCCGGCTTTTCACCCAAAGAAGTGAGACCTACCACCTCACCTCCAAGATCATCCAGAGAGATTTTAAAAGATGGTGACAGGGAGCGGTCGATAAAGGCTATAGAACTTTCGTCCAAGGCTATTTTCTTAAACTCCAGAGCCATAGCTGGAGCTGACTTCACCTCAATTGCTGAGCCATTCGCTACCACAGGATCAATAATTTCGGGCTCCACATTTTTTTCTACCAGCAGCAACTCAAGGTTGCTGCGGCCGTCTACCTCCTTGACAAAGTTGGCCTGCAAACCATCAGCGCTACATTTCAACACAGATAAGGCAGGCGGCTGATTACGCAAAGAGATCCCAGCCAGTTTAAGATTCTGTAAACTTAAGATCTCAGTTCCGCTCCAGCCATCAACCGTCTTCAAATCAGCAATGGCGGCCTTACCGGAAAAATCAATAGAGGGGCCCACCGAAGCCTCCTGCCGAAAAGAGAACGCTCCTTTCAATGCAGCCTCACCTTTAACTAAAACTAAATCAAGATGTTCTCCGAGATATGACTGAAAAATTTTAAGCGGAACGTTGCGCAGATCAACAGCAAAATCCGCTTGTAAAGGAGCCAGACTCAGGGGTCCTTTGAGAGAGAGTTGACCCCTTTGGGCCAAGCGCAGATCGAGTTTAAAATCTCCGGACTCACCTTCAGCGGTTCCCAGTTGTTTAATTGCAAGATTAATCTTATCAACCTTAATCTCGGTTTTTGCGGCTGGAACCTGATCTTTGAAAATGACTTGAAAATCCAATAATCGCCCTTTTTCTAAAAAGAGATACCAGGCTGGTGTCACTTCGACAGAAACAACAGGTAAATTTTCAGGTAAAACCTCCTTAGCCGTACTCTCTTTGGCACTTACAGGAGGTATTAAATCTGTCAAATTAATAACATTATCGGGACGTCGCAGCAGATTCAAACTGCCTTTTTCCCCTTCCAAAAAGCCGATCACAAACTCTCTTTTATTAAGATCGATACGACTTTGCGCCATCAGGAGGCTCGGCAGAGCCAGAACCGGCTGCCCGTCAGGAGAACTAATTTTAATATCAGATAGGCCACACTCGAGATCTTGCAATTGCAGCTCAAGTTCGCCACCCTCTTTTTGCGCAAAAAACAGCTCTCCAGCAAGGCGTAAGCCCCCACCATCCAACTGTCCCGCAAAATATTTCTGATAGTAGGCCGCATAGCGCGCCAGAGGCAGATTATCCAGAGCAAAGTGGGTCATAAGATTTAGCGGATCAACTGAAAAATCCCCGTCCCCAAGGAGAGTCTCCCCGGCATCACTTTGCAGTTTCACATTATAGTGAGCCGAATGATCGCCAACATTACTGAAATTTTTCAATTCAAGCTCAACTGGAGCCATACGGGCGGAAAAAGGCGGCACCACGCGTTCATCACGAAGCCCGACAACCCCCTCCTCCAAACTCAGCCGGTCCAGTTTAAAAACAAACTTTTTAGACTCTCTGGATTGGGGTTCTGGATCGGACACACTTTTTAAATTCGACTCAGATGCGGGTCGAGTGCCATCTTCGGATACAGCAGCAACCAGCATCGGCAGATAAAAAACTCCGTCCGGCTTGAAAAAGAGATTAACCTCGGGTTTTCGAATAACTATTTCACTAAGAAAAAGTTCTCCATCAAGAAGGTTCCCCGGCCCAAAATCAACTTTAAGTTCAGGCAGAAAAACAAAGCGGTGCTGCTTCTCCTCACCCTGGCCACTAATCAAGACATTGTTGACTCTGGCAGTTCCGGAAAGAGTCAGACGGGGCACCTCATTTTCCGACTGGAGATAGGCTAGATTAAGACGGGTCGTCAAAGAGCCATCGGTGACCGTAAAGTTGCGATCCTGAGGCAGGTATGAGAGATAATAGGCAAGATCAAGTTCGTCTATATTGATGTCAAAAGAAGTCTCTAAGGTTTTCGCAAAAGGCTTGCTCTGACCGCCAACCACCAGTGGCGTACCGTTAACCACCGCGGCGAATGAAGGTTGGATATTAGTCTCAACAAGTTGCGGTAGGTTCGATATCTGCGGCAATCCAATAGTTATGTCATTGATCCAATGAAAAATATCCCGTGACTGGTCTGCAATTTCAACAATCCCACCCCCAACGCTGATATTATTGAGTGAAAAACGAAAGCCCTGCCCCTTTGTCTCAGGTTTTTCTTTAAGCTCTTCATCCGGCTTTGGCGTAGCTGGCAAGAGATCGGAAAAGTTAAAACTTGCGTCTTCATTTTTAACGATTTTTAGATAAGGTCCCTGAATATCGATCTTTTCCAACACTAAAGCTCGGTTACTTAACGAAAGAAAACCAGCACAGTCAGCGAGCAGAGAATCAACCTTTAACAAAGGTGCCTGTGATTGCCGACCATTAACCACAAAACCGTCAATCTGGAGCCGCAAAGTGAAGGGATTAAAACGCACCTGATCAATCGTTGCCGACCGCTGCAAAAATTCCGGCAACCTTTTTTCGGCCTGGGTCTTAAGTAACCAAGGCAGAAAAAAAAACCCGCTCAATGTGTAAATAAAAAGTACCAAGAAAACAGATAATAAAATTTTCCTGCGACCCGGCAACATCCTCTTTTTGGGTTTTTCCTGATCGCTCATCTAATTTCTCCATTAAAAGGGTGAGGAACAAAGACAAAACTTTAACTCATCATTCATCCTTCATCATTCATCATTCATTGTTCA
>CAYWGC010000008.1:26232-39761 GCA_964457755.1 uncultured Thermodesulfobacteriota bacterium | reverse complement strand
TTCATCATTCATCATTCATTGTTCACTTTACACTACCGGATATAACTTTACAAGAGTTCGAGCGGGAATTCCAACATACACCAAAAAAAAAGAGGGCCCGCAAAACGGAACCCTCTCTTTTTTATTTTTTCTCTTTTAATAGAATTGCTAAAACAGAGCTTCACCCATTACCAAACGCGGAACCGTGAAACTAGGTTGCGATCCGTCAAGCCACTCGCCGGTGGTCACCTTTTCCCAGGCCTCAGTTTTAGCCAGGGCAGCCTGAACCAGTTTGTGATTTAAGGCGTGTCCGGTTTTGTTGGCCTCCAAAACTCCGATCAAAGGCATACCCAGGAGACTTATATCACCAAAACAGTCCAGGACTTTATGGCGGGCAAACTCATCAGCAAAGCGTAAACCATCATCATTCATAACCGAATATTCATCCAGCACTATAGCATTATCTAAAGACCCGCCCAATGCCAAATTATTGGACTTCAACCATTCAACTTCGTGAAGAAAACCGAAGGTCCGGGCCCGGCTGATCTGGCGGTCGTAGGAGACATCGGCAAAGGAAAAACTAAAACTTTGGGTACCGATCATGGGATGATCGAAATCGATATGGTTAATAATTGAGAGCGAGACATTGGAAGAGGGGGGCTGGGGTCCGAGACGAGCCCATTTGTCACCGTCACTGACAGTAACAGTTCCGGTCATACGCATGTAGCATTTGGCGTCAACCTGTCGCTTAACTCCAGCCGTTTTAATTAAGTAGACAAAGGGGTTGGCACTACCATCCATAATCGGAACTTCGGGCCCATGTACCTCAACCAAAGCGTTATCAACGCCAAGACCGGAGAAGGCCGAAAGTAGATGCTCAACCGTGCCAATGACAAAGCCATCACAGCCTAAAGTCGTAGCCATAGAGGTATCGACCACGAAATCAGATAAAGCTGGGATGGTTGTCAAGACCCGGCCCTGATCAAGGCGCTGCAGTTTTATGCCATGCCCCGCTGGGGCCGGCTTCAAAACCAGCTTAACCTTGACCCCGGAATGCAAACCTATACCAACACAAGAAATCTCTTTTTTTAATGTTCTTTGAAAAAACATAACTCTAAAAAATACTCCTAAGCAGGTCGCTTTCACAAAATAACGGTAGATACAATATCTTTTGATCTTGTTTAAGCGAACAGCATTATTCGAGCCATTCAAACATATCTAATAAAATCAATACCTAAAGTAGCTGACCTGATATAAAAAAACCCTTAAGAGACAAAACAGTCTCTAAAAATAGAGACAAAACAGTCCCATTTCATTTCGAGCACCGCCATCCCACAGCTTATCCAATTTTCTCTTTTAGCAATTGATTGACCATCTGGGGATTGGCCTGACCTTTGGTCTGCTTCATCACTTGCCCGACAAAGAAACCAAAAAGTTTGACTTTACCCTGCTGATACTCTTTAACCTTGTCACCATTGGCGGCAACAATCCCCTCCACCAGACTGGCAAGCTCCCCGGCATCAGACATCTGGGCCAAACCTTGCTTTTCAACTATCTGCCGAGGATCATCATCGGCGGCGCTATACATCTGCGAGAAAACCTGCTTACCGATCTTGCCGCTGATCGTATTATCATCAATAAGTTTTAAGAGATCAGCCAGACCCTGAGGCGTAATTGGACATTGAGTTATGCCTATCTTATCATCATTAAGATATTTCAGCAACTCAACCATGATCCAGTTGGCCACCGCTTTGGGCTGGGCAAAAAGTTTAACGACCTCCTCAAAATAGTCAGCCATCGCTCGATCTGCAGTCAACACTTCAGCGTCAGCTACGGGGATAGCATAGTCATCTACAAGCCGCCGACGCTTGGCGGCCGGGAGTTCGGGCAGACTTTGCCGAACCTTCTCAACCCAGGCCTTATCGACGACCACCGGCAGGAGATCAGGATCAGGGAAATAACGATAATCGTGCGCCTCCTCTTTACCGCGCATCGACATACTGACTCCGCGATCAACGTTCCACAAACGGGTCTCCTGCACAACCTGGCCGCCACCATCAAGGATCTCCTGCTGACGCTCAACCTCATATTCAATGGCCCGCTGGACATTACGAAAGGAGTTCATATTTTTAAGCTCAGCCCGAATCCCGAATTCCGGCACCCCCCAACGTCTGAGCGAAATATTGGCATCGCAACGAAAACTGCCCTCCTCCATATTACCATCGCAAACCCCTAAGTAGACGACAATATCACGCAAAGCCTTCAGATAGGCCACCGCTTCATCTGACGAACGCATATCGGGTTCACTAACAATCTCGATAAGCGGCACACAGGCACGGTTGTAATCAACATAACTGACACCATGTTCATTTTCGGGATGAACCAACTTACCGGCGTCCTCCTCCATATGAATCCGGGTTATACCGATGCGCTTGATCTCACCTTCGACCTCGATATCGAGATGGCCACCGACGCAGATGGGCAGTTCAAACTGAGAGATCTGATAACCTTTGGGAAGATCTGGATAAAAATAGTTTTTGCGCGCAAAAATACTATTCGGGGTAATCTGACAACCAATCGCGAGACCAGCCCGAATCGCAAAATCGACAACCTTGCGATTGAGAACCGGCAGCGCCCCGGGCATCCCGGTACATACCGGACAGCTGTTCTCATTGGGCGGATTACCGAAATGGGTCGAACAACCACAAAAAATCTTGGTTTCAGTCAGAAGCTGACAATGAACTTCCAAACCGATAACAATTTCATAATCCATGATCAAA
Organism: uncultured Thermodesulfobacteriota bacterium; assembly: GCA_964457755.1. Taxonomy (GTDB): domain Bacteria; phylum Desulfobacterota; class Anaeroferrophillalia; order Anaeroferrophillales; family Tharpellaceae; genus Tharpella. The sequence continues at coordinate 37,002 of CAYWGC010000008.1, read as the reverse complement.
CCACCTCCCCTGCCAAAGTCGGCCGCCGGCCGGACCATCCAGCCAGCTGTTCATAATGCCAGGCGACCCGCAAAAGCGTCTCTTCAGCAAAAGGTTTGGCAATAATCTGCAAGCCGATCGGAAGCCCATTTTTCGTAAATCCACAAGGCACTGAAAGCGCCGGCAGACCGGCCAGGTTGACTGGAATCGTCAAGATATCAGTGAGGTACATCGACAGAGGGTCATCAACCTTCTCCCCAAAAGCAAAAGCTGGCGTCGGACAAACCGGGGCTACCAGCACGTCACAATCAGCAAAAACTTTATCAAAATCACGGGTAATCAGGGTCCTTACCTGCTGGGCTTTGCGATAGTAGGCATCGTAATATCCCGACGACAAAGCATAAGTCCCAAGCATGATCCGACGCTTGACCTCATCACCAAATCCTTGAGCCCGGGTTTTACGGTACATATCAAGCAAACCATCAGCATCATCCGCCCGAAAACCATATTTGACACCGTCATAACGAGCCAGATTGGAACTTGCCTCCGCAGTGGCCAGAAGATAGTAGGTCGCTACCGCATAATCAGTATGCGATAGGGAAACTTCGCTAAAAGAGGCTCCGGCATCGGCTAATTGATTACAACCCAGCCGCACTGCGGCCTCAACTTCGGGGTCAAGACCCACACCAAAATACTCTTGCGGAACCCCGATCTTCAAACCCTTGATATCATTTTTCAAGGCACCATAATAGTCGGGAACCGGGAGATCGACAGAGGTTGAATCACGTTCATCATGGCCAGCAATCACGCCCAGCAGCAAAGCGGCATCGGCCACTGTCAAAGTTACCGGGCCAATCTGATCAAGGGAAGAGGCAAAAGCCACCAGACCATAACGCGAAACCCGACCATAAGTCGGCTTCATACCGACGACCCCACAAAAAGAGGCGGGCTGACGAATTGAACCACCGGTATCAGATCCCAAAGTGGCAATTGCCGTAGCTGCCGCAACTGCGGCTGTCGAACCACCACTGGAGCCTCCAGGCACCCGACCCAAATCCCAGGGATTACACGTCGCTTTAAAAGCGGAATTTTCAGTTGATGAACCCATCGCGAATTCATCCATATTGAGTTTACCGGTAATCACGGCCCCTGCCACTCGTAAACGCGCAACCACAGTGGCATCATATTCGGGCCGATAATCAGCCAGCATGCGTGAGGCACAAGTCGTCTTCAGCCCTCTAGTTGAGAGCAGATCTTTCAAGCCTAAAGGAATGCCAGTAACCGGGGTCGTTTTTTCACCTTTACGACGACGCTCATCGGCAGCCTCGGCCTGGGCCAATGCTCCCTTTTCATCAATTTCCAAATAGGCCGCAATTTTATTATCTACCTCGGCAATGCGGCCAAAAACTGAGCGCGTCACATCAAGGGATGAAACCTCACCCTTTTCGAGACGCAACCAAAGCTCTTCTAAAGAGCAGTTATAAAGTTCCATAAATATCAATTCCTTACAAATCAGCCTTACTGGATCTACTGACCACTGGCGACTGACGACTGATAACTAAATCAAGCTGGTACTAAAATATCTTTCAATCCGATCCGGCAGAATCGTGGCCACCCGTTTATCGGGGCCAAAACGTTGCGCCAGCTTCATCGCGGCCCAGACATTGGCCCCGGATGAAGTACCAACCATAGTCCCCTCAAGGCGGGCCAAAGACCGGGCTGTACCAATTGCGTCTTTATCACTGACAGTCACCACCTCATCTATCAGAGAGACATCAAGAACCGGCGGCACGAAACCGTCGCCAATCCCTTGAATCTGGTGCAGTCCGGGTTCCTGACCAAGCAGAGCCGCCGAATTCTCCGGCTCAACCGCAACCACTGTGACTTTAGGGTTCTGCTCTTTCAAAAAACGGCCAACTCCACCCAGGGTTCCGCCGCTGCCAACCCCGGCAACAAAAACATCAACATTACCTTCGAGCTGTTTCCAGAGCTCGGATCCGGTTGTGCGATAGTGAATCTCAGGATTGTCGGGATTCTCAAACTGACCGAGAATATGCGAATCTTTGATACCGGCAGCCAGTTCTTTGACTTTTGCAACTGAACCTGTCAAACTCTCTTGAGCCGGTGTCAAAACCAGTTCGGCTCCCAACGCCTTGATAATTTTTTTACGCTCTTCACTCATATCCTCTGGCATCACAATAATCACCCGATAACCATGATGGACCCCAACAAAAGCAACAGCAATACCGGTATTACCTGAGGTCGCCTCAACAATCGTTGAGCCCGGTTTCAAAAAACCTCGCTTCTCAGCTTGAGAAATCATATATTTGGCAACTCGATCCTTAACACTGCCACCGGGATTAAGATATTCGGCCTTGGCGAAAATCGGGATAGAAGAAATTTTTGCGAGCCGTAAGACCGGCGTATTACCGATAACATTTAAAATATCAAAATATTCCATAAAATTTTCCGCGAAAAAAGGTTAATACTTCATCGTCATTTTTAAAAGGGCAACATATTACTACATTTTCATTTCTAAATAAAGCTCTTTAAATTCTGCATATAGTACATTGCTTCAAGTTCTACAACAGCTTATTCGTGAATATACATATTATTTAATAAAGAGCCTTTACATAGGGGTAAATTAACAACTAAGTTCCAGCAAAAAGCCCCGCTATTAAAGCAGGGCTGGAAAAAATTAGTTCTTCAGGAGACCTTCCTCACATCGCCCTCACCTGTTCCATAAAACGGTCAACCTCTGCCCGCAAAGTATCTCCGCCAGCCATTAGATTATCAACTTTTTGCAAGACCTGCTGCAGAGCGCTATCAGTTTCATTGATTGCTGTCGCAACCCCGGCCAGATGCTCAGATACATCCTCAGTATTTGCGGTCGCCTGGTGAGTGCTCTCAGTAATTGCAGCAGTTGTGCCTTTCTGCTCCTCGACGGCACTCAAGACCAGAGCCATGGTCTCGTTTATAGTTGCAATAGTTTTACCAATTTCATCAATAGCGTGAACTGATTCTGCCGTAAAATTCTGAATATCAGCAACCCTTTCAGTAATCTCCTTAGTTGAATTAGTGGTTTTACCAGCCAGACCTTTAACCTCATTGGCAACTACGGCAAACCCCTTACCCGCTTCTCCGGCTCGAGCCGCTTCGATGGTGGCATTAAGGGCCAAAAGATTCGTCTGGCCGGCAATCCCGGCAATCAAATCAACCACCTTATCAATCTCACCCGCAGCCGTTGTCAACTTATGGCCTAAGGAGCTGGCTTCAGCCGCCTTAGCGGCAGCCGTCTGTGAGATCTCTGAAGATTTTCCGATCTTCGCCTGAATCTCCCCGATTGAGGCAATCAAACCCTCAATCGAAATTGAAGCCTGCCCAACATTAGCCACTGTTTCTGCAGATCTGGCAACAGCTGCTGCAGACTGGTTATTGGTTTGATCGGCAACCTCCTTCATATGATTAACAGACTTCTGCATCTCCTGCATATCGGTAGTAAAGGATGAGAAAAAGGTCACTACCGAAGCTTCGAACTGGTTTGCCATTTCACTCAAAGCGTTTTCAAGCCGCTGTCTTTGCACAGCATTCTCTTTGAAGATCTCAACCGCTGCCGCCATGTGGCCAATTTCATCATGACGCTCCTGCGCTGGAACTTCGACATCAAGTTCATTGCCGGCAATTTTCTTCATTGTTTCAGTCATCTCAACCAGAGGTCTCGTCAGAGAACCGGCCAGTATGTAAATAACAATGCTGATTAAGAGCAAGAGAATAAAACCACCCCCAAAAAGCATCGCCCGCTGGTTCGCAACGGTCTCCTGCAAAGGCTCAATATCATAAATCAATTCCAGAGCTCCGCCAAGTTCACCTTTTTGCCATCCGGGATGACAGCGCAGACAATCAGAAACCGCAATTTGCGGAGTAAATATATGAATACTCTTCTCCCGGGTTTGAGTTATAGAGCGATGGTTTTGGGAAAGGTCTTTCCAGATCTCCTGATCGATACTCACTCCCTTACCTTGCTCTCCGCTAGCCGACATATTGACGGTGCCGGTTTTATCGTAAAGGATAACTTCACGAATCCCTTCTATCTCCTTCTGTTTGGTAAGTAGTTTTTGAAAATTCTTCATCTGGCCACGCTCTAACGAACTTTGCACCCCTTCATTAAAAGATCGGGAAAGAACCTCAACTGAGCGATAATAAGATTGACGCAATTTTTTACTGATAAACTGGTTATAAAAGATCAACCCGAGACTTAAGAAAACACAGAGAGTCAAAACCACACTCACAACCATTTTTGCTTTAATGGAAGTTTGCGCACTTTTTGCCTGAAACATGAGTTACTCCTCAAAGAAAATTGGTTGCCGAGTTCGTCTGTGCCGTCAATGGCTCAACATATTTCAACGCGAAGAAAAACTAATCTGATTGACTATGACGATAAAAAGGAAAATCCCTCTTTTTAGCAAAAAACGGTGCCGTACAACCTATGCATGGAGCGTTGGCATCAATGCACCATGTCTGACCGCCATTCCACCACCTTGTCGGACAATCTGCTAAAGTATTAGGCCCGAGACAACCAACTTTAAAAAGGCAACCCTCTTCACCTAAATTTTGGGCTAAGATCTCCTCCTGAAAATAGTGATAGCGGGGACAATTGTCATGGACCTTTTTACTGAAAAAGAGCTCCGGGGAGCCGTACTTGTTCAATTTAGGAATCCCGACCTTGACAATGTGAGTGATAGTATGCCAAACCCAGTCGGGGTGAACTGAACATCCGGGAATCGTGATCATCAAGGGTTTAAGGTTGCGTTTACGATAAAACTCCGGCAGACTGATGGCACCAGTCAGGTTGCCTTCGGCTGCCGGGATGCCACCAAATGTAGCACAAGTACCAATCGCAACGACTCCCGCCATGGTTGCCGCCGCCGCCTCAAGATAGCTGGCAAAAGTTTTATTCCCAAACATACAGGCTTCCGGCATACCTTCAGGAATAGCCCCCTCTACAGCCAGAAAATATTCGCCGGCACTGCCTTTGATATAGGAATCAATCACCTCTAAAGCCAGGCTGCCGGAAGCCGCAGAAAGATCGGCATGAAAAAGCAACTGACTATAATCTGTAATCATGGCCAGCGGTGAGGGGTTCTCAGATTGCAACAACGAAACTGAACAACCACTACAGGAGAGCCCCTGAAGATAGAGTAATTTGGGAATTTTTTTAGGGTCCAAACTTTTCAAGGCGGCAGCGACCGGCCCCGGAAAACCTCCCAGACCAAACCCCACACTTAAAGAAGCCGCCATCTTTAAAAATTGCCGTCTTTTAATCTCCATCGAACTCTCTCCTGTTCAAGATATACAAATCAATATGGATTTTGATCAGTGTACAGCACAAGCCAGACAAGGATCAAAAGAGTGGACAATACGAACCGATTCAATCTGTTCTTCAGGATTTTCCACCCGGGTGCCGATCAAGGCCGACTCCAGGGCTCCGGGGTTATCTTGGTCGTCTCGTGGCGAACAATTCCAGGTAGTCGGTACCACACACTCATATTTTTCAATTTTATGGTCTTTTAAGCGGATGTAGTGCAACAACGCTCCCCTCGAAGCTTCTGTAGCCCCAAAACCTTCACCGGTTGCCGGAATATCAAATTTGGCCATACTGGCAGAATTCGGGTCAAGACGTTCACTCTCTTCTAAAAGAAATTCACCGATAACAACACCGCACAGAGCCCGACTTAAATGCCGGCCCAAAACCGAGTTAAGCTGCATGGGCTGAATACCTACCTGACCGGCATAGTGGTCAACCAACCCCCGCAATCTCTGATTGTTGTTTGAGAGGTAGTCAACCAACACCCGGGCCGCCGGACCGACTTCAACCATGCGACCACCATAACGGGGTGCCTTAATCCAGCTATAGGCGCCATCCTTATGGGGTTGAGGTGCCAATTGTCCGTCTCGAACTTTCAAGCCGGAAGGCGATGAATAACGGGAATATTTGACATCCTCCATAATTTTCTCGAAATTTACCGCCTCGAGCCGGCCTCCCTTAAGCACTCCAGCTTCCATAAGTCGCGGACTCTGCCGCTCCGGACGCAAAGGCAAAAATCCATAGGAGAGAAAATCCCCCTGACTGCGGCCAATAGCCCAATAGTCAGGAAAATTTTCAGCTACAGCCAAAATATCAGGGATATATTTTAACCTGTAAAAATCAAGGGTCTCTTTAATCAGAGACTGATACTGAATAATCAGGTCAATCGTAACCTTTTGCGTGCATCCTCCGGGAAAGATACCGGTTGCATGAGGAAATTTACCTCCCCATATAGCCGCAGCACGATTGGCTTTTTTCTGGATCTCCATGGCATCAAGATAGTTTTTTAAAGCCTGAAGATTGATCTCGGGATCATCTATATAACGGCCTGCCAGACGCGGCAGAAAAGGAGCCGCCGGAAAAGCCTTGCCTGAAGCGAGTTCACTCTTAACCCAGTCTCTAAGTTGGACCATGCTCGGATCGTTGCCTTTATAGGCAATAATCGCCGTAACATCGACAAAATCAAGAGCACAGAGCTGATAAAAATGGAGCAAATAATCGTAGAGATGGTTGGCACCCTGAATCAGATTGTGCAGAATTCGGCCGTTAGGCGTCGCCTCCATATTATAAGCCATCTCTTGAGCGTAAGATGAAGCAATACCGTGAGCATATGGGCAAACCCCGCAAATCCTCTGGGTGATCTGCTGGGCATCAAGAGGATCACGCCCTTTCAGAAAAGCCTCAAAACCACGAAACATCTCCCCCTCACAACGCGCGTCAGTGACAAGATTGTTTTCGATAACAGTCTCGACATTCAAATGCCCTTCAATCCTGGTAACCGGCCCAATCTTAACCTTCATTTCTCACCGCCAAATAAATTAATCCAACATATTCAAATAATTATATTTCACACTGAAATGCTTGTGGAAATTTTATACACAGGTACAAGTCCCATGTCAACATTTCATTAAAATTTATTTTGTTCTACCTAATTATTGCAAAAGCATGATTACTTGATTAGAGGTTAGATTGAACTTTACAACAGGAGAACAAACTATACCGAAGAACTTTCGTATTTACTTCCTGACCATCATGATCTTTTCCGCACTGGCTCTATTTACGTCTATTCCCGTTTCAGCTGAACCACGTCTGCTCTATCCTCAGGAGCAGGCCTTAAAAGCCATCACCAATAAACTTGAACCGATCATAAAAGATTTCAAAATTTACAACTCACTACATGCTAAAGGGGAGTATTTAAGAAACCCGACTCCAGAGTTAACCGAAATGCTGGCTCAGGTTAACGCTCTGGAGAAAGAATTTGCAGCCCAGAACTTCCCCCCGGAGATCAAAAAGATTAAGAACATCAAAACCTGGTTTACCTCCCTCAAAAAAAACACCCCAATTCTTGAAGAGGTTTACCTGAGGACTATGCTCAACTGTAGTAAGAGCTCAAAAAGAGTGACTTAAGCAATTTCCCCGATTACAATCAAGATGTTGAACACCTCAAGGCCATGTATAAAAACTATAAAAACCCATCCTCGACCTTTCAAAATCCGGTAAAAACGAGTTACGTCACGCAAAATATGCTCTTAAAAAATGTTACCCAATAGCCCAACCCAAGCAGAGGAGATGATTAAATAGAAACCATTTAATCCTCTCCCTCATATCTACAGCCCCCGACAAAACTTATCACTCATTTAAATAGTTTTACTGCTTTCAGGAGCCCTCCAATACACCCTTGACAAATAGTGCCACTTAATCTATATTAAAATAATAATAATAAATATATTTGTCAAAAAAAGAGATGTTACTACAGTCCATAACACCCTGCCCCATAAAAATGAAAGAAGCCGCTAATGCAGAAAATTATTATAGAGATTGACCTGGGCGAGAGATCTTCGGAGGCGCGTCAATTTAAACGCGAGCAGGAAGAGTTAAGTCTGGATAAATTTATCGGGATTTTTCCGGCCCGCTTTCCTGAAGATGCTTTTCCCGGCAAAGAGACCTTAGCGCGCCCCTTAAAAGATATTATTTTCCAACCAATCACGATTCCGGAAACTGCAGTTTTACCTCTTGACAATTTTCCTCCAGACCCTGAATCCAAGGGCATGCGCGACACCCTTGACAACCTCTGGGGAGATGAACAGACAAAACCTACAGAATCTTCTCCGAGCAGCGATACAAGTTGTTGTAACAGTTTTCCCGAACAGATCAGTGACAATGAAGCCGTGCGTTGCGCCTACCGTGAAGAGATGGACAGCATCTCCGACTACCTTCGACATGGGTTATCGGTACTCGTTAACTGCGACAAGATGCTGACCGAATATCTTTATGAGCTGGTCTGCCATCAGGCTGGCAAAAAACCGATCCTCGATGCTGCCCGACCGGAAGAGATGCGCAGCGGCCTCTCCGGTGAACTTGACCGCGCCATGCAGGGAGGCTACAGCAATCTGCCGGTTTTAATGCGCAACCTTAAAACCGACGAAGTTCTGATTTTACGCTCTCTCGATCTGGTCGATGAAGGCGCTACTATCGAAACCCTTTATGAACGAACAACCACCGGCGAAAAACCGCAACTCTTAGCCTTTCTCGACCCCTCCCTTGAAGTCAAAAAGGTACTTTCGGATCGTTTTGCTGTACATATCCAGATCAGTGGTCTGCCCCGCTACGCCAACTCAGAAAAAGGTCAGGCAAAAGATTTCACTGTCAGCCGTCTGCTGACGCAAAGGGAACGGGACCGTTTTGCCGATTTTGACCCTGAATCCCTCTTCAAAAACGTCTCCGGTTTGAATGCCCTGCAATTTCGCAACGCCATGCGTTACGTCGGCGCCAAAATCGCCCCGCAAAGCCCCGCCAAAGATATCTACCGCGAGATTCGGGAGTTCAAGATCACCTCCGGCAGCGAGGTCGAAGTTCCCGACACCACTTTTGCAGATATCGGCGGTTACGATCACATTAAACGCCAGCTCAAACACGCCATTGCTCTCATCGCCGGCGACATTAAAAGTCTTAATGATGAACAGCGCGGCAAACTCCTGCCCCGTGGCTTTATCTTTCACGGCCCCCCGGGTACCGGCAAAACCCTTTTTGCGAAAGCGGTGGCTAATGAACTCAACGCCACCATCCAGATGATCTCAGGCCCTGAAATCATGGATAAATATGTCGGCCAGAGTGAAAACAACCTGCGCCAGCTCTTTGCCACAGCCCGGCGCAATGCTCCGGCAGTCATCTTTTTCGATGAGTTTGACAGTATTGCGAGCCAACGTTCGGTCTATGCCGACGGCGGCGCCCGCGCCAACAACGCGGTCGTGGCCCAACTTTTAACCGAAATGGACGGTTTTCGCCGGGATCAGGCAGTGCTCGTAATCGGCACCAGCAACCGTATCGACATCATCGATGAAGCCCTGCTCAGGCCTTCACGGATGCGGCCGGTCGAGATCGGCCTGCCCGACCTTGAGGCCCGACGCCAGGTCGCCAGAATCCATGCCCGAAGTTTTGCGGTTGACAGCTACTTTAAGGAATTTTTAAAAGAACACAAAGCCCCGACAGAAAAAGATGAAAGTGATGAAAACAAAAAGTTACTCTCTTTACTGCTTAAACTTGAGCAGGAAGGTGTCGACAGCGACAGTTTTATTACGGCGTTAATTGATCTTGTCGCCATCCATAGCGAGGGTTTTAATAATGACGAAATTCGTGCGGTTTTCCAGGAGGCCAGCCTCGAACATCACCTTGAAGGGCGGATCCTGACACCTCGCTTTTTCGGGGCCAAGATTGCAGCTTTACAAAGACGCCGCCAGGAACGACGCCATGTCCATCTTTAAAAACAGTAGTCAGGGGTCAGTCGTCAGGGACCAGTAAAAACCCCGACGACTGACCACTGAAAACTGATTTACAGGAATTAATATGCAGCAGGAATTACTTAATGCGGTCTCTGATCTTGACGATGTTGTAAGCCTTCTGAAAAACACCTTCGTCGCCAAGGATGAAATTATTGAGATGCTGATCATCGGGGCCATCGCCCAGGAGCATGTGCTTTTGGCGGGACCGCCGGGAACCGGAAAATCGGAACTCGTCAAACGCTTTGCCCATCTCTGTACGCCCAGAAAATATGATGATGAGCAGACGATTCCCTATTTTGAATACCTTTTGACCCGCTTTACCGAACCTAACGAGCTCTTCGGACCAGTTGATATCAAAACCTTTCAAGCGGGTGGCGGTTACAAGAGAATCATCAAGGGGCTGCTGCCGACCACTGAAATCGCCTTTCTCGATGAGATTTTCAAGGCTAACAGCGCCATTCTTAACGCTCTTTTGACGATTCTCAATGAAAGAATCTTCTATAATGGCGGCCGTCCGGAAAATATTCCTCTGCTCTTTCTCGTCGGCGCCACCAATGAGGTTCCCGACGACCCTGACCTGGCGGCACTCTACGACCGTTTTCCCATCCGCCTCTGGTCCGACAACGTTGCCGACAACCGCTTTGCTGAGCTTATCCAATGCGGCTGGCAGCAGGAACGGCAAAAGATCCGTGATGGCCACCAGATCAGTTTAAGTAATATAACCTCCAGCAAAACCCTGCGGCGGCTGCATCAGGCTTTAAACCAGGTCAATTTTGATGCCTTGGGAAACAACTACCATGAGGCCATTCGCCGTATCCGTTCGGAAGGTATTGAAGTAAGTGACCGCCGGGCGGTCAAGCTTTTAAAACTGGTCGCTGCCGCCTGCCTGCGGCGCGGCTCATTAAATGCCGCCGAAGAGGATCTCCA
>CAYWGC010000008.1:0-26132 GCA_964457755.1 uncultured Thermodesulfobacteriota bacterium | reverse complement strand
AAGAGGCCCGGGAAAAGGCGTTGGCAAAACTTGAGATAAGTAAATTGGAAGTGCGCGCCGCCCTGCGCCAGCAACTCCAGGCTCAACTCGCAAGCCGCCGCCAGGAAGCTTTTTATACTATCAACCAGGCCGTCGGCGAAGCCTACCGCCAGACCTTGTGTAAACTGGTAATCGATAACGGTGGCCGCATTATCAGCGATCGCCAGAGCGGCAGCATCATCGACCTGGAATTGGAAATTTAATAAAATCACTGGATTCCGGCTTTTACCGGAATGACAATTAAAGGGCCCAAGAAAATGAGCGGCAAACGTCCTCCCGTTAAAATAAAATTTAAATTCAACCTGGAAACCGGCAATATCGAGGAATTTATTATCGATGATAACGCCGCCGGGGCCAGCGAGGAGTATCATGATCGAGTCGCGGAGAAGATCGGCGAACTTTTAGCCCGCAATCCCGAGATCTTTGATGCCGGTCCCCGCCGTCAAGCCGAAGCTTTAGCCAAAAGATTAAATGAGAAAGAAAAACCAAAAACCAACACAATCAAATCATGACCAACTAACCACTGACAACTGACGACTAAAAAAATGACCTCTCTCAGCACCATATTAAGTGAACAGGCCACTCAGATTACACCACATAGCACACCTGTATTGCACAGCGAAAGGGTCTACTGTGTCACCTTTTCACCCGATGGCCGTTATCTGGTTTCGGGCTCCGTCAACCGCCAGGTCAATGTCTGGGAAGTGGGTGCGACTGAACTCGCTGGCTACATGAAGGGGCACACCAAATTTGTCTGGTCGCTGGCCTTCTCCCCCGATCATAAAACTCTGGCTTCAACCTCCGGTGACGGCACGGTTTTTCTCTGGGATATCGAGAAACGGAGCCATTATCGCATCGAAGAGAGCCATTACGCCCTGAGTCTCCCCCTCTATGGGGTCGCCTTCTCTCCGACCGGTGAATATTTTGCGGCCGGCTGTCTTGACGGGGTTGTCCGCCTCTGGAGTACCGCCTCTAAACGCCCGCCCTGGAAACTAAAAGGCCACAAGAATGAGGTCTACAGCGTCGCCTTCTCCCCCGACGGCCGTTTTTTAGCCACCGGCGGCAATGATTTTACGGTCCGAATCTGGAGTGTTGCCGACAAGCGTGAAGAGGAAATTCTGACCCGCCAAGGCTGCCGCGTCACTTCGGTTATATATTCTCCAGACGGTCGTTTTTTAGCCTACGCTTCAACCGATACCAATATCTATATTGTCGACCTGAGCAGCGGTGAAAGTCAAACGTTAAGCGGCCACCAGGATATCGTCTGGAGTATCGCCTTCGCCCCCGACAGCCGCCTCATAATCTCAGGTTCTAACGATCACAGCGTCCGCCTCTGGGATGTTGCAAGCGGCCGCCAGATCCAAACCCTCGAGGGACATCAAGATGATGTTAACAGCGTCGCCTTCTCTCCTGACGGCTGCCTCGCCGCCTCGGCCTCGAACGACCGAACGGTTCGGGTCTGGGATTTAAGCCTTTTCAATGAAAGGCCTGAGAGCTATCTAAGACTCGTAGCCAAACAGGAAAAAGATAGCACCATTGATAACGATCTACTCATCTTTATCAACACACATCGACACAGCCTGAACGACTCTATAGCGCCGCTGAGTAATCCTGAAACCAGTATAAAATGGCTGCGTCCAACCCTCTCCACAAAAAACCCGCCGCCACTGGGGCTGGTTCATGATCTCGGTCTCACCTTAACTTCGCAAAACCGTAAGTTCCTCACTGCAAATCGGGATGAATCCCCATATTGCAACCTTCTTCTGGAGCTTCGCGCAAACCCGATAATCGAGGAGATAAAAGAGCTCAAGCTTAAAGATAGTGAAATCGGCGGCCTCATCGCCCAGCTTCTCAAAGGCATTAAGTTCGACCACAATTGCCAAATTCCCGAAGGTCGACCGATGGTTCAATCCTGCCGCCTGCTTGAAGCCGCCTTAAGGAGAAACCGCGAGAAAGCGCAAGCAAAAGATGCCAGACAACCCTATAAAAACAGTGGACCACCTTTTCTCAAACCTGAAGATATGGAAAAAATCAGACACCGTCTCCTGAATCTGACCAAGTCTGATATCAGGTTTTTAAAAGATCTCTACGCCAACCCCGACAAATCGTCCAACCAAGTGATAGATTCTGAAAATCTGGCCGCAATGATCCCTCTAGAGAGCCTGCCACCAATTTTAACCGACCTCTACAGCCAGCTCTTGACCATAACCCCAAAACTTAAATTCCATGATCATCGAGGCAGCCAAACCTACAGCTGCGGCGGCTATCATGGTTTAACCCATAAAGGCGGCCTCGATAATCTTGCTTTAAGTGAACATCTCTATCCGGACGTTCTCCTCCAACATCGCATCTTAAACCATGAAGCCCTCTATTACGGGCGTGAGGGAGAACGCGAAAAAAAATGCCGAATGACCTTAATTATCACCCAGAGCGGCCTCGAATTAAACGGCACCAGAAACCATTTATCCCGGGCTCTGACTCTGGCTGCAATCTCCCTTGCAAGCAATCTTGGCGGTGATCTGCGCCACGCATTTTTCGGCAGCAAATGGAATACTCCAGTTGACCCGCTAAAACCAGGTCAACGCCAAAAAATTATCTCCTGGAAGGACAACGATGGCCTCAATCTCGAAACCCCGTTTAAACAACTCCATGAGCAGCTCCAAAGCTGGCAGAACAACTATCATCGCATCGATACACTCTGGATCATCGACCGCCATTTTGCCGCTGACCAAAATAAGCGCGCCTTTACAAAAACCATGAAAAATCTACAAAAATTAAGCCAACATCGAGCCTGGTTCATCAGCCTGGAAGCAACTTACCCAGCCCCATCGGCGGCTGCTTCTTTTCATCAACACCTGCAAATCATGATGCAAAATGATAAAATCATTCTGCTCTAAAGTTTAACCGTGGATACTATAGCGAAAAATATTTTAAAGATAGAACTCTGGCGCAGAGCGGCCTGGAATTTTGAAAAAACCGATCTCCACCCTGAGAGTGCGGCCGCCTGGCTGGCGGCCGGCGATGACGATAAAGCTGTCAATGCCTTGATTAAAGCCGGAGACCGGGCTCAGGCTACTCCTCTACTTATCAAAGCAAAACGCTATAAAGAAGCCCTTGAGCAGGCTCACCTTTGGCTCGAAGAAATCTCCCAAGAACCCCAGCGGCAAACGGATGAAATGGTTCCCGCCTTTTTGTTTCTGGCCGCAGCCCTCACTCTGGACCAGCAACCGGAACCAGCTTTTACGGCCTACGACCGGGCCCGGAGAAAGCTCTCGCAATCGGCAAAAACATCTCTACCTTTGACAACCGGCAGAAATTGGGAAACTCTAGCAACTTATGGAATTCTCGTCAAACGCCCCGATCTGATTCGTTTGGGCTATGAAAAAGCGCTAACCACCTACGGCCAGACCTTCAACCTGCAACGATTGCGCTGTGCTGGAGAATATCTTGAAACTGTGAAAAATGATCACTGCTTGAGTCGAGATTTGCAAGGGCGAATCGCCAGCTGGCAACCACGAAGCAGTATCAAAAGAGAGCGCGAACGCCTCTGGCAGGCGATGTCTGAGTTTACAAATAAGAGTTAACAAAGGGCCGTAAAATGACTAAAAGCAAACAAAATGGAAGCCTAACCACATCTGAGATCCTCCAGACACAACTATTTAATAGCTCTCGGCCACCATTAGCGAATGCCTATCTGCTCTGTGCCGAAACCCTCCTGCCCCTGATCGCCCGTTATCTACGCCGTCAGCAGATAAATTTTAAAGTATCACAGCGCCTCGATACGCAAAAACGCCTGCTCTTCATCTCACAAAACCTTGAAGATAGAAAAAAAACTTTACCCCGCTTCGTTCTTGCCTACCTTGAGGAGCTGCCCCGCTGCCAGCTTTTCTATCAATACTCGCCCGCAAGCACTACAAAACCAGGCAATGGCGGAAATAACTGCGGATTTTGGGTTGAGTATGGGTTTCAACACCCGCTGCCAGCTACGGAAATAGCCGACCATTTACAAGCTAAGAACCTCTATTTTGTTTTTGGCAACCAGCAAAACCCGGCCTTGATCATAGATCCGGTACCAATTTTGAAAAATGACTGTGATTTTAGTAAGCCACAAGCCTTAATCAAAAAAAACCAATACTCATTTACAACTGCTGATATATCTGATGCAGCCCTTTTACAGATTAGATTGCGTCTTGTAGATGATGTTCAGACTAACGTGGCACCTCAAGCCTTACACCTAGAAGGAAAAGAACTTAGATGGCTTGAAAAAATCAGCCGTCACCTGCCCGGCCCCCTGCTTAGCCGCCTGCGCTGGGCCGGGAACCGAGAACACACCATTATCCTCTTACCGGAAGAGGACAATCTCTCCCTCTTCCCATTTGCCGAGCCCTTAATAAAAATTAAAGCTAATCTTTTCGTACCGCTCAAACAGAAATTGAGCCCGCAGTTAACCGGCGTACAACTGGAAGAGGCCCTTGCATTAGCCCCAGAGAAGCTGACATTTCTCACGAGAAAATGGCGCTTTGATATAGCCGCAAAAGATTTTAAACCTCTCGACAAAATGATTCTCACAACCCCAACAGAGAATATAACCTTAGAATTTTCAGCCCCCGACAAACCCTTTGATTTTTCCTGGTTCAATAAAGTTGAAAGGGAAATACCCACATCCCAACCAACGGAAGCAAGCAACCATACACCTGCACCATTAACCATCAGTAAAAGCAATAAAAATGAACCCCAACCCTCCTCAAACCTAAACAACCCAACTGACACTCCAACTGAAATCTTAAAGACGTACGCTCTGAAACTGCACCGCCAAAATGATTTTCTCGGAGCTGCAACCTGCTTCTCACTGGCCGAAGAGCCGCTACCGGCAGCGGAATGCTATCGACTGGCAGCTCTTGCATTGGAACAGTAGCCCACTGATTCCAAACACTACCCGGCACTCCCAGAGTTAAACTCAATTTTCAAACCAAAAACACAACACAAATTCATTTAATTTCATAGAAGATCTTCTTGTAAAAGTATGCTTACTACTTCTTGACAACCTGTTAATGCATCTATATTATGCATGCATACTGCATCCATCAAAAATGAAAAGTATACGAGGAGGTCTGTATGGGGTCACTTTCTATACGTGGCGTTGATAATCAGTTAGCTACTTTATTAAAAGAGAAAGCTGTGATCGCCCAAAAGAGTGTAAATCAATTAGTCCTGGAAATGTTGAGAAAGCATGTCGGGCTTGAAAAACCTAAACGGTATACGGCCCAGTATGATGATCTTGATCATCTCTTTGGCTCTTGGACGGAAGATGAGTTTCAGCATATCCAAAAAAAAATTGACTCTGAAAGGCAAATAGATGAGGATCTCTGGAAATGAATAAAATCCTCATTGATACAAATATCTATTCCAGCGCCTTCAGAGGTAATCCAGATATCATTGCCACCCTGAAACAGGTTTCTCAAATAAGGATTACGGCAATTTCAATTGGCGAACTTCTTTCCGGGTTCAAGGGAGGTTTCAAAGAAGAAGAAAACAGGCAGGAACTTGGTCATTTTATGGACTCACCGCGAGTCTCAATTATCTCTGTGGATGAAGATACTGCAGAATATTATAGTGCGATTTTAAATGGCTTGAAAAAAAAAGGTACTCCGATCCCCACGAATGATATCTGGATTGCCGCCGCCGCATTCCAGTACGGTTTACAACTTTATACTCTTGACAAACATTTTCACCATATAGAAGGGCTGCTGTTAAGATAGACTGTCACACGAAGCCTTTTGCTCTTAAAATGACAAAATATTTAAGTCGGTTTCTTAGTTAAAATCTCCGTAAATGGCTGCCGCACCCGGACCTGCAATCGGAGGCCCCAAAGCCGGGAACAACAATGGTGCCTCCGCTGGCAGCCACCAAATCACATTCGGGAATTGTAGAAACCAGGACTTCGACGATATTAACATTTGCAGAGTTGAGTAAGTAATCGATATGCCAACGTAGTTTTTTCTCTTTTCTTAAGTGACGATTGAGTCGAGCTAGAATATTTTTTCGCGCGCTGCCTGAATAGATATAGTTTCCGGCCGGAAATGTAAAGCGGCCAAAACGACCGACTGTGATGGTTTGCGGTTTTTCAACCCGGATAAACAGGGAGTAGCTGACCCATGCGATCTCAGAGGGGAGCTGACCTGCGATTAGTTGTCTGGAGTGGGGATCAGAAAAATTAAAACGCAATTCGGACATCTGTTGACCATAAATTTATCAGTATAAACAAAAAGAGTAAGCAGGAAGGGTAAAGAGAATGGGATGGTGAGCTGTTGGTCATCCTGCAAATTTTAAATATTTACAGGATGACCAACTATTTCATAATTCTATTTCTGTTTTAATATGGAAGCTGGAACTTCGGCTATTGCAGGCCATTCGGAAGGAATCAGCTGACCCGGTTTTTCACCTTGTTTCTCTTTGGTTTTAGGCAGTGCCGGACGCTTAAAATCTTCCCGCACAACTTTAGGAACACGACCATTAAGAATCGATTCGGAACGGAGGCGACGACCGATGGTTCTCTCCATCATCGCTCCAAGTTCAAGAATCCGATCAACATCAAGACCAGTGTCAATCCCCATTTCATCCATCATGACAACCATATCTTCGAGCACGGAGAGGCCGACAACGTTAGGATCTTTATAGTAATAAGCTCCGGTGCCTAAACCGGGAATACCGTCAACGAAGTTAGCAGGCTGTCCACCGGTACCGCCAAGGGTGGCTTCAAAGTTGGTGATCCCGGCCTGGAGTGCGGCCAGGACATTGGCATTACCCCAACCCCGGGTCACATGAAAGTGAGCAATATGAAGATCGGGATTCGGAAGCGCATCAAGAATCATTGAGAAATAGCGGTAGACCTTATCCGGCGGTGCTGAACCATCGTGGTCAGCGTGCTCAATATCATCAGCCCCGATACTGAGCCAGCGACTCGTAAATTCGACCGCATCCTCAAATTTGGTCGGCCCGGAGATCGGGCTGCCCCAAATTGTACTGACCGTACCACACATCTTAATACCGGCATCATGACACTTTTTAATACTACGCTCGGCCTCTTTCCAGTAAGCCGGCAGAGTCGAACCAGAATTGGCGTAATGGTGCTGCTCATCAGTTGAAACCATCATCAGAATCCGATCGGGACCATAGCCCCGCTTCTTCATCTCAATCGCCCGGTCGACCGCACTTTCGCGAATCGTGATACAGGTCCACTCAATATCTTCATGCTTGATGCCACGTTTGGCCAGACGTTTTTTGAAGATATCACTATGTACATTCTTCAATAACTCTTCGGCATCCTCAAACTGGATCATATTGCGAGGATCACCAAGATTGGTCACCTCCATCCGATTGACCCCGGCAAAAGCGAGCTCCTGCAGATAGTAGATCTTGGCCCGGGTCGGAATGAAGTGTTCCTCATGCTGAAAACCGTCACGAATGGTGATATCACCAATATTGACTTTTTTCGGCATTCTGTTAAAGACATCAAAAAGATTGTGATCTGACATGATTTTTCTCCACTACTTCTTGTAACATTAATATCCGGGATCGGGTCTGCCCTCTGATCTAGCCATTAAGCAAAGATCAAAAATCGACTCCATTATAAGGGTGGGCGCCTGTCGCCCAAGTCTCCCGGTTATAAGGATTCAGTCATCGACTCTGCAAAATATCATTGCGAGCCGACTTGTAAGATTACTCGCCAGTATAAACCGGGGCTCTCTTCTCGCGAAAGGCGGTCAGCCCTTCAATCCGATCTTTAGTCGGGATAGTCACGGCATAACAGTTTGATTCAATCGCCAGGCCACTGCCGAGATCAACTTCACTTCCGTAATTAATGGCATATTTGGCCATTTCAAGAGCGATCGGGGCGTTCTTTTTGATCCTGGCAGCCATCGCCAAAGCCGCATCAAGAAGACCGCCTTCCGGGGCAACCTGATTGACCAGTCCTACAGCTAAAGCCTCTTCAGCTTTGGCGCGGTGCGCCGTAAAAACCATCTCTTTAGCCTTGCCCTTACCGAGCAGACGGGCCAGACGCTGGGTGCCGCCGGCTCCAGGAATGATGCCTAAGCTGGTTTCAGTCAAACCCATAGTTGCATTCGGAGCGGCAATTCTAATATCAGATGCCAGAGCTAATTCAGTCCCGCCACCAAAGGCAAAACCGTTAACTGCGGCAATCACCGGCTGCGGCAGATTCTCAACCATCGTAAAGGTATTGCGAATCATCTGAATATACTGCTTTACCTCGATCGGGGTCATGGTTGCCCGCTCTTTAAGATCAGCTCCCGAACAGAAAGATTTTTCTCCAGCTCCGGTGATGACTATAACCCGGATCGATTTATCGACGCTGATTTCGCTGACCAGTTTATTCAAAGCGGCCAGCAACTCCCGATTCAAAGAGTTCATACTCTCGGGACGATTTAAAGTAACAATGAATACACCGTCACGATTTTCAGTTAAAATAACATCAGACATTTATAAACTCCTATATTATGTCACTACTCGATACAGCCGATACTGAAGGCCAGCATATGACTGTTACCACTTTTTGTCACTAGAGCCTGACGCCGAGCCACAGCCAGTAAAGCCTGGCTGTCGATACCGGTGTTAATCCCCATCCGGTCAAAACAGAAAAGAAGGTCTTCGGTGGCCAGATTTCCGGCCGCTCCCGGGGCATAAGGACATCCACCCAGCCCTCCGGCAGAGGTATCATAACGATCAATCCCGGCTTGCAGGCCAGCCATAACGCAGGCTAAAGCGCGCCCACAGCTGTCATGAAGATGGAGACCAAAGTCGATTTCAGGTAATTTTTCCTGCAATTGCGACGAAAAACGAAAAACCTGGTCGGGAGTTGCAATCCCAAGGGTATCACAAAGAGTGATCTCTTTAAAACCAATTCCAGACAGACTCTCGACCAACTCTGCAACTACAGAAAAGTCGATATCTCCCTCGTAAGGGCAACCAAAGACATTGGAGATTGAGACCCGACGAGCCACTGTATCAGGCAATAGTTTATACATTGCTGCGATTTCGGTCAAGGTCTGCCCTTGCGGGCAACCCAGATTTTTCCGATTATGGGTATCGCTGGCCGAAATAAAAAAAACTATCTTACCAACCCCGGCCGCCAGGGCCGGGGTTAAACCGCGCGGGTTAGGCACCAAGGCTGCAGTTATAAGTCCCGGAACTTCCTTAATCGCCTTAAAAACGGCAGTAGCATCTTTAAGTTGCGGTATCGCTTTAGGGCTGACAAAAGAGCTCACTTCAATCTCTTTAAAACCACAGCCCGCCAACTCATCAATCAGCTTTACCTTGGTCTCCGTCGGGATGAAATCAGCCAGACTCTGCCAACCATCCCGAGGAGCTACTTCGACCAGGCGCACGCTTGCTGGCAAGTTATCGTAGTCAGTTATCAAACTTTATTTAGACCAAGCAGCGAGCAATAACCAAACGCTGAACTTCAGAAGTGCCTTCTCCAATATCAAGAAGTTTCTGATCGCGATAGAAACGTTCTACATCATACTCCTGCATTAAGCCGTAACCACCATGAATCTGAACGGCATGATTAGCCACCCGGCCCATAGTTTCAGAACAGTAGAGTTTGCCCATCGCCGCTTCGCGTGAGAAGGGACGGTCATTAGAGCGCAGCCAGCAAGCTTTATAGAGAAGATTACGAGCCAACTCAATCTCCATCGCCATATCGGCAAGTTTAAACTGGGTTACCTGGAAATCAAAGATAGGACGATTAAACTGAATCCGCTCCTGGGAGTATTGCAAAGCTTTCTCGAAAGCTCCCTGAGCCCCACCCAGACCCATGGCTCCAATACTCAAACGACCCCCGTCAAGGGTTGCGAGCATCTGGTGAAAACCTTCACCCCTGCCACCGAGAAGATTTTTGGCAGGAACGCGGCAGTCATCAAAATAGATCTCAGATGTATTTGAAGAACGCCACATCATCTTCCCATGCATGGGACGACACTCCATTCCGGCGGTCCCGGCAGGTACCAGGATACAACTCATCTCATTGCGGCCGTCGGCACGTTTACCAGTAATCGCTTGGACAATGACGACTCCGGTGTTGGGGGCGGAAGCATTGGTAATAAAAATCTTGGAACCGTTGATAACCCACTCGTCACCATCAAGTATAGCATTGGTTTTCGAGTTACCGGCATCGGATCCGGCATTAGGTTCAGTCAGACCGAAACCAGCCAGGATTTCACCGGTACAGAGACGCGGCAGCCACTCTTGTTTCTGCTCTTCGTTGCCATAGTAGTAGATCGGTCCAATCCCTAAAGAGTTACCGGCGGCAACGGTTGCAGCCTGGGAACCATCGACTCGGGCAATCTCTTCAACAGCTATGATATAAGAGACATAATCGAGCCCGGAACCACCATATTCCGGCGATACAAACATCCCGAAAAGCCCGAGATCTCCCATTTTTTTAGTCAGTTCCACTGAAAATTCTTCCTTCTGATCAAGCTCCTGAGCCAGAGGTGCTATCTCTTTTTCAGCAAAACCGCGCACACTTTTACGTAATATTTCCTGCTCTTCCGACATATCGAAATTAAGTGCCATTGGCCTACCCTTCCTTTATCCCACCTTACGTTAACTGTTAAACAAACCCCAAAAAAAGCAATCAACAGACTAAAACGGGCATCACTGTTATATTATTTCGTCTAGCTTGTCAACGAAAAATCCTTTAGTTCAAAATCCAAAGTTCCACCTGAGGGTAGTACTATATTTCCTCAACCCGACAAAATGATTGACAAAGAAAAAAAAAAACATTAAAAAGCGCCTCGAAACAAAATAATCGAGTATTGCTTCAACGGCGGTGTAGCTCAGATGGTTAGAGCATACGGCTCATATCCGTAGTGTCCGGGGTTCAATTCCCTGCACCGCCACCATGACCAGTCCGGAAAAAACTCCGGTTTATCATATAAACCCCTAAATCTACAACTGGATTTAGGGGTTTTTTTGTTTTCCGCAAAGCCCGCAAAAGAGTTGCAATACGACGCCACTACTGATACATTGACTCAATAATAATCATTTATAATTGCTTTTATAGAACAGGAAAGTACGATGCTGGCTTTAATTTTCGACCCCCATCCGGAATCGGCTGAAGAGATCGCACGGGTAGCTAATGCGATTGGTCTGGAAACAAAATCTTTAAAGTCACTGGCTGAATTAATCACCCTGCTTCAGGGCGAATTACCGCGCCTAATTATAAGTGAAGCAATTATTAGCGGTTACGATGACTTCATTATCCTTGAACACATCAAAAATGATAAAAAACTGCAAAATATTCCGGTCATCATCACCACCAACCAAGCAACTCGAGAAAATATAATTAAAGCCAGACAACTGGGCGCCAACGGTTTCATCACCAAACCTTTCGACAAAGCCAACCTAATCAAACAGATAAAATTGGCCCTCGACATTCGCGATCTGGCACCTGCAGAAAAGCATTCTACGACTGGCGACAGGGGACAGGGAACGCGACAAAAACTCTCTCTCAAAACTATCAATGATGAGCGTTTAAAAAGCCAGATCATGCAGAAAATCGAGGAGGTCCCCTCCCTACCCGCAATTGTCTACAAGGTCATGGAACTGGTCAACAGTGACAAATCTAGCGCTCCCGACTTCGAAAAAGTGGTCGCCAGTGATCAGGCTTTAGCGGCCCGCATGCTGCGCATGGCAAACTCCTCTTTTTACAGCCTCTCCCGCAAAGTTTCAACCATCAGCGATGCGGTTGTCTATCTTGGGCATAACACCATTCGCAGCCTGGTTCTAGGGGCCACGACATCCTCCCTGTTTAAACGCAACCTGCCCGCCTACGGTTATCAACACGAAGGACTTTGGCAGCATGCCAATATTGTCGCTAGCCTTTCCCGTGAAGTTGCAGCCAGCGCCCGACTGACCTCAGAAGAGATAGAAAGTTGTTATGTTGCCGGTCTTCTGCACGATATCGGCAAACTTATCCTGGGCCCTTTTGCCCAGAAGCAGGCCGAGAACTTCACCACCAGGTTGGAAGCAGGCAATGATATTCTTGTGGTTGAACAGGAACTTCTCGGTTTTACCCACTGCGATATTGGCCGTATTCTTCTCGATAAGTGGAAGTTACCGAAAAACCTTGTTGAAACTGTATACCACCACCACCAACCCGAGGACAGTACTTATTCACCGCGCGAGACCCTGGCTGTCTCTGTAGCCAACTCGATCAGCAACCAGTTCGGCTTCGCCCTGGAGAGAGAAAAACCAGAAAATGACCCTGAACTCTTAAGCCGCAGGCTCCAAAGACTCGGAATTGACCCCCAGTGGCCGCAAGTCGAAGAAGAGAAAATCAGAAGCCTTGCCGAAAATGTTGTCTCCATGGTTGATGGAATGTAATGAATAAGGTTGCAAACTTAAACACAATCCGCAAGGAACCTCCTATGATCCCACTGCCGACCAACTTAGTCCAAGCCATTCTCGCAATCCATCTCTCAATGGAGATGGAAGAGCTCTACGCGGCTCTAGGTAAATATCTAGATAAACTTTTCGGAATCCAGCAATTCTCCTGCTTCCTCTTCAACAATGAGAGTCGTTGCTACAGCCTCGACTACTCTACAATAATTGAAAACCCTTACTGGGAGGAGATTATATTCAAAGAGAAAGAGGCTCCGTTTACAGCTTTTTTCGACAACGAACCTCTGCTTTTCCCGACTCCACTAATCTGGTTCGGCGAACGTTTCGACATGTACTGGGCCCATAAATTAGTCCATGAAAATGAGACTGCGGCGGCTATAGTTTTCCATGAATTTCCGGAAAACATCGACGAACACGACCTCTCACTGCGCTTTCTCCTGCGCCACTTCACAACCGCGATGGTGCGCACGACCATCTACTGTGAAATGCGTAAACTCAAGGAAGAACATGCTTCGAGACTTAACCTTATCAATGAAATGGGAACCATGGTTGGTAGTAAATCACTGGAGCCAGTGCTGGCGACTTTGATGGGTATGGCTCTGAAAATAATGCATGCCGAGGTCGGCTCGATTCTCCTCTACAACGAAGAGGGTAATTTAGCCACCGCTATCGAGTGGGGCTTAAAAGAAGAATGCCTGCAGGCTCTCCACTTTCAGGATCCAGACAAAACGCCATTCATAGAGAAAATCAGCTCGTCTAAAGAAGTTTTCCTGGCCCGAAATCTTGCTGAAGGGCAACTCTCCATGCAGAATGAGCATTACCAAATCAACTCAATCTCATCATTTCCACTCTACACACCCCATAAAAGTTACGGCCTTCTCAATGTCGTCAATATAGACTTCAACGCTATCATTGACGAACAAGAGATCGACACCCTGAAAACCATCTCGCAACTGGCCGCAACGACTATCGAGAACCATCATCTCCTAAAAAACATACAAACCATATAGAGCAACCATAAACAATGAGCCGTATCAAGCTGGAACTCCCTGAACCACAGCAATTTATCTTCAGCACTGCAATCACCCCACGCATCAGCGACATTAACTATGCTAACCACCTAGGACACGATCACCTCATAACTCTGCTCCATGAAGTCCGCCTCCAATTCCTGGCACACCACGGCTTTAGTGAAACGGATATTGACGGCAGCAGTATTATCATGAGTGACTTGGCCATCACCTATAAAACCGAAGTCATCTATGGCGAATCCCTAAGCGTCGATATCGCCCTGCTTAACCCTTCCCGGGCCGGCTGCGATTTTTTCTACCTTGTAAAAAAAGGGGAGGGCCAACAGGAAGTCGCCCGCGCCAAAACCGGCATTGTCTTTTTCGACTACAAAAAGAAAAAAGTTACCCGTATTCCACCCGCCTTCGCCGCCCTATTTACATAAGACAAATCTCAACCTTGCAAAAGGATACGAGCCTCACCCTTGCGGGCGGTAACCTTGCGTTGATCGAGGTATTCAAAAAGGGGAATTACATATTTGCGGCTGAGGTTAATTTTAGCCTTAAACTCCTGGGTTGTCATGCTTGCGTTCTTTTTGAGAAAGGCAACCACATCGAGGCGCATTTTTTCATAGTGCTCTGGGGTTATAAAGATCCCGTCACGAACCTTGAGAAGGGTGCCCTCTTTAACCAGAATCGTCATCAAAGATTTGATATCTTCACTTTCAGCCGCCAACTCTTTAGCTAAAGAGTTGTAGTCAGGAAAACTCAAGCCCGCTTTTTTATAGAGAGCTACCAGCTGAGCTTTAAGTTTATCGGTGTCAACTGCGAGCCGCACCCGATGCTCCGGGGTGCGCAAGAGATCTTTGTCAACCACCAGCTGGGCACTTTTTACCAGACGCTGTAAAAGAGCGTGAAAAAGCGGTGCTGAGAGCCTCAGACGAGACCTCACCTCCTCTTTAGCCATCCCTTCACGCATCGGTTCATGCTGATGATAGTCGGCCACCATAAGCCCAATTTTAGCGGTTAAATCAGTGAAAATTTCACCCGCGATAAAAAGCTGACGTTCATTATCAAAGCGAACAATCTCACGCCGGGCCAGCAGTTCATCGACGACTTTGGCCAGAGCTTTACCTGAAAAGTTCAGAAAAGATTTAAGATCGGCTAAACGCAATCCGGCAAGACCGGCCTGCTTCACAAGAATCGAGACAACAGCGGTTGCCGCTCCGCCCTTAAGTTTTTCAAAATCGGGCAAGAGGGACGCATAGTCCTTAAGCCGATGCTTAGCTGGAGAGGGATTGATCACCACCCCACCACCAACCGTTTCACGCCGGGCAAAACTTCGCAGAACCAACCGATCACCGTAAACAATGACGCTAGGTTTTTCAAGTCTTACCTGCACAAAAGCATTGGCCCCGGGCAAAAGTTCCTGACCATTAAGCACAACCACAGTCCCCATCAAAGCCGCCGTCCCACTATGCACTAACATTTTGCTGCGCGCCGGCAAAGATGAAGTTGCAGAAGAGAGGTGAGTATAGAAGAGATCAACCATCGAAGTTGCGAGCACGGTTTCCGGCCGGGCCAGAATTTCACCACGCTCAATCTCCGACTTTTCCAGACCGTGCAGATTAATCGCCGCCCGCTCCCCGGCAAAGACCTGGTCGCGCTCTTCACCATAAGCCTGCAGACTGCGCACCCGACTGCTTAATCCGGAAGGCGATAGGGTTACGGATTCCCCCATACTCAAAGATCCGGAGAGAACCGTACCAGTGACGACGGTACCAAAACCTTTGATCACAAAAGCACGATCAACCGGCAGCCGGAATGCGCCGGATTCAGGACGTTCAACCACAGTTTTGGCCATCTCATCCAGAGCCGCCAAAAGATTGTCGAGTCCCGCCCCGGTGGTAGCTGAAACCGGAATCACCGGAGCCTCCTCTAGAAAACTTCCATCAACTAATTCGGCAATCTCTTCGGTTACCAGCTCAAGCAGTTCAGCATCAACCATATCGCTTTTACTGATGACCACGATACCGCGTTCAACCCCTAAAAGACGACAGACATCAAAATGCTCGCGGGTTTGCGGCATCACGCCTTCATCGGCCGCCACCAAAAGCAGCACGAGATCGATGCCCCCGGCCCCGGCCACCATATTCTTGATAAAGCGCTCATGCCCGGGAACATCGACCACCCCGAGCATCTGGCCACTGGGCAAAGTTAAATGAGCAAAACCGAGCTCAATCGTAATGCCACGTTTTTTCTCTTCCGCCAACCGATCGGTATCAGTTCCAGTCAGGGCTTTAACCAGAGTAGTTTTAC
This sequence comes from uncultured Thermodesulfobacteriota bacterium, assembly GCA_964457755.1. Taxonomy (GTDB): domain Bacteria; phylum Desulfobacterota; class Anaeroferrophillalia; order Anaeroferrophillales; family Tharpellaceae; genus Tharpella. Next base: position 10,341 of record CAYWGC010000008.1, on the reverse strand, counting down.
CATGATCAACATGCCCCGCAGTCCCTAAAATAATATGTTTTTGCGCCAATTTTTATCCTATAAGGCCTGCAGCCGTTTTGCTGCAGCCTGCAAAGTTGCGTCGGTTTTACAGAAGCAGAAGCGAACCTGACCGCTTTCGGGAGCTCCCGGCTTTAGAAAACTCGACCCCGGCACACTCGCCACGCCTTTTTCTTTAACCAGATAGTGAGCAAAATCGAGGTCTTTAAGATCACTCAGGCCCTGAAAATCGGCCATTATATAGTAAGCCCCTTGGGGTACATGACAGCGAAAACCAACATCAGTCAAAACTTCAAGGAGAAAATCTCGTTTTTCCCGATAAAAATTGGCCAAATCCATATAATAATCGCTACTACAAGCCATCATTACGGCCGCCGCCTCCTGTAGGGGAGCCGGAGCCCCAACCGTGAGAAAGTCGTGAATCTTCCGAATCGCTGCCGTAATTTCCGGAGCTGCCAGACAATAGCCGATACGCCAGCCGGTAACGCTGTAGGTCTTAGAGATCCCGTTAATCGTAATCGTGCGCGCGGCCATCCCCGGCAGGGTTGCCAGCGGCACATGCTGAGCTCCGTCATAGAGAATATGCTCATAAATCTCATCGGTAATCGCCAGCACATCGTAAAGACAACAGAGTTCAGCAATAACCTCTAATTCGGCCCGCGAAAAAACCTTACCGGTGGGATTATGCGGCGTATTAATGATAATTGCCCGGGTCTTTTCAGTAAATGCGGCTTCGAGTTCAACCCGATCAAAACTCCAATCTGGAGGGTTGAGTTGCACGTAGCGGGGCACAGCGTCACAGATAATCGCATCAGGACCGTAATTTTCATAAAAGGGGGCAAAGATTATAACCTCATCTCCGGGATCAACCACTGCCAGCAAGGCCGAAATCATCGCTTCGGTAGCCCCGCAGGTCACGGTAATCTCGGTTTCGCTATCGATCTCCATGCCATAAAAAGCCCGCATTTTTTCAACGACTGCGGCCCTCAAAGGAGCCGCCCCCCAAGTGATAGCGTACTGATTAACATCCGCCATTACCGCTTTACAGGCCGCCTCTTTAATTATTTGGGGCGCCGGAAAATCTGGAAACCCCTGACTCAAATTAACGCCGTCATACTCTCGACAAAGACGGGTCATCCCACGGATTACCGATTCCCCGAAAAGTTGCGCTTTTAACGATTCTCTTTTTCTTGTCAACATACCCTACCTTCTTCATCTCCTCGTGGTTTCAGACTGGCTCGAGACTGCTAACGGTGAGTTCTGGGGCGCGACGATAGGAGCGTCCCTTAAAACGATTGGGTTAAGTGTTCTTTTCAACGTGTTACAGTACCAGAGTCTACCACATGTAAAGTGGGAATGTAAGTACTGCATAGTTTGGTGTCCAAAGTACCGTCGCAAGAAATTATATGGTAAAATTCGTCGTCGTTTAGGAGAGATTTTTCAAGATCTGTGCCGACAAAAAAGTGTAAAGTTGATAGAAGACCATGCTCAGGCCGATCATGTTCATTTGTGTTTGGGAATTCCTCCTAAGTACAGTGTGTCCAGTATCGTAGATTTCCTAAAGGGTAAAAGTGCGATTCGTTTACATCGAGAGTTTGGCCAATCAAAAAATTCCGGTAAACATTTTTGGGTTCGTGGCTATTTCGTGAGCACAGTAGGTCGTAACGAAGAAACCATACGAGCTTATATAAAACATCAGGACGAGTCAGATAAAAGTCAGTTAAAGTTGCCTGAGTTCGACTAACAATGGCCCCATCTAGGGGCCCTCAAGAAGCCACCGGCTATGCCGGTGCGAGATTCACTTGCCGCCCTCCTAAAAAAGTGCAATCAAAACAGCCTATTGCGGTCAAGTTAAGCGCCTTATAGGTTAACTGTTCCTAATTGTTTAGTAACCCAATTTTAATGCCAAATGCGATTAATATGCCTCCACTCAATGTGTCCAATGTCCTCTTTATAGATGGTTTCTCAACATAGGCTTTCACATGGGAAACAAAATGTGATAGCATGATGAGCCAGCTTATCCCTATTGCAAACTGAATAGAAGCGAGGAACATGGTTTTAATAAATACAGGGTCACCATGGCTGATGAATTGAGGGAAAAAGGCCAGGTAAAATACCGCTGGTTTTGGGTTTAATAGATTAGACAATAGCCCTTCTCTAAAAGACTTTGCTGGATGTAATCTTTCTTTAGCAACACCACATTGGGCCAAATCAAATGAATTCTTATACCTTATTGCACCATAAATGCTACTTACGCCTAACCACACGAGGTAGATAGCTCCAACGATTTTTACAAAATTAAAAAGACCCGCAGACCGAACTAAAATTACTGAAATTCCTAAAGCTGAAAGACTAGCATGCACAAATAACCCTGAACATATTCCAATTGCGGTGTAAAAACCGTCCTGTTGGCCTCCCCGCAGAACGTTACGCATTAGGATAAATGTGTCAACGCCGGGTGTAGCTGTCAACACCAGAGTGACGGTAACAAATGCTAATAATTGTGAACTGATAAAATCCATATTATTTTTGGATACCTCTTAGGTATTGTGTTGCGACAGTTAACGGCCAGCATAACCAGCGGCCCAACCAACCTTATCGCGTCAGCGCCGCCGCGCTTCTCGCCGTCTGGTGAATGTAATGGTTTAAACAACGGATTGAGTTCGACCCCCGGCCATCGCCTACACCGTCAGACTTATCTCTTAAGGGTCGACTCAATCCTTATAGGTTTATTTCTTTTTATAAGGATTGAAATCTGGATACAATTTCTTTGCACATTCTGGACAAATCCCATGACTAAATTCTGCATCAGACTTTTCACGAATATATGATTCAATTTGATGCCAATTGTCTTTTTCATCCCTAATTCTTTTACAAGAGGCACATACAGGCAGTATTCCTTCGAGGTATTTCATTCTCTGAAAGATATTATTTGTGAAACGAATTATTACTGCACCGAGAATTACGATGCAGACACTTTCGAAAAAAGATTCCCTCCAGTTTAATCGTGTTGGCTCCGCTCCTAAGAGCAAAGCAGGAATATCTATTACCTCATCAAGCCATATTAAAAGCATTATTGAAGCAAAGGCTATTTTTTCATAGATGATCACGCGTTTTGCAACCGCAAATTTCCCAGATATGTTCATAAGATTATCCCTATATTTTTTAGCACAACGACCAACATCACTTGCCGGGCCGGAATGTTAGAGCAAAAAAACAGGCGGCTATTCCCGGTCAAGTGAATGTTTTTGTTCAGCTTTTTATTGTCAAATTAACACTAAGCCGTTACAAGATTATGTGCGTTGGATCGCGAAACGTGGACTTTTACTTCTTGCTGGATTTTTGCACCCACCTTATTTTTGGCTATTTTTATATTGTATCTTAGTTGTAAATTGAGCCAGAACTCCGGTTTAATTCCAAAATACATACCAAGGCGTAATGCCGTATCAGCTGTGATTTCTCTTTTGCCATGAATAATTTGACTGACCCTATTTGCAGGTACATTAATATCTTTGGCTAGCTGATTTTGAGAAATTTCCATTGGTTTAATGAATTCTTCCAATAAAACGTCGCCTGGAGTGATTGGAGATAATTTTTTTGGCATGACTCTACCCCTTGTGATAATCAACTATTTCTACTTCAATGGCATTCTCTGCCTGCCATATGAAACAAATACGCCATTGGTCATTGATTCTGATGCTATGTTGACCTTTCCTGTCATCTTTTAATTGTTCAATTCTATTTCCTGGTGGAACGCGTAAACTACTCAAAGAAATTGTAGCATTCAGAAGCTCAAGTTTAATTCTTGCTGCTCTAGAAATGCTCCTGAACTTTTTTACATCCAAATCATTGAAAAGTTTTTCCGTATTTCTGCATTTGAAAGACTTGATCATAATTACATTATATGACGTGTTACGTTATCCGTCAAGTAGAAAAGTTGACACATCCTAGAATGACTGGCAAGCCGAACGACATAGCTCACCGGGCCGCGTCAATTTAACGTTTGATAGCTGTTCGGCTCCGGTGAAGCGGCTGGTTAGAAGCAAATGATTCCAGACATTTGCAATCGTAAACCGTAATGAAAAGTGTTATAAGCTTATTGCTCTAACACAATTTTTTCCAGATCGCTTGGCTTCATAAACACTTATATCTGCCGTCTTAATCATATCTGCATAATTTTTCATACCAGGGGACCGAACTGCTACTCCAATACTGATACTACCACACCATACCCCATCACCTGTGCTTATATGAAGTTTGGAAACCTCATTTCGAATATGTTCAGAAATATGCATGGCACCATCTAAATCTGTATCAGGACAGATGACCAAGAATTCATCACCACCTAAACGACAAACGATTGCATCGTTTGGTGTAGTTATCCGAAGCGTGTTTGCCAACCCTTTAAGAACTATGTCGCCAGCATGATGCCCGTAGTTGTCGTTAACCTCTTTAAAATGATCAGCATCAATCATTAAGCAAGCAGGGAGGGACTTGACTGCCGAAGATGTCTCCCATATGTCTGCGAATTGTTGCATCGCAAAACGACGATTTGGAAGTCCTGTCAGGGCATCAGTCATAGAAATTTTTTCGAGATGAAGGTTGGCTTCCAAAAGTGCTTTAGTCCGATCCTCAACTTTGTCTTCAAGTGACTTGTTTAATTTCCTTAACTCCTTATTTCGAATGGTGACTTTCTGAAATAAACTGTTAAGAGCACTAACTAAAGGTTCTGTAGAGTCAGCGATCCTCTGCTCCTCTGCCTTGTAGGCGTTATCTGGACTTGACCCGTGTTTAATTGCTTCAATCTGTCTCGCCATATTCTGATCGTCCCCAAGGATATGATAAGCAAGCCAACGAGTCAGAAAATCTAACATATTCGGGGTTGTGTGAAGATTGTCAGGAGAGAGAGTGCCATACATAGATGTTATTTCTTCCAAAAAATATTTATGTCCTTCGAGATGACTATCAAAGTGACGCCGATCAACACCAATTTTTGACATCATTTTTTCTTCTTCTCGAAAATGATAATCAGCATAATCGAACAATTCCATAAATACTTCCTTAATATTATCAAATACAATCTTGTCTTCTGCCAGGTAACTACCAAGCCGATTAGTAATTTGTACAAGATGGTGATGTTGTTCATCAACAATTGACAATCCGGTTATAAAGTTCTCGTCCCAATGAAATGATTCCATGCCGATTAACCTCGCTTAAAATTTTATCAAATTTTCTAACGTTGCGGTCACCTGGCGGCGGATAAGAATATCATGACTTAATAGTAAAGGTGAAAGATCAATTTTACTCTTATTTCCAGCAACCGCTCGCCATAGCCGCTCAGGTGCACTAGCTGGTTATCTCTAAAATACGTACAAAATGATAATTCGAAATTTTAGGCAATTCATCGTTTTAATCAAGGTCTAATTGCTCTATATAGGTATGATATTTTTGATTAATTTCATCTCTATTATTGTTTTGGATCACGATAAATTCTTTTAATAATTCATTATCAGGGTTCATTTCCAAAGCTTTATCGAAATCAAAGACGCCATTTTTAGAATATTTCACAGTAAATTGAAGGAGCTTTTGTCCCTCATCAGTATCTTTAATTCTCTTGTTAAATTCGATACATTTGTTCCAAGCAAGAAAAGGTTTGACTTGACAGCTAACTTTTAAAACATATCCAATGTATTTATTGTTTCCATAAAGATGTTCGTATTTGATGCCCAAATGTGCTTTAATGTATTTATTGTCATCAACCCAATTTGACTCGTAGATCCTTGGCACATTTTTGATATAGTGCCACTGTTTTCCAGAATTACCATAAATTTTCAGCCCAATTTTTGAAAAGAAATCATCATAATATGAGATTAGCTCATTGGGTGGATATGGAAGGTCAATATAATATTTCAGTACTTCTTTCAGGTTAGAATAATCATAGGTTCTTTTAACATCTAAAGCTCCTTTGAATTCTGGAATATGAATATTTGGATAAATGTCTTTTTCACCTTTTTCATTATTAGGTTGTTTTGATATTTTCTTGGCTGTCACTTCTGTGTTACTATCCAAACCATCAGTAATATGTGTATTTGGATAAATGTCTTTTTCACCTGGCTCAAGTTTATTCAGTTCCTTGTCATACATGGCCACCAACAGCAACTTTCCCTTGTCGTCCACGCGAAACTGACCATACCGTGCCGGTTGATAATATTTGCCATGACCTTCCTGAAAAAAATAGGCATTGGTGGCAAATTTCACTGCACCGTTACGAACACGGTAACGTAGAAGAATTTCATCGTTAGAAAGAGGCTGATCTTCATAAAGGCTTTTGAATGTACCGATGTTTCGTTCATTTAGGCTAGTCACCACGAAACTGTCAGACGCTGCCACATCATGCTGCCACCGTTTGTGCTCCTCTGTTTTTGGCAGGGCTTTATACACTTCATTGGCTAAACTAAAACGCAAGGCCATATAATCTCCCTGCATAAGTGAACGAGGATCCACGGGTGCCAATTCAAGGTAGACCTCCTTCCCTTCAGCCAAATGTTTTTCCTTGCCGGCAATAGACCAGTTCACAAGAGCCAAAATAATAATTAAAGAACCGATAGCGATTTTTTTATGCATGCTGCACCTCATTGTGCGCGGGGATTATGTTGTGAATTATCCACCGGACAAATAACAAAAAAAGACCGACCACAAGTAAGGATTGGGACTTGCCCAGTAATGTCGTATCAAGCAAGTAATAGTAAGAAGAGATATAAAAAAGGAGAGACACAATACCCAAACCGAGAAGAACGCGATTTGCACCCAAAAAACCGAAGCAGACGATTACCATCCCCACAGTTATCCCCTGGACATTTATCGATACCGCACAAACGAGGAGAGTGGCCAATAAGGTTGTAATTGACATACGCCCTTTCATTGGTTGCCCATACCGTTGCAATAAACTCCATACAATGTATACCGTAACCGCCCCGATGATGATTTCTCCAAGCCATGCCTGGGCCCAAAAATCGTGGTTTTGCGAGAACCGCTTGCCAAAGGTTTTGTACCCCAATAGAGTCGTACCTTTGAGTGCAATGAGGGCGAGGACCAGGCCATACCCAATAGCTCTTATTTTTTTCATCTGTTGAGGATAGCGGAATTCGTTAAGCCAGCAGCAAGAAGCGCCGAACATTACTAGACCACTAATAACATATGGAATTTTCATTTCATTAAGCGCCATTGAAAAAGCTATTGCCGCAACCAGAGCAGAAAAGACGCGATGAACAAAATTGGGCATAAACGCAACCAGCGTAGCCTGAAGAATAGCGAACAGTAGCCATGCCACTATTTCATTATGATCGGAAAGGTCGAAAATGGCGTAGACAATTAAAGCCTGCCCCGCCATGCTTGTGGCCAATCCCAGGTGTTCAACGAACTCATTGGAGGGGATACGCAACAGGACAAAAGCACCAGCTATCATCATCACCCCAACAATGCCAGCAACACCGCTGTGTCTAAAGACAAACTCGAAAGCAGCTCCGATAAAACCAAGAATAAAGATTGCCGCCAGCCAACCAGAAAATGCCAAAAGCACCCTCACATACCAAGGAGATTCCGAAACTCCTTTTTCAGGTTGTTCACCCTGAACAACCCCGTTTTCTTGCAGGAGTGCCCATATCTGATTGGTTTGATTTTTCATGACAGACACTCCTGGTGAACTTTTTTAAGCCATAAGGCCGCACCACCGCCCATACCGATAACGATGAAGGCAAGAAAAAGAAAAGCGCCTGCGCCTCCATGGGGCAACATGTGTTTACCAAGGAATGAAACGGTTACCGCTATTGTGGATAAACAGCACCCGGCAAGCATAAAGAGATCAAGTTTTACCTTTCTATAAATATAGTACATTGCGACCAGCCAAAGCAACCATGCCAGTCCGGGAGAGCCGCCCACCTCTCGATGGTCAAAAATTGAAAATAAAACCAGCCAAGTCAAGGGACCACCGGAACCGATGGCCAGGAACCGAATGGCCCAGCGTTCCGAGAGCCAATGCCAGGTCGTTGCCAACAGCTGCCACGCGACAAAGGCAAGGGTGTTAAAAAGAAATGCGACCCACAACATACCGGACTCGGAGCCGAAAGCAAATCCGAATATCCCTCGGAAGGTCAGGTAGTATAAGATGATGGAAACATTTAAGAGTGCGACCCATACGATCCAGATCGCGGGAAAACGTCCGATTACAGCCCACGGCAACATCAACAGAGCCCAATTGAAAAACAGCTGCCAGGGATCCGCACCGGTCTGATAGGTCTGGCCGTATAACGCCAGCAAAACACCCAAGGAAATCGTCGCCACAAGAAGCGACACCTTGCTCGCGATGGTGCCTTCAGCAAGTTTACAGTACGCGACAATGACCAGAACAATAAATCCCTCAACCATCCCGAATTTGGCAAAATGTCCTAAGTCTTTCCAGTTGTATGCGATAAAGAACATGACCGCAAAGGCCAGCGCCAGGCAGCCGAGCCAAAGCAAGAGATGATCAATAAAAGTTCGCCAGCTTTTGCCGTCGGGTGTGACCTTCATGGCGCTGAGGGCAGTGTCGATTTTCTCTGCTGGAATGGTCCCTTGCTCGATATATTCGATTAATTGCCTGCGAGGTGTGCTCATAAATTTGGTCCTATGCGATTAGTTTTTTTTGATATGCTCCTGGCAATATTTTTCAGAAGATTTTTTTATGGAACATCGCACATCCCATCATATTGTTTCTTTTGCCTTCATAATTGTTTTTCAACCGAACGACCAGGGTCACTTGCCGGGCCGGGATGTTAAAAAAAACAACGGCCGGCTATTCCCGGTCAAGCGCACCCGATGATTATGAATTCATTGTCTCAATATATTTACATTTTGGATAGGCACTACAAGCCCGAAACTGTTGGCCTGCATGGCTTCCTTTTTTTGCAATGCACGCGAAAACCGGAAAACCGAAGTCAGACCCCAATTACCCTTCCCTAAAATCACTGGTTCACCCGGTGCATTTTTTTGTTCTCTACAAGTTTAGATTTTTCGAATAATCATTTGTCAAGCTTGACCCCGCTCCCTCACAACGATTCAACCCTGACCTCGGCACTTCTCGACCGCCTTCTGCATCATTCTGAAACCATTCTTATTGAAGGTGACAGCTTCCGAATGAAAGATCGAATTGAAGCCCTAAATTAACCAAGATCCCAGTCATTGCAAAACAGCAGGTGGCTGGGCATTCAACCCATTTTTTCCTCAACATTTTCAAACCGGCGATTTTCATACATTTTCACGCCGCCGCTGATAGGGTAATTCCGCGGAAAACCGGGGTTAGACCCCAATTACACTTTTTAACATTAATTTGGGCAACGATTTGGCCGCAAAGCCAGTGATTTACTGCATTCCGGCAAGTCTGGATTAATAGTCGGCATTCGCGGAATGGAAGTTACCAGTTTACCGATGGCAGAGACATTGTTCCAGTTTACACTTGCAACTATGGACGACCAGGAGCTCAAAGATTTAGGCGTCTTTTTCTGATAAGAGGTCGTTTTGGGTTACAGCAGACTTTTAAGAACATTGATCACGGAGCTCTTTCTGTTCACCAGTACCGCTTTCACCTGCTTACCTTTCAAGCCTAGGATATCTCCCATTAATACAGAATCAACATCGAGCCGGCAAGACAAAACCCTCGCGCCCTGTTTCCTCTGAAGACACTCTAATCCGCGATAAAATCGATGGGATCCATCGTTTAAAAATTTTTCAGAGGAGCAGAAAGATTTTATTGATCTTCTTGAACCGCTGAATATAGAATCCTGTTATCCCACTGACAAAGAGCAGTTGATGAAAAGTCTCACCGAAAAACGTTGTGCCGAAATTATTAATAATGCACAGGAGTTGCAACGATGGATAGTGCAGAAGTTATAGAGAAACTCAAAATCTATAAAGAGTTGCTGGCAAAACATATGAAATTCGACGAAATGATTCTCTTTGGATCTTATGCCAGAAGTAATGCCAGCTATGATAGCGATGTGGATATAGCGGTTGTCGTTAAAAAAAATTACTGGAGACTATTTTTCTACCAGACCATTATTATGGAAAATTAGAAGAGAAGTTGATGACAGAATTGAGCCGGTTCTGATTGAGAAGGATCATGATAAAAGTGGTTTTCTGTCTGAAATAATGAAAGCAGGCATTGTTATTTAAACTGAAAAACCTTACCTTTACCCCTCCCGGAAAAATCGGTGGCTATCTCCGATTTTAGACCCTTCTGCTTTCAGCACCAATAGTTGAAACTTTAATGAATTATTGAAACAAGTATCT
>CAYWGC010000007.1:0-98472 GCA_964457755.1 uncultured Thermodesulfobacteriota bacterium | reverse complement strand
ACCGGGGCTCACGACCCCGTTACCATCCGCATCGTTCTGCAACGATACCGCCTTGATCGTCTGGTCAAAGTTGGGCCCTGCCGTCACCGGCACCGGGACCACCGTGGGCTGCTGTCCCGGCAGGATCGTGTCCCCATCCGTATCCTGGGTGGCATCGTTGTTCCCATCCCAGTTGCTGTCATAAGACACCGTCCCCTGATTGCTTATCTCGGTTACCCCGTCAGGCACCGGAGTGTTCACAGTAACCCGGAAAGTGACACTGACCTGACTGTGCGCGGGCACATCGATCCCCGTGATGTTCAGAACCGGGGTCTCGGATGTCACCGTGCTCCCCGCAGGCGCGGTCGCACTCGACGCAATGTAGGCGGTGTTGTCCGGAATGTCGTCCTCAAACTCCATCCCATTCACATCAAAACCGCTTTGGTTCTGCATCAGAATCGTGTAGCGCAGACTGTCCCCGGGCTCCACGTTGCCCCCGTTCTCGTCCTCAACACTTTTGATCGCAGCCACCTCAGCAGCCACCAATCCTTCGCTGGTCAGTGAAAAGCCCACGACATTAAGACTGGAATAGTCAAATTCACTGCTGGTTACCTGACCAAAAGCCATGGGCGTATAGGTACCCGCTAAGAATGATTCTGCAAGACCAACAGCGCCAACTGAACCCACATCTGCTGTGTCAGCGATGTCTCTAGTCACAACCTCGCCGGTGGTAAGATATCCTGCGGGGCCAGGAGGAAAGCTGGTAAAACCCACCCCCCAACCTCCTTCGATATTCCCGGCACCACCAGAGGCCCCATAAGAGCTTCCAGCAGCAAAGATATTTGCAGTGCCAGCGAGTGTGATTGACGAACTTGTCCATGTCCCTATGTTCGTTAGGGCTTGTAGACTGTTGCTTGAAGCTGTCGCGGAAGGCTTTCTGGTATGAAATCTGGGCAAGTATCCGATCTGGTTATTATAGAAATATGAGAGAGATACTGCCGCGACAGTCGCATTTAAAGTCTCTACTGTACTTCCTCCTTTTGACTTCATAACCAGTCTCGTCGAATAATAGCCTGGGCCAGGGGATTCTTCAACACCAACCAGCCCGTAAAGCGTAACAGCACCCGTATCGTTCGATCCACTCATCTTCCTTTCCATATAGGCGCCTCCCACGTCCGACCATGAACTGACTGTACAGCCTGGGGTCTCGCAACTGCCGTATTGGAGCTTCCATTGACCCGTTTCCGCACCTCCGTCACCCGTGGTGGAATTGAAGGAAGTTGCGATGAATAATGCATTTTGTAAGGCCGTACTCACATAGACATTCTCCGTTGCAGTCACCTTGATATAATTTGTGGGATCTGTCGTGCTCACGTTTGCGACATGTTGTTCTACGTCGTGAGCGAGTGTCACGCCCTCGGTTGAGTCGGTCAGCGGAATTGCCACAATCGTAGCTTCGAATGTATAGATGTTCGAACTGGTGCTTGATTTGTGCTCAAGATTGAATGTCTGGGATCCAGCTGATACCCCTGTAAATATATGAACAAGTGTTGCCACCCCCTCATCTTTACTTCCTGATAAGGACCGTGACAGCTCGACGGAATATGTCGATCCATGCGATAGGCGCCAAGTGCCAATTCTCAACAGACCTCCCCCAGTTGCTGTCTGAGCAGACCATGATGCGAGCACAAGCACGTCAGCACCGCCACTGGGGACGTCCACCGTCGCTGCGGGACTGAAAATATCCGTATAGGTTGTTCCCGAAGTCGAGACGTTACCGTTCTGATTCTCCACAACGGAATTCCAGGTCTCTACTGAAAAAGCCTGACTGCTCATAAAAAAAAGGAATATTAACAGACTGGCATTTAGAACCTTTATGCACTTTCCGACTGGTATCTTCATAGCATTTCCCCCGATTTTTTCCCAATCCCACTTTTTAAAATGCTTTACAGCGAGCTTCTATTGAAATCCGTGTAACCTGCCCGCTCGTACGTTGCAATGGCACTACACCGTGGCATTAAACTTTCTTTGATTTTATAGACACAAAGTCATACTGCATTCTCATATGATTTTCTCAGCTTAGCTTATAGGAAATCGCTTTTCAGGGGGTGAGACTACAAGTTGCAAAACTCAACAACATGAGCTACTGAATAACAGATAGAACGGGTTTTTCAATAATCCTTTATTCTAGGATTTCCCCACAAGTCCTCTGTATCTACCACCGCGCAGCGGTTTAGTTCTTCTTTCTGTAATCACTAAAAAAGTAGTCTCTGTCACTATTTTTAAAATGGCCGTCGAAACTATGTCATTTCCTGTTCAAGATTATATCCCTTCTCGGAAAAGAGATTCACGCAAGCATCAACCACATCAGGATCATAAGATAGACCACTATTCTTTTTAATTTCCTCTAATGCCTTTTCTATACCAAGCGCCGGTCGATAAGGCCGGTGAGAGGCCATAGCCTCTACGACATCAGCGACCATTAAAATTCTTGCCTCTAAGATGATATGTTCACCAGACATACCTTGAGGATAACCGGAACCATCCATCTTCTCGTGATGCTGGTGAACTATCCTGCTAATATCCCAAGGAAAATCTATATCTTTCAAAATATCACAGCCGACTTGTGGATGGGCTTTAATAAGATTGAATTCATTTTCGTTCAATGGGCCGGGTTTACTAAGAAGCTCTGCCGGTACAGAAATCTTGCCAATATCATGGATTACCCCGGCCATGTAGATGGACTCAACCACTGTTTCTGACAAGTCCATCTCCACAGCAATGGCACGAGCAAGATTTGCCACTCTTCTCTGATGCCCCGCTGTGTAAGGATCCCTAACTTCAACTGTTAAGGCTAAGACATGAACGATCGCATCAAGTGCTTTTCTAAGATCTTCCGTTGTCTTGCGAAGGTCTTCGGTGCGCTCGGCGACAACCTTTTCCAGAGCTTCTTTATCTAAGAAGGTTTCCCTTGCTTTTTGAAAAACGGTCTGCCTTTTTTTGAATGAGTCTCCGAGCGACTCAATGACTACGATTTTTCTCCCCTCAAAACAGGTTGCCGAGACTTCAAGGATGCACTCATTTCCCAATGAGTCAGTTTCAGTCCATGCATCCGATGTCAGCCGCCCCGTTTCATTCTTTCTCCAAAAATCGGCCACCTCATCTATAAATATTTCAAGGAAAGAGGACCCATCTTCCAGTCTTAACCTGCCACCCTCCATGTCGACATTCGGGTAAAGCTGCCCGAACCAATGTGGTGTCGTCCCGATTACTTGGAGAGAACCATCGCCTAAACGCTCCATGACAACAATATTCATAGCTGCAAAAAAACCGGCCATGTCGAAGTCAGTCATTTTTATTCACCTTTTCCTTAAAAATTTTCAAGTGTGCATTTCTGTCCTAGTGAAGTGCAAATATCTGCTTGCTATTCACCTACGATCATCTGGGTAAGGGTTAGGAAGGCTTTTTCAATTCCCTCGCCCGTCTTAGCGCTGGTCTTGATGGCGGTCCATCTTTTCCCTGCAAGTTCTTCTATCTCCGCATCTCCCAGACACCACTCACTGGTAAGGTCATTTTTGTTCAATAGAAGCACGAAGGGAACTTCTTTGCCGAAAAACTCATCTACTTTTTTTTGAAGATTAATGGCTGTGTCCAAGGTGGTAGGACGGGTTCCGTCGACCACCAACAAATACCCTGACGCGCCACGCATATAAGACATCCTCATCTTCGAAAGCTCATCCTCGCCGGCAAGATCCCATAAAACAAGAGTTACATCCACATCGCCAATCTTTATTGGCTTTTTGTCAATCTTTACTCCCACGGTGGTGAGGTACTTATCGGAGAAAATGCTCTGAACAAAGCGCGTCACGAGACTTGTCTTACCCACAGCGAAAGCACCCACCATACATATCTTTTTCTGGATCATGTCTAGTTTCCTTCTGTAGTTGGTATATCAGCAAGAGTTATATTAAAGGATACCCTGCGGTTATATTCTCTATCCTTTTCCGTCGCGTCTTTGCGCAAAGGTTCACGGGAGCTAACACCAGTCGTTTTATAATTGATCACCTTAAGCCCTTCCTCAATCAGCGCGAAGCGTATGATTTCTGCCCGTTCCCGGCTTAAAAGCAGATTACGCTCTTCTGCCCCGGTATTGTCCGTATGCCCCCTAATCTCGATGTAGAAATGCTTATCCAGAAGCCGGGCAATATCTTGAAATTCTTTAATCTCTTTTACTAACGCACACAATGTGTCACTCTGGCCCGCCATAAGGCGGGTGCTGCCCCCTGTAAAACGAAGGCTTTGATTTTCAATCCAGTCTTTACTTGTTATCAGCTTTTTTAGGTCTATATCAGAGAGGTCATTTCCCCGGATTTCCGTAATGCCGGGAATAAACTGCGCAAGATAGCGAGCCTGTGCAATCCATTGGTGGGAAGCCTGGCCTGTGGCGTAGAGGACACTATCCTTAAGTTCCAGGGACACGGTTTCGGGAGGTCTTAGAATTTTTTTTGCCCGAAGAACGATAAAATCAGGATGCAATGAATAGTAAGATTCCCAATAGCTTATTACTTTTTCGGAGTCAAGTTTTGATCCTCTCAACAGGGTCACCGGATCCACCGCTAATGGATCTCGGAGACCGGAAATAAAATATTGCCCGTCACGTTTTCCAGTGTCGGTTACCACTATGCCTCGTTCAGTATCTATCTTTTTAAGGTAATCTGACCAACGAAGGTGGTTTCGGACAGAAAAAAATCCCCAAGTCCCGAAAGCAATTATTATGATCCCTAATAAAACCCATAAGAAAGGAGAGGATTTTTGTTTTTTTGTCTTGTAGCGGGCCTGAAGACAGGCTTCAAGGAGATACCTGCTCTTTTCAAAAGGAACTGTGTCTCCATCGAAAGATTCAAGCGCCTCACCTTGCTCGAGAAGAGTGTTTTCAAGTGCTTCCTGGAAAACTGATCTCAACACTTCCGGGGCGGTCCCCCGGATAGCTGCTGCTAGGACTACCTCGGTACCTTGTGTGACCCAAACAGTACGTTCTCCCATTTGTATAGTTTCAATCGTTTCCTCACTTTGCGCGTCAAAGGAATCATGAACAAAGTCCTGAATGGCCGTTAACATGCCGGAAACCATGTCTGCGTCTTGAAAGGCTATGTCTTCCCCCACTACATGTTGAAGCAATAATCCGGTTTCTTTGTGTATGAGAAAGATCTGCTCAACGCGGTACAAAAGACTTTGGAGAATAACAACTTCAGCAAACGATTTCCCTGTTCGGATAGCCTCCAACCTCCACTTCAAGCCATCCCAAGAAAGGCTTTTTTCAAGGGCCTGATTGAGAGACTGAAGCATTATTCTCAATGTTTCAGTAACGGCTTTCCTGATAGCTGGCCCCATTACAGGGAAGAGAGCACTTACGAGGGTCTTTGGATCCCTTTTGATAGATGATTTGAGAACCTCTTCTATGGTGGGGGTTAATGCTGTTACGAATTTTTTGTCTTGAGATGCCCTTAAAATAACCGCTTTAGGAAGAGCCCGGCTGACATCCTTTGCAAGCATCTCGGAGTTATCCAGCCGTTCCTGAAGTTTGCCGAGTTGGGCCTGCTCCGGGCCGATTATGAGTGTTCGGATCTCGGCCAGCTTGTCCTCAGATAGGGCATCTTCCTGCAAATTCTTACTGTTGTCCGGGGTGGGGGTATCACTCATGTTTTATATCTTTTGAATCAATGCCTAATTTCTTAGCTGTCTCGTCGCTAAGGCGCACGGCTGTTTCCACAAGAAGATCTGAGAGCGAGGAACGATTAACTGTTTCGTTACGAAGTTCCTGGGCTGTTTGTCCAAGGGTTGTTGAGATATCTTCATATTTATGCAAAATTTCATCGGAAAGGTTCTTGGCCTGATCCAGAATTTGTTGACGGAGATCTCTCGAGCTTTTGCCCAGTTGATCATCCAATTGGTTGATCTTTTTTTCAGCGGTCTTATTCAAGTGCTTCATCTCACTTAAGAGTTCACTGAGAGATTCCTCCCGTTGATCATGTTCGGTCTTTATCCGATCGATCAAGGATTCCAACTCTTTCTTAATATAGTTTTCCACCGAATCTAGCCGTATCTTGGTCTCATTTTTCAGGCTGGTTACTTCTCTGAGCAAGCGTTCTTCGATCAGGGTAAACCTTTTTTCATAATCCCGCATTTGGGTCCCAAAGAGAATATCTCTGATCTTTTCCACCTTTTCTCCCATTACCGGTTCTGCCCCCTGATTTTCTGAATCGCTGCCGGATTTTAGAAAGGGACTCTTCTCGGTTTCTTTGGAGAGAGAAGCTTCTCCTTTTTTTTCAATGCTACTCATCTGGCTCACCCCTTTTTTCTCTGCTGTTTTTCGTTTTTTTGCCTGAATCGTAAAGACCTTACTACTATCCGAACTCGTGATTTTAATCGTTTGTAATTGATTATAAATACTCAGGTACGAGAGATTGTTAAGTCACTCCGGTTCGCCAAATACATCGTCAAATTTATTCGGTCATCGATTTTTTGAACCTGACATTATAAAAAACAAAGCCCTACCTCTCCTTATGAGAAATAGGGCTTTCAAGTCCAAACCATCTTCACTCCTTCATTACAATCAGTTCACGCATGATAGTAAATAAAGTTATACTAAAACTACTTAATTAGTTAACGCTGTCAAGGAGTTTTGTCAAGGAATATTAAAGTGAGGTTTTCAAGCGGTAATCGTTGATTTTCTCCTGAAATGATTTTAAGGAGTAGGAGGTGTCGCTAATAACCGGCATGTTTCATTTTTTTCTTCGATCACCCCTGAACAGTACGGGTTGAAAGCTACTACGCGAAACCATTTCCATCACTTATTGACTTCAATAAATACTCGGTAATCTTTCGTTACAGTCAAGGGTATTTATAAGTAGGTGCAGTGAGTAATTCCTACAGCTGGGTGATATCGAAAAATCTGTAGATAGAGTTTCTATCGTTACCAATCTTGACAATTCTTGGGATGACTTTATACAATTATAGCGCGTTGATAATGTAACGCGTGCAGACGGGGTCGATCAAAGTCGTGCTCAGAATGGCGTTTATGAGGACTGACCCTCGCGCACGAGGTCAATGATGGTCACCTCCGGTGGCGAGAGAAACCGGATCGGCGGTCCCCAGGTCCCCGTGCCGCGGCTTACATGCAGGAAGGCGCCCCCGGGAAGGGTGTACCATCCGGCGTTGTACTGAAAGAAGATCCCTGTAACAAGACGGAAAGGGAATATCTGCCCTCGGTGAGTATGTCCCGAGAGCTGAAGGTCATAGTGGCTGCCGCCGTCGTCCCTTACGAGGGGAAGATGCTTAAGGAGGATGGTGAACCTGTCCCTCGGAAGCTTCGCCAAGAGCTCCCGCTCAGATATCCCTTGATTGGTGCCAAAGCGCTTTCCCGTTGGATCGTCGATCCCGGCGATCATAAGAACACCGGCAACGTCCACCGCCTCGCCCCGGAGAAGCTTATAGGAAATTGCTTTTCAGGGGGTGTGACATTACAGCCACAAAATTGAAGTGCCAGCCTACAACAACCTTAACATCAACACACTTTTCGTTATCACCATTACAATTTTACAAAATTTACCATCTTTACGTCGTGACGGCAACACAAAAAATCTTACCTGCGTTATTTTACGCAAAATTACCGGGAAATTGGACGTACCTCGCCCTACCCCCAGCAGATTATCTATTGCACCACAACAAAGGGCACATCATATCCCGGCCAGCCATCATCATAAGGTTCACAAGCCACCTCTTCACCAGCAGTCGATTTGACGGGGCCGCGAGACGGTGAACGGTCCCACAGATCAAGATGTTTCAGGATTTCGCAAACAACCGGATAGCCCGCAATGAAACCGACTTCCTTCATCTCCCCCTGGCATTGCGGACAGATCAACGGGTCAACCTCCCATACTTTTTTGATACATTCCCGCCAAGTCAACAAAGGTCCGGATTGCCATGACAACACCAGGGATACCATTCGGCTTGTTCAAAGCTGTACGAAAAAATCCCCGCTGGACGTAGGCGGCACACACAATGACAGAGACTACTTAAAAGATTCCGGTCACAACGAAAGAAATGACGGATAAGAATAGGAAAGCTGAAAAACAACAGAGGTATTAGCTGTGACAATCAGGGCAACGAATACGGGCAAACCCTTGCTTAGAGTCACCGCAGCTGTTATAGCGATTGACGACAGCTTTGAGAAAAAATTGCCATTTTCGGACAACTTTCTAGGGGTTGTCTGAGATAACTATCTCGTAAATTCGGCGGCGTTTAAGGAGGGGGAATTCGGATATCAGTAATTCAACCAGATCGCGATTACTGCGACCTCCGGTAAAATGGGGGTCGCTAAGGCGGATTTGAAGTTTCGCTTCCTCTTCGAGCAAGGTTTGGGGGTCGCGGTTGCGACTTTCCAAGTCGCAACCGGCAACCAACAGGGTGATTTCGCCCCGCCAATCGCGTTCAGAACCAAGAGCCCGTAAATGACTTAGAGGGAACCGCAGAAACTCTTCATAGATTTTAGTTAATTCTCGGGCTACGCAGGCCGGACGATCACCTAAAACCTTTTCCAGGGTTTCAAGAGTGCGGTTGAGACGTCGGGGAGACTCATAGAAGATCAAGGTCGCCTCAATATCCTTTAAACTTTCGAGGCGGCGCTGACAAGGCCCGGAACGGGCCGGCAGAAACCCAGCGAAATAGAACGAGTCGAGCGGCAAGGCACTGGCGCAAAGGGCGGCAACCGCGGCACAAGCACCAGGTAATGGCGTAATCCTGATCTTGGCTTCAGCCGCCATCTGAATGAGCCGGTAACCGGGATCTGAAATCCCCGGAGTACCGGCTTCAGAGATAACCCCGACCCGCTCCCCCCCCTGCAATCTTTTGAGAAGATCAGCAAGCCGTTTAGGCGAAGAGTTATCGTGCAGAGAGATGAGCGGAGTCGTAACCTGATAACGGCTGAAAAGTTTTCTGGCGGTCCGCGTATCTTCAGCCGCAACCAGATCAACCGACCGCAGAGCCTCCAGAGCCCTGATCGTGATATCGGAAAGGTTGCCGATCGGGGTAGCAATCAGAAAAAGTTCTCCCGTAACAACGTCCATCAGACCATTCCTAACAGGCGCTGACGAGTTTCACAATGACAACGCATACGGCATAAGATATCTGCCAGTTCTGGGTCTTTGACCAGAGTTTGGCTCTGTTTACGCCAAGCCAACTCTTCAGCTTCGGAAACCATTGCTCCAGACAACATTTCTGCTCCTCTCACAACCGGCCCGCTGTCACTTTTCAGTTGGCCCGCTTTCACGGCCCGGCAATGAATGGCGCTAATCAGGGTCATACCCGCAAAGCTATTGACCCGACTGATAATCTCCTCCTGCAGATAGATCAATTGATGAGCCCAAGAACTGCTTTTGACATCGATATAGAGAATATTTCGTTTGATACGGTTCGGCTGACACTTATCAAGCAACCCGCCACCGACGATCTTACGCCATTGCCGAAAAATCTCTTCATGCAAAAGACGTTCGCGCAGTTGCGGTGTATCCAGGAGCCCACCCACAACCTCACCAACCGCAACCACTTTCTGCTTGCGGCGCACCTTTTT
Organism: uncultured Thermodesulfobacteriota bacterium; assembly: GCA_964457755.1. Classification (GTDB taxonomy): domain Bacteria; phylum Desulfobacterota; class Anaeroferrophillalia; order Anaeroferrophillales; family Tharpellaceae; genus Tharpella. Next base: position 88,865 of record CAYWGC010000007.1, on the reverse strand, counting down.
AGCTTTTGCAAAATCCGGCCGAAATTTTTTATTAGCCATCACAACGACCTATGCAGCCTAATCAAGCCGCGGGAAAAGCGATTCTCCCTTAACCACCTCGCCCCCGGTCACCAGCCTGCCCCAGGTAAAGACCTCAGGCCCACTGGCCGCAACGGGCTCCGCCTGCCCTAACTGCAGAGCCATCTGAGATGCTTTTTCGGGCATCACCGGAGAGAGATAAACACTCAATAATCGCAGACTTTCAAGCACACAATAGAGCACCTGATCTAATGCATCGGCCTGAGACTCATCCTTGGCCAGAGCCCAGGGCGCCTGTTCATCAATAAAACGGTTACACTTTTCGACCAGTTGCCAGACCGCAGCCAACATCTTATGCAAGGTCAAATCAGCCATCGCCTGGGCCACCTCAAGCCGAATTTGATCATTTAAAGCAGCAAATTCAAGATAGTGTAGATTTTTAACATCAGCAACCGGAATCACTGACTGGCGATATTTCTTAACCATCGCTACCGTACGGCTCAAAAGATTGCCGAGATCGTTGGCCAGTTCACTGTTGACCCGACCTTTGATCGAGTTTTGCGAAAAATCACCATCCGAACCAAAAGGAACTTCCCGCAAAAGAAAATAGCGAAAAGCGTCAACCCCGAACTCCTCCGCAACCGCTTCCGGGTCAACCACATTACCGACCGATTTCGACATCTTTTCGCCCTCCACCGTCCACCAGCCATGAGCAAAGACCTGGCGGGGCAAAGGCAAATCGGCAGCAAAAAGAAAAGTCGGCCAGTAGACCGCATGAAAACGTAAGATATCTTTACCAATAAGATGAACATCGGCTGGCCAGAGGCGCTCAAAACGCTCCATATCATCAGGAAATCCGGCCGCCGTGAGATAATTAATCAGCGCATCAAACCAGACATAGATAACATGGCGCTCGTCACCAGGGACCGGAATTCCCCAGTCGAAACTACTGCGACTGATACTTAAATCACGCAAATCTTCCCGCAAAAAGCCTAAGACTTCATTTAATTTACTCTTCGGCATGACAAAATCATCATGTTCTTGCAGATAGTCGAGGAGGCGCTCCTGGAAGGCTGACATCGCGAAGAAATAGCTCTCCTCCTTAACCTTCTCAGCCGGGCGTCCACACTCGGGACAGTTTTCATTTTCAAGCTGATTCTCGGTCCAGAAGGTTTCGCAGGGCACACAATACCAATCTTCATAATGCCCCAAATAGATACTGCCCTGCTCTTGCACTCTTTTAAAAAAGGCATTTACGGCCCGATAATGGCGCTCTTGACTGGTTCTAATAAAATCGTCATGCGAGATGTTCAAGACCTTCCAGAGATGGATAAAACGTTCAACCACTTCATCAACCAGTGCTTTAGCGCTCAAACCTTTGGCATTCGCGGTTTTCTCAATCTTGAGTCCGTGCTCGTCAGTCCCGGTCAGAAAGAAGACTTGCCTGCCTAATAGACGCTGATAACGAGCCACAACGTCGGCGGCTATTGTCGTATAGGCATGACCGATATGAGGCACATCATTAACATAATAGATAGGGGTCGTAATATAGTAGATCTTTTCCTGTAAATCACTCATGATTGCTCTTTTTTCCTCTTATCCCGGTTCCCTGAACGATTAGAACCCCTTTGATTTCTTGAACTTTTTTTACTTTTTCGATCTCCAGCCGAGGATGCTTCGCTTTTTTTCTCGACTTTCTTACCTGAAGCTGTATCAGAAACGCTATCCAGAGCCTTGGCTGGAGCTTTAGATGAGCGGGCTTCTGCTCTTCTCTCAGACCCTTTCCAGTCAGAGTTTGCAACCTCCTTATCAGATTTAGGCTTACTACTCCCACGCCCTCTGGAACGCCCTTCGGAGTTGCGATAATTTTCATACTCATAGCCCAAACAACACATCAGGCGACCGCAGATGCCGGAAATCTTCATCGGATTTAAGGCCAGATGCTGCTCCTTGGCCATCTTCACAGTAACCGGGGTAAAAGTCGTAAGAAAGGTTGCACAACAGAGCTCTCGACCACAGATGCCAACCCCGCCAGCCATCCCCGCCGCATCGCGAATACCTATTTGCCGCATCTCAACCCGAACATGTAGAGTATGGGCCAACTCCTTAACCAATTCGCGAAAATCGACCCGATTCTCAGCTGTAAAATAGAAGATAATACGGTTGCTGTCATGCATAATTTCCGCCCGCACCAGCTTCATCTTGAGTTTGTACTCTTTGATCTTGTCACGACAAATTTGCGTGGCTTCGACTTCGCGCTCTGTATTCTCCTTGAGTTTATTAAAATCGTCTTCTCGAGCCTTACGCAGAACCTTCTTGACCGTATCCGCAACAACCCCATCGGGCAAAACAGCCCGTTCCGGGGGCACCACTACCTGCCCCAGATTAACCCCGCGATCAGTTTCTACAACCACACTATCATTAGTTTTAAGGTGCAAGGCACCAATCTCAAAATAATAGACCTTACGGGAGCAACGAAAAGATACTCCGGCATAACGTTTAACCATTTAAAAACCCCAAAATATTATCAATCGTCAATCGTCAGTCGTCAGTTGCCAGTTGCCAGTCGTCAGTTGACAATAACGATAAAACTATATTTTAACCGCCCAAAATATCAGCGGGTAGCAAGGAAATACTCCAAGAGTAGTTCCTCCATAAACTAAAACTTAAGACTTATCCCAACTTCGATACAGATAAAAAAAGTTGACCGCAATATTCACTTCGTCAAAAATTTCAGTGGCCATTGACAAAAGTCTCACTGACCACTGACGACTGACCACTGCAAATACCTGTAGCAATATATGTAAAAAAAGCTTCAAATGCTAATTTAAGGTTAACATTCACCGCCTGACCCCGCTCTATCTCAAGAAGTTGTTGCCGCATCAGCAAAAGCGATGGTGCCCCCAATTTAGCAAAAGAGACAGCGTTAACCCTCCATCCTGAAAAAGCTGAAGCTTGGTTCTCAAGCCCTTGAGCATAGAGCAACGTATCGTGCATAAAACTGCGCAAAATAAAAAAAAGAACCTCTAAAGCTTCACTCTGGGCAGCCTCTTCCGCCAAGTCAAGAGCGGTGCACAAACTATTTCCCGGCAACGATGAGAAACGGCCCACAAAATCCTGACCCCAGCTCAGGTTCTCACCTTCAAGAAAAAAGAGAGCTCGCTCCATGCTCCCTCCAGACCAGGCCGCGGCCCCCCGAAGTTCAACCTCCGCGACCCCCGCAGCAACCTCCTGCCGGGCCAGTATCTGGACAACAGTCGGCCCCGACAAGGAGACAAAGGGCAATACCAAACACCTTGAAAGAACGGTCGCCGGCAACAAATTGTGACGATGGCTGAGCAAAATAAAGAAGACCGTTGAGGAAGGCTCCTCCAGAGTTTTTAAAAGAGCATTGGCAGCTATCTGGTTAAGAAAATGAGCATCCTGAATAATCACGGTGCGCCTCTCACCGACTACCGGAGCATAACTGATAAAATCCTGAATTTCACGAATCTGCTCAATCTTGATCTGACGTTTTTCCGGCGCAACCAACAGAAGATCAGGATAGAGCTGACGTGAAACCTGAATACATGAGGGGCAACGACCACAAGCGTCACCTTTTTGCCGAGAGTGACAATTTAAAGCCTCAACCAGAACCCGGGCAGCCAAAGCCTTACCAACACCTTGCGGCCCGACAAAAAGCAGAGCCTGCGACATACGGCCGCTGGCAACCATCGATAAGAGACGTTCTTTTGCCAGATCCTGGCCTAAAAGATCAGTTAATGGCATATTTCAAGGAAAATTCGCGCCAGATTTCATTATGAATCTTTTCTATCTCCCGATCAGCATCGATCACAATAAAACGCTCTTTACAGGCCTCAGACAAAACCAGAAAACCCTGCCGCACCCGATTATGGAAATCGAGATGACGTTGCTCAAAGCGGTCGGCGACCCCCTCCTCTCCGGTTTCCCGGTTGCGCTCCAAAGCTCTCTTCAGACCTACCGGAGCCGGACAATCAAGCACAAAGGTCAACTGCGGCCAATAGTCACCAACAACCAGACGATTGAGATTTTCAATTAAAGAAGTTTCAACTTCATCACGGGCAAAACCCTGATAGACCCAGGTCGAATCAACATAACGATCGACCAGCACCAAAGCCCCACGCTGCAGGGCCGGGGCGATTACCAGGCGCCGATGTTCGCGGCGGTCAGCCAGATAGAGGAGTAATTCAGTCAGTGAGTCAAGATTGTGGGCCGGATCAAGGAGCAATTTCCGAAGTTCTTTACCCAAAGGAGTGGCACCCGGTTCCCGCGAAACCACAACCTCTCGTTTGAGAGTCCGTAAACGCTCAGCCAGCAAAGTAATCTGAGACGACTTGCCACAGCCTTCAATCCCTTCAAAAGAGATTAGTGTACCAATTTCAGGACTATTAATCATCTTTCTCATCTAAGCGTCGGGCCAGTTCAACTACGGTCTGACAATAGAGAGTACTGTGATTATAGCTCCAAACCACTTTTTCCTGAGCTTTGCGGTCAAGTCCAGCCTGCCAACCATGAACCTTGAGATAATTTGCGACGCTGGCTGCCGCATCTTTAAAATCATAAAGATCGATTAAACCATCACCGTTACCGTCAACGGCGTAGTTCAAGCAGCTACTCGGAATAAACTGACAAATACCAAAAGCCCCAGCCCAAGAGCCCTTGACCTGGTTAACATCAAAACGCTCAGACAACCTCATCAGAGCAACTAGCTGCACATAACCCCAGACCGATTTTTTCCGGGCTCGACGTTGCAACCATTGATAATCAAGTTCAGGATATTTGGGCAGCAACTCCTTGTAAACCTTCTGTAAATACTCCTCCTGATTGCACGAAGCCAATGAAGCAAAAACCTGAAGCAGATGATAACGGCCGGGATAACGGCCAAGATCCGATTCAATCAAAAAAATGGCCGTCACAAGCTCAGGCTTGACCCTGTATTTTTTCTCCTGCACCCTCATCCAACTTTGGTTTTCCTGTAAAAAAAGGCGTCCCTTTTGCACTGATTTTGCACCCAAAAAACGGTCATAGGTAGCTTTATATTCAACCTGCTTAAGATTTTTCGCAATAATTGCGGTATCAACATGGGCTCGTTCACCCTTAAGATAGTGCGACACTAAGGCCTTATCAAGCCCATCTTCAGCAACTAACCGCGAGAACAGAGAGCCCTCATCAAGAGCAAGTAGAGTGACCGGCACAAACAAAATCGCCAAGTTCAGCAGTAAGATAAAAAAGTTCAATCTCAATTTCATAATTTTAACACTATTCATCCTCTAGAACAACAGGTTCAGATATATCCATTCAGATATATCCATTCAGACAGAACCAAGATTGACGATACTAACAATAAGTTGAAAAAAAATCTATAAAAATACTTGAACTTAGCAAGACAATTTGCTACTTAGACTTAATATTACAGTAATCATGCTTATATTGCAATTATCACTTCTATGCACAGGGTAATCCCTGAGCATTTTTGACCCTCTCTTGAAGGAGACCATGCCGTGGATGTTCGCTACATCAACCCCTTTATTGAAGGCACTATCAATGTCTTGAAGACCATGGCCTTCATCACTTCAAAACCGAGCAAACCCTACATCAAAAAAAATCCTGCGGCAACTGGCGATATTACCGGTATCATCGGGCTGGCTGGCGACAAGGAGGGCTCCCTCTCGATCACTTTCACATTCCCCTGCATCAAAGCTATACTGGAGAAAATGCTGGGTGAAGTCCATGACGAACTTAACGAAGATGTTACTGATGCGGTCGGTGAAATCACCAATATGATTTGCGGTGATGCCCGCAACAAACTCGAAGCCCAAAATATCAACCTGACCGCCGGGATTCCGACCATCATCACCGGCGAAGGCCACACCATCTCCCACGCCACTAAATCATCAATCGTGGTCCTCCCCTTCACCACAGATTTTGGCAACTTCACACTGGAATTTGCTTTTATCGATTAAGTAACCACTTCTCTAACTAACAAGGGGCCGCGACATCTTCATGCGTGGCCCCTTTTAGTTTTTTCACTGTCCCCAACAATAATTTTTTCAACGAGCAGCAAAGGCTCATATTCAAGAAGGGTTACTCTGCTGCGCTTTACTGCCCTCTCTCAGCTGGCCACAGGCGGCACTAATATCGGCACCTTTACTGCGACGGGTCATGACGGTCAAGCGATGACGCTGGAGATACTCCATAAAAGCGGTAATCTTTTTGGGCTGAGGTTTTTTAAAGGAGAGTTCAGGGTGCTCATTGAAGGGAATCAAGTTGATTTTAACAGGTAGCGAGCCCACCAGTTCGACCAGACGATGGGCATCATCTAAAGAGTCATTCAAATCGGCAAAAAGAATATATTCAAAGGTTATACGACGCTGGTTGGTATGGGGATAACTGCGGCAGGCGGCCAACAGAGCAGCCAGATTGTAGCGCCGGTTGACCGGCATCAACTGACTGCGCAAAGCATCATCGGCGGCATTAAGCGAGATCGCCAGAGAGACCTCAATGCGTTGACCAAGCTCGACGATCTCAGGCGCCAGACCGCAGGTTGAAAGAGTTATGCGACGACTCGAAAACTGGAGCCCGTCATCATACTTCATAATCTCCAGGGCCTTGATCACCTCTTCGAGATTATCGAGGGGCTCGCCCATCCCCATCAGAACAATATTGGTAACCGCACCGCGAGCCAGGCTGTCGTTATCGAGAACATCAACAACCTGAATCACCTGGTCAACAATCTCGGCTGCGGTAAGATCTCTTTCAAAACCGGAACTACCCGTCAAGCAAAAGCTGCAACCCATGCGACAACCCACCTGGGTTGAGAGACAGAGGGTCAAACGATTTTTATCGCCGATCAGCACGGTCTCGATCGTATGACCGTCATTGAGCTGAAAAAGAAATTTCCGCGTACCATCCTGAGCCACCTGCTCCCGCAGACATTCGAGCTTACCGATATAAGAAAATTCTCCAAGGCGTTCCCGACAACTTCGCGAGAGATTACTCATCTGGCCGATCTCTGTAACCCGCTGGCGATAGAGCCAACGGATAACCTGATCGGCTCGATAACGCTCTTTGCCGATACCGGCAAGCTGGGCCACCAGCTCTTCACGAGTCAAACCTTTAAGATCTAATCTACTACTTTCGTTCACTTGTTTTTTAACCAGCGGGCATTACCCAGACCAAGCTGTTTAACCTTATAATTCATCACCCGCTTACTGATACCCAACATAGCCGCCGCATCTTTCTGCACCCAGTTGCAAGCTTCCAGAGTTTCGACAATCAGGGAGCGTTCCATATCATCGAGTTTTAGTCCCTGGGGAGGAATCTCGAAAACCGGCGCAGCTTCACCCGCTTCGCCATCCCGACAAAGGCCTTTCATAAAAAGGAGATCGGCTTTGATGATTTCCGAACCTTCACTAATCAAAACGGCGCGTTCAATACAGTTCTGCAACTCCCTGACATTACCCGGCCAATGGTGCTGTTTAAGAAAATTGGCGGCATCTGGATGTAGAGTTGTGATGTTCTTTTTCAGATCGGCTGCAAATTTGCGAATAAAAGACTCGGCCAGAAGCGGAATATCTTCACGTCTTTCCCGCAAGGGGGGGATATGAACATTAATTACATTAATTCGGTAAAAAAGATCTTCGCGAAAATCACCTTCCTGAATAATTTTAGCCAGATCCTTATTGGAGGCCGAAATAATTCGGGCATCGACCTTAATGGTTTTATCGCCGCCTAAACGCTCAAACTCGCGCTCCTGTAAAACCCGCAAAAGCTTGGCCTGTGTCGCCAGGCTCATATCACCAATTTCATCGAGAAAAAGGGTCCCCCGATCAGCCTGTTCAAAGCGGCCGATACGCTGGCGGCTGGCTCCGGTATAGGCCCCTTTTTCATGCCCGAAAAGCTCGCTTTCGAGGAGATTATCATGGAGGGCGGCGCAGTTAACCTTGATAAAACTTTTCGCCGCCCGAGGACTGCTGTAGTGAATCGCCCCAGCCACCAGCTCTTTACCGGTGCCGGTTTCACCCGAGATCATAATACTGGCATTACTGCCGGAGACTTTACTCAAAAGGGCAAAGACCTCTTTGATAGCCGCACTTTCACCAATAAAATTTTCAAACCGATAGATAATATTACGCTCATGGCGAAGATAGGTTAGTTCATGTTCATAAAAACGAACTTTAAGCGCTTTTTCGATGCGCAAACAGAGCTCATCAAGACCATATGGACGTTGTATAAAATCAGCCGCGCCGGCCCGCATGACCGTCGCCACATCATCAACAGAACTGCCCGAAGCCATCAAAACAACAACCGTTGATGAGAGGATGGCATCCTCTCCCAGGAGAAATTCAACGCCGCCACCCGGCAGTAAGCTGACCTCAGCTAAAAGCATCTGATAGGAAGATTTTTTAAGCAGGGCTCGGGCCTGATCTCCATTATCGACCTCGTCAACATAAAAATCGATGCCCCGCAAAGCGGCCGCAGTCTCCTGCCGAATCCGGCTTTTTCGATCAACTATAAGAACCCTTCCAGCTTGGCCCATTGAACTGTCCTCTACTCCCACTCGATTGTCCCCGGTGGTTTGGATGAGATATCGTAAACCACGCGATTGACCCCTCTTACCTCATTTATAATCCGGTTCGCCAGCCGCCCCAAAAGATCATAAGGCATCCGGAACCAGTCGGCGGTCATCCCGTCAACACTGTTAACCGCCCTTAAAGCGATAACTTTTTCATAGGTACGCTCATCTCCCATAACGCCGACGGTTTTTACTGGAATAAGCACAGCAAAAGCCTGCCAGATCTCGTTATAAAGTCCGGCTTTACGAATCTCTTCAATAAAAATGGCATCGGCCTGACGCAAGATCTTGAGGCGGGCTTCGGTGATTTCGCCAATCACCCGAATCGCCAGTCCCGGGCCCGGAAAGGGGTGCCGGTCAACCACCTCAGAAGGCAGGCCCAATTCACGCCCAACCTCACGCACTTCATCTTTAAAAAGCTCACGCAGAGGCTCGACCAGCTCAAGTTTCATATGCTCGGGTAGACCGCCGACATTATGATGACTCTTGATCACCGCTGAAGGGCCCTTAAAAGAGACACTCTCAATCACATCAGGATAGAGCGTCCCCTGAGCCAGAAAGTCAACCCCCTCAATTGCGTGAGCTTCATCTTCAAAGACCCGGATAAATTCGTTGCCGATAATTTTGCGCTTCTTCTCTGGATCACTCACCCCTGCTAAAAGCTCGAGAAAACTCTGACTGGCATCGACATAACGCAAATTCATATTGAAATGGCGACCGTACATCTCCTGTACAAGAGTAGCTTCATCCTGACGCAAGACCCCGTTATTAACAAAAATACAGGTCAACTGATCGCCAAGGGCTTTATGGAGCAAAAGCGCCGCCACCGAAGAGTCGACGCCGCCACTCAAACCTAAGATAACCTTGCCGGAACCGACTTGAGCACGAACCTCAGCAATGGTGGTCTCGATAAAAGAGTGCATCGTCCAGAGACCATGACAATCACAGATCGAAAAAAGAAAGTTTTTCAAGACCTGGCGACCTGGTTTTGTATGGACAACCTCAGGATGAAACTGCAGGCCCCAGGCTTTTCTCTGGGGATTAGCAAATGCGGCAATTGCCGCATTCTCAGTCTCGCCAATTGCCGAAAAACCCTCCGGCAGAGAGAGAACCTTATCGCCGTGGCTCATCCAGACCTGCTCAGGAAAATTCAAACCCTGCCACAAAGCGTCATCCTGCAAAGCGGACAAACTGGCCATCCCAAATTCACGTTCTTGCGAGTGACCAACTTCACCACCCAATTGTTCGGCGATCTCCTGCATCCCATAACAGATTCCCAGAATCGGCACCTGTAAATCAAAAACCCCTTTATCAACATGCGGCGCACTATTCCCGTAAGTACTGGAAGGACCCCCGGAGAGAATAATCCCGCACGGTGAAAACTCCTTTACCAAGTCTAAAGAGAGATTAAAGGGATGAATCTCACAATAGACCTTATGCTCACGCACCCGCCGGGCAATGAGTTGAGTATACTGAGAACCAAAATCAAGAATGAGGATCTTCTCCTCATGAATATCGTGGGGCTGCATTATTTTTACTCCAACCTATAATTAGGCGCTTCTTTAGTAATGATCACATCGTGAACATGACTTTCACGTAAACCAGCCGGCGTAATCCGCATCATCGATGCGTCGTGACGCAGACTCTCAATCGAAGCACAACCGGCATAGCCCATCCCTGAACGTAAGCCCCCCAACAACTGGTAGACACTGGAAGAGAGATAGCCTTTGTAGGGCACCCGCCCCTCAATACCTTCCGGCACAAGTTTTTTCTTATCTTCAACCTCGTCCTGGAAATAACGATCTTTACTACCCGACTGCATGGCTCCTAAAGAACCCATACCACGATACATTTTATAGCTGCGACCCTGATAGAGAATAGTCTCCCCCGGGCTCTCTTCGGTGCCGGCAAAGAGTGAACCAATCATCACCGTATGGGCTCCGGAAGCTATCGCCTTAACGACATCGCCGGAAAATTTTATGCCGCCATCGGCAATAATTGGAACTCCAGATGCTTCTGCCGCCTGACTGCAGGCCATCAGGGCACTGACTTGAGGCACCCCGATACCAGCCACGATTCGGGTTGTACAGATAGAACCGGGCCCGATTCCAACCTTAATCGCATCAGCCCCGGCTTTAATCAGGGCCTTGGTACCGGCAGCGGTCGCCACATTACCAACAATCAACTGGCAATCAAAAGTTTTACGGGTTGCCGCCACCGCATCCAAAACACCCTGACTATGGCCGTGTGCCGTATCGATAACAATCACATCGGCCCCGGCATGAAGCAGGGCTGCGATCCGGGTTTCACGATCACCGGCAACCCCAACTGCAGCACCAACCCGCAAACGGCCCCTGACATCCTTACAGGAGTCAGGATATTTACGGGTTTTCTCAATATCCTTGATGGTAATCAGACCCTGCAGACGATTTTTATCGTCAACCACAAGAAGTTTCTCAATGCGATGCTCATGAAGCAGGATTTTGGCCGCCCCCATATCGATCCCTTTTGCAACCGTAACCAGATTCTCTTTGGTCATAATATCGGAGAGAGGCCGATCCATGCGGGTTTCAAAACGGAGATCACGGTTGGTGACAATCCCAACCAGATATTCACCATCAACTATCGGCACACCGGAGATATGATATTTCTCCATTACCGCCAAAACTTCGTGCACCTTATGATCTGGTGCCATCGTAATAGGATCAACAATCATACCGCTTTCCGACTTCTTGACCTTATCAACCTCTGCAGCTTGATCCTCAATCGACATATTTTTATGGATGATGCCAAGACCCCCTTCACGGGCCATACAGATGGCGGTCTTGGATTCGGTCACTGTATCCATGGCCGCACTGAGTAGTGGTGTATTGAGTTTTATATCACGGGTCAACCAGGTTGCTAGATCAACCTCATTCGGCAAAACATTAGAATAGTTTGGCTGAATCAAAACATCATCAAAAGTAAAGCCGGTTGTAATTTCCTTATGATTCATCAAATCTCTCCAGCAAAATATTTAGCCGCCAGCTCAACCTCTTTGCGGCTACCAATATAGACCGGACTGCGCTGGTCAAGATCATGACAGTCAAGGTCAAGAATGGGCCTCTGACCATCGCTGGCAGCTCCTCCTGCGGCCTCAATCAAATAGGCCATGGGATTTAGCTCAAAGGGAAGACGCAGTTTACCCTGTTCGGCAGAGGTCGTGCGGGGATACATAAAAAGCCCGCCACCTTTAAGTAAAACCTGATTAAAATCAGGGACAAAGCCCCCGCTGTAACGAAGTTTATAGCCATCTTGTTCAAGCTTTTGGACAAACTTTTCATGCACCGGCAAATAGTCACGCCGAACCCCTCCGGGACAGAAGATCTTGCCCGACTCTTTAAGAGTAATATACTCCCTGGTCAGAACATATTCGCCTAAGTTATTCAAAGTGAATTCGTGAACGCCATCGCCCGCCCCGTAGACCAGAGTCGTACGCGGACCATAAACAACATACAGAGCCCCGACCTGATGACGACCGCGTTGTAAAGGGTTTTCGCCGGCATAGATTGCGACTATGGTGCCGACCGCAAGATTGACATCGACCAGGGAGGAGCCGTCTAAAGGATCGTAACAGACCGAATACCCCCCCCCTTTAATTTGCCGATCAAAAATAATTATCTCACTCTGCTCTTCGGAGATAATTCGACTAACACGACCCGTATGATCAAGCCGATCCTTGATAATCTCATCCGCCAGAACATCCAGGGCGAGTTGATCCTCACCATAGAGGTTACTGGTACCAGCTAACCCCAAGTCGCCGGTGCGCATCGCATGGTTGACATACTTGGAAGCAACCCCAACCTCATAGATAATGCTGGCCAGACCCATCTCGATACCACTTTTCATCAAATGGTTCCAGAGGCCACGCTTAACATGCTTTTTAATATTCATACTACTTTTCTCCGGCTACAGATTCGCATATATTAAAACAGTGATCGCCGATTTTTTCAAAGTTGGTCAGGATATCAATAAAAACCAAACCCGGCACTACAGAGCAAAGGTCTTTACTTAAACGCTCAATATGCCGGTTACGATAGCGGTCTTCCAGAGAGTTGATATTTCCCTCAAGAGCTTTTGCCAGAACCATGAACTTTTCATGTTTACCTTTCTGCAGACCCACGAGCATCAACTCGAGAAACTCTCTCGACTTGCCCCTGATATTGGCAATCTCCTCCAGAGCTTCAGCGCTGAACTCAATTTTCTGGTCCTGCATACGTTCGACCAGGCGAATCAGATTTTCACAATGGTCTCCAAGACGCTCCAGATTATTAACTATATACATAGTCGCGCTGACCTCACGAGAGATTTCAGGGGTGGTTGACAACTGGGTTACATTAACCAAAAAATCGGTGATCTCTTTCTGTAACATATCGACCGTATTCTCTTTAAGGTAGACCTTTTCGACCAATTTTTGCGAAAACCCCGCAAAACACTCCATCGTCTGATCGAACATTTTCAGACAGACCTCTGCCATCCGGGTGGTCTCCTGGTGCGCCTGAGCCAGAGCCAGGGTGGGGGTATCAAGAACCCGGTTATCGAGGTAGCGCAGATGATATGTACTCTCCTCTTCATCACCAGCGGGCACCATCCAGATACAGATTTTAGCCAAAATACCGACCAGCGGCAGAAAGAGGAGACAGTTAAAAACATTAAAAAAGGTGTGAGCGTTAGCCAGATGGCGGGCGATAAAGGGTTTATCCCCTACCGCCATCGCATATTCAGTCGCCTGTTGGGCGCTGGCAAGTACCATATCGGGATTACCCGGGGTGAAATTATCAACCAAACGGGCAAAAAACGGAAAAAGCAGGAGAACATAAACAACCCCCAGAACATTAATCATCATGTGAGCCCGGGCGGCGCGCTTAGCCGAAACGTTAGTACCGATACTGGCCAGTAGTGCAGTGATCGTGGTCCCGATATTCTCGCCCAGAATCAAACCTAAACCGCCTTCAAAGGTTAAGGCTCCACTGGCCGCCAGGGTCATGGTGATCGCCACCGTGGCACTACTGCTCTGCAGTATAATAGTCAACAAGGCCCCGGCCATAACCGCCAGAATCTGATTATGACTGAAAGTAACAAAAGCTTCCTGAAAAAAAGGCTGGGTTTTGAGAACTTCAAGTCCATCTTTTAAGACATCGAGCCCGTAAAATAGCATCCCAAAACCGAGCAAGATTTCACCAAAATATTGCCAGCGCCGGTTCCGGGTAAAAAATTTCAGCGCCACCCCGATACCAATTGCCGGCAGGGCATAATGATGCACCTTGAAAGCGATCATCTGGCCGGTTATCGTGGTTCCGATATTGGCGCCCAAAATAACGCCGATAGCCTGCATCAGATTCATCAGACCGGCGTTGACAAAGCCGACTACCATCACGGTCGTCGCACTACTACTCTGGACAATGGCAGTGACTGTCGTACCGACCAGAAAAGCGGAGATCCGATTAGTTGTCAAGGTTTCAAGCACCTGACGCAAACGATTGCCAGCCGCTTTCTGTAAACCTTCTGACATAATTTTCATGCCATAGAGAAAAAGGCCGAGGCCTCCGAGAAAAGCGAATACCATCCCTTCAATCATATCAAAAGCTTACCCTTAGAGTTGCTATTATAAAAAAATAATATTTTTTACTACAAAGTTCACCATCTACCTGGCAAGCTCCCGTAAAGGCACAATCTCGACCCCGGCCCGACTTGCCATCTCGGGCAGTAAGGCGAGAGCTGTCACAGTTTCAGGATAGGGGTGACCTATACCGATAGAACTACCCTTAACTTTCGCAACTTCGATTAGAGCCCGTAACTGTTCAATAATATGGTCTACATCCTGGACATTATCAAGAAAAACATCCCTTTGCAGGGCTGGAATACCGGCAGCTACAGCACTTTTATAAGCCACGCTCTCGGCACTCGTCCGACTATCCAGAAAAAAAAGATTACGCCCTTTGAGAATCTTCATAACCTGGGTCATCTTTTGGGAATCGGCGGTTAAATGTGAACCCATATGGTTGTTGACCCCGACGATCGCCGGTAAGAATTGCAGATCCTTAACAAAAACAGCGTTTAACTCATCTTCACCCATACTACTGAAAAGTGCTCCGGGACCCGGGTCTACGGCCGGATAGCCCCGCGGCTCCATCGGGGCATGAAGCATAATATCGCGCTGATGATCAACTAAATAGGACGCCACTGCAAGTGAATTTCCTAACAAGGGAAAAACCGCAAAGGTCAAAGGCAAAGGCAGGGCCGCAAATGCAGCAGCACTTTCCAGGCTCCGACCGAGATCATCAATAACTATAGCCAGATACGGACGGCTTGGGTCTGGCTGCAAAGCCAGTTTTTCACTTTTAAGCACAAAGCTACCAACAACCACAACTTTGTCGCCATCGAGAATCAGGAGATCAAGAGTTCCACCATTTTTATCAAGGTGGGCCAGAAACCGCAGGTTAAATTCACGGGCCAAAAACGCCTCACAGGGCTCCAGAACCTGCCTCAAAGCAGTAATGTCCTGGCACTCACCCTGCAACCTCACCCGAGTCCACTCATGCGACCCATTGCGCATGAGTTCCCAGTCCCGACTTACAACGATTGACGGTTGACAAACGGCAAGTTGCCGTTCCAACCGGCTCAAGACTTTTTCCAGGGATTCTCGCCCTCGGCCCTGGTGACTCTCAACAACAGGCTGAGAGACTGCCAGGCGGCTACTTTCAGGCGTCGGTAAAGCCGATCGATCGGCAATCAGATAACCGAGATAAAAGAAAAAAGCGGCACCGCCAAAACTTAAGACAACAAGCAACCATCGCTTTTTTAAAGTTACTGGACTGCGCCATCTTTCCATTACAACAAACGACTACTGCGCACTAAGCTGTTTAAAAACCTGCCAGCCCTGAAGCAGTTCGACAGCCCGCATAATCTGGACATCATCACGCCACTCGCCTTTGACATCTTTAGTTTCGGGTAACTCAGTTTTACTTTCGCCGACACTCGAATCTTTGTCAGCCGAAGATTGTGAATCAAGTTTTTTTGAACCCGCGGCATCTTTTTGATCGCCGTTGCCATTCTCAAAATGGCCTTTAAGATCCTTCTCTTTCAAGTTATGCATAAAACTTTTTTTCTGGTCCCGACGCACTACCGTACCCGCTTCGACCAGAACATCGGGTTCAATCCCCTTGGCCTGGATCGAACGACCGCTGGGAGTGTAATAGAGCGAGGTTGTCATCCGCACCGCCGAACCATCCTCAAGCGGGATAATCGTCTGGACCGACCCTTTACCAAAACTCGGAGTACCCAACACTAAAGCTCGTTTATGGTCCTGCAAGGCTCCAGCCACAATTTCCGACGCACTGGCACTGCCGCCATTAACCAGAACAACAATTGGATAGTCACCTTCGGTACCATCATCATAAGCCTTATAGCGCATATTCTGTTTGCTGATACGGCCATCGGTATAGACAATCAGACCGGATTTCAAAAAATAGTCAGAAACCTTAACCGCCTGTTGCAAAAGACCGCCAGGATTATTACGCATATCAAGGACAAGTCCGGAGATTGGGTGTTCTTTTTTGAGCTCTTTCATTTTGCGATTCAGATCATCATAGGTTCGAGACTGAAACTGAGTCAAACGGATATAAGCAATATCATCGGTAAGGGTTTTACTTTTGATACTGACAACCTTGATAATATCACGAATAATAGTGACATCGAGAAGCTCGTTGAGACCCTGCCGCATAATTGAAATGGTAATTTCAGTATCTTTGGGACCGCGCATCTTCTTAACCGCTTCCATCAAGGTCATATCTTTACTAAGCTCACCATTAATCTTGATGATTCGATCACCGGCTTCAACCCCGGCCCGGAAAGCAGGTGTGTCTTCAATTGGAGAAACAACGGTAAGTACCCCGTCCCGAATTGTAATCTCAATACCCAGCCCTCCAAAAGAGCCCGTCGTCTCGACCTGCATCTCTTTAAACATCTCCGGCGGCATAAAACTCGAGTGCGGATCGAGATCAGAGAGCATACCCTTGATCGAACCGTAGACCAATTTTTTTATCTCCACCTCTTCAACATAATTCTTCTGGACCAGGCTTAAGGTATCTGTGTAGAGTTTTATATACTCATAAGGGCTCTTCTCATCCAGGCTCTGAGCCTCTTCCAGGGCCCTTAACTCGCCCGGCAAAACTCCGAGATGGAGCACCATAAAGGCGGCAACTGCAACGATTACACCTAAAAATATCGATTTACCTTTATTCCTTTCAACCATCTTTAAAAACCTCCAAAAGATTGACAAACAAGAACCTGAAACAGGGCCGGCATCCAACTTTACGCCGTCCCTACAAGTATCGTTATTTTTAGAAAACTTCTCCATCGCCACAGACCATCTCTACAACTGTGAAACCCAAGTCAACGGATCCTCGGGGATGCCCCCCTTACGAATCTCAAAATAGAGCGAGGCGGTATCTGAGAGTACCCCGCGACCGACTCGACCAACAATCGCTAAGGCTAGCAGCTGATCATTGAGTGCGCAGGTAAATTCATCGAGGTGAGCGTAGACCGAATAGTAACTGCCCCCATGATCAACCACCAACAAGTTACCATACCCCTTCATCCAGGAGGCAAACACAACCTGACCATTATGGATAACCTTAACCGGATCTCGGAAACGGGCTTCAACTTCAATCCCCTTATTACTGGTAACCGTAGCAAAACGGGAATCTTTTTCAAGGCCAAAAAAACTGATCACTACACCCTCTACCGGCATCGGGAAACTTCCCTTAAGAGAGGCAAAATCGGTCTCCGGCAAACCCAGTTCAAGGGTTATTTTTTTTAATTTACCAGCCACTTTTTCGAGCTCTACAACAAGCTCCTCATGAGCCTCAACCTGATGCTTGATTTTATACAGCAACTCATTTTTTTTGGCAATGTTTTCTTCCAATTGCTTAACTTTGTCGGCCTGTTGTTGTTCAAGCTGCAGAAGAAAGAGACGACGTTCATTAAGCTCCCGGCGACGATTTCGAACTTCCCCTAAGAGAGCCTTACAGGAGCCCTGCAAAGCGCGATCAGCGTCCAGTATCCGCCGACCATAGACCAAAGCATTTAGCTTTTCAGTAAGATCAACATCGTCACCGAGAAAGTCGAGCCATTTACCTGGCGGTTGACAATAGCGAATCTTGAGACGTTGACAAAATTTCTGTAAAATTTTTTGCAGAGAAGCTTCGAGCCGCAGGGCTTCGGTTTCCTGTTCGGCAACCTGCAGATTGACTCCCTTAACATCTTCACTCAAAGCCTCAAGTTCACTCCGCAAGGCCGCATGCCAACGGTTGAGAGCATCAATCTCCTGCAGCACGGAACCGTGCCGCATACGGGCCCGCTTTTGCTGCTTACGCTCCTTGATAATCTGTTCATTAAGGGCGCGCAAATCACGCTTAACCGCCGCGTTCCCATCTGCCTGGGCCCGACCACTAGTCCGATGCCACGGAAAGAGCATTATGATCAAGACCGTTAATAGTAGAAGCAAAAAAAACTTTTTCATCTTGAAACTAATGCGGGCTTGATGACCGCAACCCAAAAGTAATAGTGAGGGCACTAATCCTGACGGATCCAGCGTGACGAAAGGAGAAATCCGGCAATCCCGAGAAAAGTCCCCATAAGTAGAAAGAGGAGCAGAGGCAATATCGTAAAAAATTTTAACTGCAAAGCAAACGGCCACTGAGGGGCCTGAATCTGAAGCCACTCTTTAAAGTGTATAAAGCCAGCATAGGCTAACCCCAGGGCCAGGATTGAAGCCACAGCGCCCTGGAAAACACCCTCAAAAAGATATGGCAAAGCGATAAAACTACGCGTCGCCCCAACTAAGTGCAAAACCCTGATAGTTTCACGACGAGCAAAAAGTGAAAGACGAATAGTGCTGGCCACAATAAAAACCGTCACGGCCGAGAGAAATGAGGCGAAAAGAACCCCAAAATACTTAACCGTTTTAAGCAGCGAAAAAAGTTGCCGGAGCCAACTGCTACCGTAAGCAATTTCACCCACCCCGACCTGTCTTTGCAACTGCCGGGCAAGACGCTCAATATCATTAACATCAACCACAGCAGAATCGAGAAAAAGCTCAAAGGATGCAGGCAGTGGATTTTCTGGCAGATCTGCCAGAAAATCGGCATCATCACCTAATGTAACTTTGAAATTTTTCAAGGCTTGATCTTTAGAAACATAATCAAGCCGTATAACTTCATCAAGTTCACGGCAAAAACTTTTTAATGTCGCCAAACGCTCGGCATCTATATCATCTTGCAGATAGACCACAATCCGCAAATCTGCACGCCATGAAGAAACTATCCGAGCCGCATTACTGTAACCTAGAAAATAGAGTATCAATAGAAGCATCGAAATCGTAATAATCGATATCGAGATCAGATTGATAACCGGATGACGGCGAATATTATTGCCGGTCAGCTTAAAAAGAGGGAAAATATGGTCTTGGATTTTGGCCATAAAAATAAAGTCTAATTTAAATTATATCCTCAATCGGGCCAGACATAGGCCTGCAGAACACCCTTATCAAGATAAAATACTTTACGTTTAAAGCGCTGCAGCAAAGCCCGATTGTGGGTAACCATGACGATGGTTGTGCCTTGGGAATTTATATAATCAAAAATATGCATGATTTCGTTAGCGATCTCATAATCGAGATTACCGGTCGGTTCATCGGCCAGAATTAGCTGGGGATCGTTAACCAGGGCCCGGGCAATCGCGACCCGCTGCTGCTCGCCTCCGGATAACTGTGGAGGCAGACGATCAAGTTGACGCTCTACACCAACCACCTTCAGGGCTTTCCAGACAGTTTTTTGAATAAATTTACGAGGGGTTCCGGAAATCTCTAAAGCGAGCGCAACATTATCAAAAACAGTATAGTTGGGAATCAGTTTATAGTCTTGAAAAACGATTCCCATACGTCGACGCAAACGGGCAATACGAGTCACCTTAGCCCGCATCAAGTCAAGGCCATCAACTACTATCTGACCGCTATCCGGCTTAATGTCAGCAAAGAGCAGACGAAACAGAGTCGTCTTCCCGGCCCCACTGGGGCCGGAAAGATAGACAAACTCCCCTTTATTGATCTCAAAAGAGAGATCTTTAAGAATCATGTCGGGGTGATTGTAGCTCTTATTAAGATGAGTTACGCGAATCATCTGCGGCCAGCTCTTCGAGAAGAGACCATAAAGGAGCCCGGTCAGCCAGCGGCAACTCAATATTCACAGAGCCCTCCCGCCGCCGCGCTTCTAAGATACCCTTCTGAAAACCTTTACGTCCCAAAGTCAGGCGCAGAGGCACCCCAATCAGATCGGCATCTTTGAATTTTACCCCAGGACGATCATTACGATCATCATAGATCACCGACAGTCCACGACTTAAAAGCTCTTGGTAGAGACTCTCACAATAGTTTGTGACCTCTTCTGACTTGAGGTCAAGATTTAATAGTGCGACCTTGAAAGGGGCGACCGCATAGGGAAAACAGATCCCATTCTCATCATAATTCTGCTCTATCGCAGCAGCCACGGTACGCCCAACCCCGATACCGTAACAACCCATCACCAAAGGCCTTTCCTGGCCTTCCTGGTCGAGGAATGTAGCATTCAGCTTTTCGCTATATTTGGTCCCCAGCTTAAAGATATGACCGACCTCAATACCACGGTCAATCTGCAACAATGCACCACAACGCGGACAAAGGTCTCCGGATCGAACCTGAACCAAATCGGCAGTTTGGTGAGAAGTGAAATCACGCTCCCAACAAACTCCCTGGAGGTGAAAACCGGGCCGGTTAGCGCCACAGATAAGTTCGCCAAGATGCGGGACCTGACGATCAACCAACAGTGGGATTGAAACATTAAAAGGACCCAGATAACCAACCGGCAGATCTAACTCATCCAAAATCCGAGCTGGGGCCGGGATCTCCAGCCACTCAGCCCCGAGAGCGGCCTTCACCTTAATTTCATTAACCTCACGATCACCGGGCACAACCACCATACAGAAACCGAGATCACTCTCGAAAATCATACTTTTTATAGTCGCATTAGGAGCAACCCCGAAGAAGGCGGCAACTGCCTCAATTGATTCACAATCAGGAGTTGCAACCTCAAGCGGCGTACCATCAGTAATCTCAGCGGAGGCGGCAGCAGTGGCTATAAATTGACTTTCAGCTTTTTCAACGTTGGCCGCATATTCACAAGCCTGACAACTGGCAATCGCATCCTCGCCGGATTCAGCAAGCACCACGAACTCATGTGAAAAGCTGCCGCCAATCGCTCCGGAATCGGCTTCAACCGCGCGAAAATTGAGTCCGCAACGAGTAAAGATTCGACTATAGGCCTCACGCATACCTTGATAACTTAAGCCAGCTGCCACATCATCAACATCAAAACTATAAGCATCTTTCATAATAAATTCACGACCTCGCATAAGCCCGAATCGCGGTCTTATTTCATCCCTGAATTTAGTCTGGACTTGATAGAGGTTGAGCGGCAGCTGGCGATAGGAACGAACTTCATGGCGCACCAGGTCGGTAATCACCTCTTCATGGGTCGGCCCGAAACAGTAATCACGCTGATGCCGATCTTTTATCCTTAAAAGTTCTTTACCATAAAAATCCCAGCGCCCACTCTCCTGCCAGAGTTCGGCTGGCTGCACTGCCGGCAACAGAACTTCCTGAGCCCCGGCCCGATTCATCTCTTGGCGAATAATCTCTTCGACATTGCGTAAGGCTAACAATCCCAGCGGCAGATAAGAGTAAATTCCAGCCGCCAGACGGCGAATCATCCCGGCCCTGAGCATCAGACGGTGGCTGATAACCTCGGCTTCAGCCGGCTCCTCTTTCAGTGTCGGCAGGTGCATCCTGGAAAAACGCATAACATTCCTTTAATAAAAATTATTGTATACTTAAAATCGGTAAACACTTAAGCCTTGTAGAAACTCCACCCCATATTGTCAAGTACAAAAAAACCCCGGTTCAATAAAGAACCGGGGTTTTCACTTTGACCTTCTCTATTTTCTAGAAATCGATCTACAGTTCGCGACGATCAGCCATGTCGAAGAGTTTGCGCTCCTGCTTGACATTGATACCTAAGGCTTCACGTTTTTTGTCGATATGAGCAATCATCTTGGCGGCATGCTCATAAGGATCAATTGCGAAATCCCACATTCCACCAACCTCTTCTTCGAGGCCTTTAAAGAGATGTTCTTTAAACTTGCTACCCTCGGTAGCCGGGAAGGCAGCCCCAAAGACAGTGTAGACTCCGGATGAGACAAAATACTGTCCGATGGAGATCGCTTTCTCACTCATCCACTCGGGAGCGGATCCGGCGGCTGGCAGGTCGGAAAGCCGTTCACCTAGACCACCCTCGTTAAGAACTCCCGTAGCGGCGACCAGGATCCGGCTGTTATCAACACAGGACCCCAGACTCAAGACCGGCGGGATACCAACCGTCTCACAAATCTCAGCCAGCCCCGGACCAGCAAATTTGGCTGCTTCAGGGGTCAAAAGACCAGCTTTACCAGCTGAAATTGTAGCACAACCGGTCATCAGAACAATAACATCATTTTTGATCAGCTCTTTAACAACTTCGGTATGAACCCAGTCATGTTTGACACGAGGGTTGGTACAACCGACAACCCCGGCAATTCCACGGATACGACCGCTGATGACGGCATCATTCAAAGGACGATAGGAAGGACGATAGGTTCCGCCCAGGGTAGAGAGAATACTCTCATGACCGAAACCGTGGATACCGATATGCCTGTTCTGCGGAATCTCAATCGGCTTGCTACGATTCTTAAAACGCTTGATCGCCTCTTCAACAACCTGGTCAACACATTCACGAGGATTAGTTTCATCCAACTGAATGTGTATGGCCCCTTCGATGTGCGCCCGATAGTTGGTAGTAAACAACGGAGTCCCGTAGCATTCGGAAACCGGGCTTAAACCCTGTTTGATACACTGAACGTCAACCGCCATGGCATCAACGGCGCCGGTTACAAGCACGGCTTCTGTCGACATGAAGTTACCGGCATGGGGAACCCCGTGACGCATCAGAACCTCGGCCCCGGAACAACACATCCCGACCAAATTCAAACCTTCGGCCCCGACGGCTTTGGCTTTTTCAATCAATTTAGGATCACTGACAGAATCAATCATGGCTTCGAACATAATCGGTTCATGACCATTAATAACAATGTTAACCTTTTTCTCATCGAGACAACCCATATCGACAATACCGGCAATCGGTTTCGGCGTGCCAAACAGAATATCGGAAAGTTCGGTCGCAACCATCGAACCACCCCAGCCATCGGAGAGGGCAACACGCTGAAACTGGCGACTGATATTAACATATTCCTGGTCAACCCCAATATGTGTACGATGCATCATCTCCATGATCTCACGCATCGAGCCACGCGGCACAATACCTAGTTCACGCCAGCGTTCCAAGGTCTTTTCCGGAACCCGTTTCATAAAAGGAATCTCACCTTCGACCTGGGTGTAGGTTCTTTCGAGCTCTTCAGCCAGCTCAACCCCTAACTCCAGAATCTCACGATCTTTGACTTCGCCGTCAACTTCAACCGTGGTCGGAATATCGAGATAACCGCACACTTCCTTGAGTTTCACTTCATCTTTAATCCGAAATCCGTCGATCTTACCATGAACGACTTCCTTGAAGCAGTCAAGCATACCCATGCCATGATCGGTATGGGCGGAGGCCCCGGCGACAACCATGCGGGCGAAGTTACGAGCCCCGATGGTATCGATCGTCGCACCACAAACACCAACCTTGGCATAAGGATCTTTGGGACTCAAACGACAGGGACCCATGGAACAATTTTTACAACAAGCGGAAACCGCCCCGATGGGACAGGCGGCCATATTATTGGCTCTGTGAAAAGAGATCTCAACGCCGTCTTTTGTGGCTTTCTCCAACATCTGCCTAGTACTGGCACAAATTGTTGCTTCCTGAATGTTTAACTCTTTCGATTTTGCCATTGGTTTACTACCTCCTTGATAGTGTTAATTAGTGGCATTATAAAAGATCGTTCAGCGTTGACCGCCAAAACGAAACTGTGTACTCGCGGGCAGAAAAAAGCAAATAATATACCATAATTAATCTATAGTGAAAAGTTTACGTAACTACTCAGCATTTTTTGTTCTCAAACTGCCTCGATACGGGGACAGACCTCCAGCGAAGGCTTTTAGCCTGAAGGGCACAAGAGACTGAAACGGGCTGAACTTGCACTTGAACGAAGTGAGGAAGTGCCCTTGGGGTATCCATATTCGAAGTGGGCGAAGCGACGTTCAACACTTTTGCTGTAGCCTCATGAGGGCGAAGCAAAGTTTAACACGTTTAGATTTAGCTTTGTGGTAAACCGCTAAGTAGTAACAAAATTTGTTGATTTAATTATCGAGTCCTAGAACTGGTTAATTATTGAAGTACACGATCAGTCTGCAAATTTTTCGCATACTGCAAATTTTTCGCGAATTATTATCCGTTTGACAATTTTTTTTAAATTCATTACAGTTTCACTGTGAAAATAACTAATTTAGCAGACAAAGTTTGCATAAAAACGAGATCCCATGCCCCAAAGATCAGCCCCAAAAATAATCCCCAAATATCAACAAATCCCCCTTTCCACCCTGGCACCTGAACGCCAGGTCGGCATCAAACTCTTTCTCCGCACTGGGCAAGACCGTTACGTTCTCTTTCTTAACGAAACCAACGCACTCTCAACCAGCAAGCTCGAACAGCTTAAACATAACAATGTCAGCCACCTCTACCTTAACACTGATGACCACCAAGGCTATCTCAACTATTTAAAAAATAATCTTGCAGCAGTCCTGGACAATCCCGACTTGACCGAAAACGCCAAAGCTTCAATCATTTACGACACCGCCAGCGACATCACGGAAGAACTTTTCCTAAACCCCAGTACCGAGAATATTGAACAGACGCGCAATCTTGTTGATTGCATGATCGACACCATCAGCCAATCACCCAAAACCAGCAACCTCTTAATGATGATCACCAACCAGGATTATTACACTTACACGCACTCCATCAACGTTGGCATCTACGCGGTTTCAATGATGCGCAAAACAGTACCATCAATCAGCGAAGCAGATCTTAAAAACTTAGGCTTAGGCTTTTTTCTCCACGACCTTGGCAAAGCCAGAATCCCAAAAGCTATCATTAACAAAAAAGGCTCTCTCGACCAGGATGAATGGCTACTCATGCAAGCCCACCCGACCATGGGAGCTGAACTGGCGCAGGAGATGAAAACTGACAATCCTGAAATCATCGATATTATCCTCACCCACCATGAACACTGTGGAGGTTCGGGCTATCCCAAAAAACTTGCTCGCAAGGAGATCTCACTACCGGGAAAGATCTGCGCTTTCTGCGACGTCTTTGACGCTCTGACAACAAAACGCTCCTACAAGAAAGCGATGACAACCTTTGAAGCCTTAAAGATCATCCAAAAAGAAACGCCCGACCATTTTGAAGCTGAGCTTCTGAACCCTTTCATCCTCCTCTTCAGCCAACAAGAAGGATGACGCCTAAGGGGTTCGACGTTATATCAAAACCCGCGCTTACTATCCAATAAAATGGTTACCGGGCCGTCATTGACAAGCTCAACCTCCATCATCTCACGAAAGCGGCCACCGCAAACCTCTAAACCCCGATTCCTGATTCCCTGTAACACCTCTTCATAGAGCTGGCGACCAAGCTCCGGCGGTGCCGCACCCGTAAAAGATGGCCGACTGCCTTTGCGAACATCACCATAGAGTGTAAACTGAGGCACCACCAGCACCGCACCCCCAACCTCTGATAAAGACAAACGCATCCGCCCCTCTTGATCGTAGAAAATGCGTAAGCCACTTATTTTTCGCACCATATAATCAACATCCTCACCCGCATCATCGGCTCCGACCCCAAGCAGCACCATAAAACCTTTCCCGATAGACGAAATTTCTTGATCGTCAACCCTGACCCTTGCCGAATTGACCCGTTGCACAACTGCCCGCATAACTCCCCCAAAAAAAGAACAAAAAAAGGCCCGCATAAAAAAGATTTGTGGCCATCTCTATCTCCAAAAACACCATCACTCTTGACTTGAAATGATTTTTCCACTAACAGAAGATGACGTTTTAGGAAGACTATTTTCAACCTCGATATAGCACTCAAACTATGGACAACCCAGTCAATAAAAACTCGGCCCAACCGATTCTGACCGAAACCATGGCCAAACTCCTGCTTAACCAGAGACATTGGCGACAGGCAATCGACATTTACCAGGAGCTCAGTCACCAGAATCCAGCTAAAGCCGAAATCTACCAGAAAGAAATCGCCCAGATCAAGGAGTATTTCAGACCTCAGGCCAACCCGGAAAAAACCAGAAAAAAGCTTCACACCCGGCAACAGATCTCTCACCTCAAAAACCTTCTTAAAATTGTAAAAAAAGAGCAACCGGAAGCTTGCAAACAGGTAAAAATATGAAAATCCTGACCATCCACGGACCCAACCTCAACCTCTTAGGCCGCCGCGAGCCTGAGGTCTACGGTGCAAAAAGTCTTAAGACGATCAACCACGAAATTGAATGCCGAGGGAAGGCTCTTGCAATAATTACAACCTGCCTACAGAGCAACCACGAAGGCGAGATCATCGATTGGCTTCACAAAGCTGAAAACGAAGGTTTTTCTGGAATCATTATCAACCCGGCAGCCTTCACCCACACCAGTGTTGCGATCCGTGATGCCATAGCTTCAATCGAGCTCCCGGTTATCGAGGTTCATTTGAGCAACATCAGTGCCCGCGATGATTTTCGCCAGAAATCCCTGACTGCGGCCGTCTGCCGGGGCAGCATCAGCGGTTTCGGCAGCGCCTCTTATCTGGTCGCCCTGGAAACATTTAAATTATTATTGACCCAACCCTCATGAATATCCACCAACAACGACTCGAAAAACTTCGCAATCTGCTTGAAGAAGCAAAATGCGACGCCTTTCTTATCAATCACCCAGCCAACCTTAACTACTACACTGGCTACAGTGGTGATAGCGCCTACCTGCTGTTGACTGTGGACCAAGATCGCTTTTTCACCGATGGCCGCTACACAACCCAGGCCGCGGCGGAGATTCCGAGTTCAATAGAGCTTATCCGCATCACATCTCTAGATGTCCTCTGCCAGCATATAAAAGAAAATTCAAACATAAAAAAAGTAGGTATTGACGAGAATAAATTAAGTACTGAAACCTGGCTCAAACTTCGTCACAACTTAGGCGGAGAAGAGCCGATCGCGGTCGCCGCCACCCTCTCAAAACCACGAAAATACAAAGATGAGATAGAGCTTAAACTTCTCCGCCAGGCGGTTACCATCGCCGAAGACGCTCTCAAGAAAAGCCTGCCGTTGCTGCGCCCCGGCACTAGCGAACGCGACCTGGCCGCCGAAATAGAGTACCAGATCCGCCGGGCCGGGGGCGAGAAAGCGGCCTTCCCCCTGATCGTTGCCAGCGGACCACGCTCGGCCATGCCGCATGGGGTCGCTTCAGAGCGTTTCATCAATCCCGGCGATATCGTCACTATAGATTTCGGAGCCTGCTACCAGGGCTATCACAGCGACCAGACCTGCACCTTTTTCCTTGAAGAACCTGAACCAGAGGTGCAAAGGGTGTATAAAGCTCTTTACAAAGCTCAAAGTCAGGGACTGAAAGCCTTGAAAAACAGCCTTACGGCCCAGGAACTCGACCACCAGGTTAGAGATGTTTTGGTAGAAGCCAAACTCGACCAATGGTTCAGCCACGGCACCGGGCACGGTGTCGGCCTGGAGATCCATGAAGCGCCCTCAATCTCAAGCCAATCTCCGAACGGAGTCCTGGAACCGGGTATGGTTTTTACGATTGAACCGGGCTGCTACTTCCCGAAACGCTGGGGCATCCGGATTGAGGATATGATCTATCTCAGTGAAAATGGTCCCGAAAAGTTAACGACTATCGATAAAAGATTAGAGAAAATGATTATTTCATAAAATTAGCTAAAAACTTAATCTCAAAGAAAGGAAATACCTATGTACTCTACACCTGATTTTCGCCGCGGTTTACGCATTGAAATTAATGACGAACCCTTTATTATTGTGAGCTTTCAACATGTAAAACCGGGCAAAGGCGGTGCTTTTGTCCGCACCAAGCTCAAAAACCTGCTCAACGGCAATGTTGTCGAACGAACCTTCCGCTCTGGCGAAAAGGTCGGTAAACCGGACATCGAAGAGAAAGAGATGCAATACCTCTATACCGACGGTGATTTCCACTTTATGGACAATGACACTTATGAGCAGACCGCGTTAACCGCCGATATCGTCGGTAACGCCAAGGACTTCCTTCAGGAAAACAGTATCGTCACAGTGCTGTTCTACAAAGGCCGGGTTGTCAACCTTGATTTGCCGATTTTCGTCATCCTCGAAGTAACCGAAGCCGAACCCGGACTTAAAGGCGACACCGCCAGCAGTGTCACTAAACCGGTCACGATTGAGACCGGGGCCCGCATCAACGTTCCCCTCTTTATAAACCCTGGCGACCGCCTGAAGATTGATACTCGCACTGGTGAGTATATGGAACGGGTGAAGTCTTAAATAACATGCAAAAATTTAAAAAAAACTTTATTATCACTATCGACGGCCCTTCGGGGGCAGGCAAGAGTACGGTCAGCAAAAGAATTGCAGCTCAACTTAATTTAAGCTACATCGATACCGGGGCTATGTACCGGAGCGTTGCCTGGGCCGCGCGCGATGCCGGCCTTGATATAAGCTGTGAAAACGCATTACAGGGAATTCTGCAAAGCCTTAAAATTCGGTTTCAAGCCGCAGGTGAAAAAAATCTGGTTTTCTGTAATGAAAAAGAGGTTACCGACTTGATTCGCAGCCCCGAGATTGACCACCTCGCCTCAGCCGTCTCCAGCCTCGCCTGCGTCAGGGAGGCGTTACTGCCCCTGCAGAGAGCTGCGGCCCAAAACAGCCGCGCGATCATTGACGGCCGGGATGCGGGAACCGTCATTTTCCCCGATGCCGATCTCAAAATTTATCTTGACGCGGACCTTAAGGTTCGGGCCAGCCGCCGCCTTGAAGAGCAAAAACAAGATTTAGAGGTCAACTTAGAAAGTGTCACTGCGGCCATCGCCAGCCGCGACCAGGCTGACAGCTCCCGGGCTCAAGCCCCTTTGCGCCGGGCCGATGATGCCATTCTTATAGATTCCAGCAAACTTGATATTGATGGTGTCTGCCAACGTATTATTGATCTCTGCAAGGGTTTAAAAAAGTGAATCCTGATTTTAAGTTAAAAACTGCCAAAACCGCTGGCTTCTGTTTTGGTGTAAAACGGGCCGTCGATCTCGCGAATGAGGCCCCACAAAAATACCCGGATCAAGAGATCCGCACTTTAGGACCCATCATCCATAACCCCCAGGTCGTCAATCAATTAGCCGAAATCGGGGTTATCCAAACCGACAATATTAATGAACTTAAAAACGAAGTTGTAGTCATAAGATCCCATGGCATAACCAGACAAATTGCCCAGGAGCTCAAACAACGCCAGACCTTAACTGTGATCGATGCGACCTGCCCATATGTTCGACGGGCACAAGAGATTGTCGCCCAGATGAGTGAGGCCGGTTATCAGGTCATAATCATCGGAGAACCCGACCATCCTGAAGTTGCCGGCCTTATCAGTTACGGAGATCCGCAACGCACTCTGGTAATTTCGAGCTTGGGCGACATCCCTGTGAGCTTGAAAAACAAGCCTAAAAATTCACGCATTGCCCTGCTCGCCCAAACCACCCAATCACAATCACTCTACAACGAAATTGCCCTTTCCCTGCTCTCGATAAAAGGCGAATTGCGCTGCTTTAACACCATCTGCACGGCCACCAGCGATCGCCAGAGTGAAGCCCTGAAACTCGCTCAAAGTTGTGACTGCATGCTCATTATCGGAGGCCGCAACAGCGCCAACACCAACCGTCTGCATGAACTCTGCAAAGATAAGCAGGCCTCCTCTTACCATATTGAAACATCTGAAGATCTGCAGGCCGACTGGTTTATTGACAAACATACTATCGGCATCAGCGCCGGAGCTTCAACCCCTAGATGGCTGATCGATGAGGTTTTAAAAAGTCTGTATAAATTGAGCTGAAACAATGATGGCGGATCCGGCATTACCGAACCCGCCATCATCAAGGGGGAGGAAGAGAAGTTATTAGTTTACAGGTTATGCCGCCTGGGCTTTACGCCAACCCGCTTCAGTAAAAGCCTTCATGCGATCAATGCTCCAACTCTTCATAGTCTCAAAATATTTTTTCTTATCGACCTTAGCCAGAGCAATAATCTCCTGACGCTCACGAATACTCTCGGCCATATCGGTCGGCGACATGCCCTGCCAGGTTGAGTAGCGGTTATCGAACAGATATGCCGGATTCACCACCTCTTTCTCGATACCCTGCTTACCCAGCAGGTAGACCGCCAATTCCATATCATACTCAATCAGCCAACCATTATCTTCAAGCATGGTAGCCGCATCAAATTCCGGTTTATCCGAACATTCTGGACAATAGACCTTGTCGACTACGGTCGCCGGCAAAACATTATCAAGATTACTGAATTGAGCACTCTGATGACCACCGACACAATTATGTTTAATCTCTATACACATGATAAATCTCCTTAGGAAAATAAAGTTTACTAAAATTATTAAATAAAGCTTAAATTGATCTTTTTTATCCTATTTAGCCCAAGAAACCATCATTGTCAAGAAAAAAAGCAACCCTAACGCAAACTATTTATCTCATCCCTTAACTCTAAGGCTGCCTGGCGGGCCGCTTCGGCAAAACCGGTTTCTGCTCCGGCGTAAATAATGCCCCTGGAAGAATTAATCACCAGACCGGCTCCGTTACTATCCAGGCCCGCCCGTAAAACCGCTGCCAGGTCACCGCCCTGAGCGCCGACTCCAGGCACCAACAGAGGAATGTCGCCAACCACCTCCCGCACCCGGGCCAGTTCATCGGGCCAGGTGGCGCCCACCACCAGTAAAAGATTACGGTTATCATTCCAGGATGTGGCTGCCAACCGGGCCAGTTTAAGATAAAGCGGTTCACCGTCTATCTCAAGCCCCTGGAGATCGCCACCCCCGGGATTAGATGTGCGGCAAAGAACGACGACTCCCTTTTCAGCATAATTCAAGAAAGGCATCAATGAGTCACCGCCAAGATAGGGATTGACAGTTACAGCATCAGCCTGATAGCGTTCAAAGGCTTCAACTGCATATTTTTCTGCGGTACTGCCGATATCGCCCCGCTTGGCATCCAGAATTACCGGGATATCAGGATATTTTTCTTTTATATAGCTGATTGTTGCCAGCAGTTCTGACTCCACCCCGGCGGCCGCGTAATGAGCAATTTGCGGTTTATAAGCACAGACAAAATCGGCAGTAGCATCAATCAAAGCTTTGTTAAAAGCCAAAAAAGGCTGCGCCTGCTGACGACAACTCTCCGGCAATCGTTCCAGGGAGGGATCAAGACCGACACAGAGCAACGACCTATTTTTCTTCTGGGCCAATTCCAGTTTATCTATAAACTTCATAATATCTCCTTGACAGATAACTACATATTTCTCTATGGTTAAAAGCTCAATACTCGCACCAAACCACGATAACAAGCAAAAAAGTCTTGGAAGTTTGCGAATGGCGCCATTTGAAGAGGGAAAACCGTGTCGACCTTGAACACACCCATACCTCATATAATCAAACATCTCGGAAAAGTCATAATCTTAACCATAATTCTGCTCGCGCTCTGCAACTGTGGCGGCCATGGCAAGGCGGTTCGCTATGAAACTACTGCCTATTGCGGCTGTGGACAATGTTGCGGCTGGGAGAGGGGAAACTGGAAATTTCTTAAACTTGATTTTTGGAATCGTTATACCACCAGCGGGCGTGACTATAGCGGCCTGACCGCCAGCGGCAGCACACCGAGGGAGCCCAATCCCGGACTATTACAACAGCCCTGGTGCATCTTCTTCCCCTGGCTCTGGGCCGCCAGGGACGGAACCTTGGCGGCGGACACCCGTTACCACCCTTTCGGCACCCGTTTCTATATTCCCGGATATGGCTATGGCGTCGTTGAAGATCGGGGCTCGGCTATCAAAGGAGAGAAAAGACTTGATCTTTTCTACGATTCTCACTCAAGAGCCCTAGAGTGGGGGCGGAAAAAAATTGACATTTACAAGGTTGATTAATCTTTAAGGAAAGGAAATTATTATGAAAGAGTTGCTGATAATGCTCGGAATTATCATCGCCTGGTATCTACTACAGGCCCACATTTTACCACGAATGGGTGTTGCAACCTGAATGAAACCAGCCTGCCAGGTGGCAGGGCAAAAAAAAACCAAGAAACAGAATTCCGAAGGTATTATTGAAGACAAACAAGCGGAAGCTAAACAAGCGGAAGCTAAACAACTGAAAACCAAGGAAAGTAACTAATGACCCATTTAGACACTGGCAACTATGCCGCCAAACACAGCGACCAGACAATTCTCCAAGAGTTAAAACAGCAGATGACTGAGACCGCCCAAAACGGCCGTTTAAGCTGCTCCAAGGCCCATCAACTGGCACAAGCCACAGGTCTCTCTCCGGCTGAGGTTGGCCGGGCGGCCGATCTTCTGGGACTCCGCCTGACCGGATGCCAACTCGGACTTTTTGGCCAGAGCCGTGAAAAAAATATAGTTGCGGCCCAGTCCCCCCCGAGCCCAGAACTTCAGGAAGCTCTGCAACAAGCTCTTACAGGACAAAAGTTAGCATGTCTTGAATCCTGGCAGATTGCTGACCGTTTCAACCTCAAAAAAACTGAGATCACAGCAGCCTGTGAAGCATTAAAAATCAAAATATCCCCGTGCCAACTGGGAGCATTTTAATTAAAAAGGCAGTTCACGCAAAGCGATGAGCTGCTCTTTTTTGATCTCATCGACGATCCATGCACAGGCTTCAAAAGCATCGCGACGGGTCGCCGCCGAACAGATAACCAGCAAAACATCACCACCCCGCTCAACCGATCCCAAACGATGCTGAATGAAAATACGATGCAGGAGAAAATGCCAGGCGGCATCAATGGCAATAGTCCGCAAACCCTCACAAACATCATCAACCAAAGCATCAAGACTGACCACCCGAAAATCGGGGAGTACCTTGCCCGGATATTTGACCCGCCCATGATGCATGACCACAGTTCCGGTGGCCACACTCTCCTTCCCAATAAATTGAGAATAGATCTCAGTCACGGCAAAAGGCTCGGTGGTTACCGTCACTTCTATATCTGCTTCGCTTACAACTCGTCCCATTTATAAATCCTCCAAAATCATCTCCACAGGAGTTTTGTACTTCTTCCTATTATTACAATCTTTACAACAAGGAACAATATTACCTTTAACACTGCGACCGCCGCGAGAAAGCGGCACAATATGATCCATGGTTAAGTCCGGCGCCGAAAACTGTTTGCCACAATAGTGGCATATACCCTTGTTCAAAAGTCGCTGCCAAAAATGAGTGCTGCGCAGCTGCCGGGCTTTTTCACGTTCACGTTTGACATGAACGTCATCAATTTCCATCTCAATCCAATCACTCATCGGGGTCTAAACATCCTTCATCATTCATCCTTCAGCCTTTTTGCCCTTCCCGGCCATTTTGCGGCAAAACGCTCCAGCTCTTGCGGGGTATCAATCCCCGACCAAGGTGATTTGCACTCAAGGATTTCAATTGAGTAGCCATTTTCAAGCCAGTTTAACTGCTCTAGATTCTCAGCGGCGGCCAGAACTCCAGGATGCTGATACTTTAAACCTCGTAAGAATTCACCACTATAACCATAAATCCCAACATGCTGCAAAACTCCCGAACGCCCCTCTCCCGAAACCTCCAGAACCGGTTTCTGATTTTGGTAAAAAGGTATTGGAGAACGTGAAAAATAGAGGGCCTTACCCTTAAGATCAACTACGACCTTGACTACATGAGGAGAGCTATAGTCATCGGGATCCTGGAGAGAGTTCGCTGCCGAGACCAGCCGGTCAGGATCAGCCCTCTCGGCAAGCCGGCAGAGAACACGCTCGATTAAATCAGGATCAATTCCCGGTTCATCGCCCTGAACATTTACAAACCATTTGACTTGTGGGTGGCGAAGGGCAATCTCAGACAATCTTTCGCTACCGCTCTTATGGTGGCTTGCGGTCATCTCAACCCGGCCGCCATAAGCCCTGACGACTTCGGCAATCCGCTGATCATCGGTTGCAACTACGACTTGACTGGCCAGCTCAACCTTCTGACAAGCTTCGAGAACCCAGACAATCATCGGCCGACCATGGAGCAAAGCCAAAGGTTTTCCAGGAAAACGCTGGGCCTGATAACGAGCGGGAATGACAATCCATGATTCACTACTCATATTTAAGATACACTTATTAGGACCAAAACTTTTTTAAGGTTACAAAAAACCAACCTCATGTGTCACCTAGGTTTTTCAAGCCTACTCTACACATAATAAAATAAAAAACAACCCAAAAAAACCAAAAAAAACCTTGACAAGCATTATCGTTTTCACTAGCTATACACGCAAATTAATATTCAGGAGGAAAAGCATGGCCAACTCAACACTCAAAAACATCAACTATCAGGTCGGAAAACTGTGCCGTTTGGGGAGCCGCAAAGCCAAACTCATGGCTATCAGCAATCGCCGCAAACAACAACTACGCCACTTAGGCGAAAGAGTGTACATCTTCAAGGCCCTGCAGCAAGATGAAGACATCTGGGAAAAGGATGAAATCTCCCAACTCCTCCTGACCATTGCTGATCTTGATCAGGAACAAGAGATGATAATTGATGAGATCAATGAGATAAAAGCCGAGAGCCCGCTAAAAGAAGCTGAGACTTGCTGTGGTTGTCAGGATGAAGAAGCAACCCCGGAAACCGGAGCTCCGGCTGAAGCAGTACCCGGAGAAAAAGTTGAAGCCCCCGAGGTCAAACCGGAAAAGGCTGCACCAGAAGCTGAAAAACCAGCTGAGACAGTTGCCAGCCCGGATCCAAGCGCAGTAAAGGCTAAGGCCAAGCCCAAAGCACCACGTCGGCGAACCGCAGCCAAAAAAGCGGCACCCCAAAAAAGTGATGATGAGTAAAGACATCTAATCGCATTAAACATCGCTTCGCCCTCACAAACAGGGTCATTGCTGATAGTTTGGGAGCGATAGCTAAGTAGTTACGTTTAAGATCGCAAAAGCCCAACATTTGCTTAAAATGTTGGGCTTTTTTATGAGTTCATACTCAAACTAACAAATTGAACTATTTCTAGCCGCACCAGAGAACAATAACCATCTACGAAGGCGATTTTCATTGATTCATTTGCGCTCCTGTGGTAAAGGGTCTGGATATGAAATAAAATCAGCTTTTTCAGTGCTTTATTAATTTTATTTCATAATCAGAAACTCTAATTCAGGATCAAATCTAGAGTTTTTTAAGGCCCCTAAATCACGCCTTAACCGGGCAAGGAAAATACGCAAAATGTCTAAAGGAAAAATATCCGTACGCCGTGAATTACGCGAACCCGATGCCTTTATAAAAACCACCTACACAGTCCTCGACTATTGCAAAAAGCATCTAAAACTGATCTCGATCTCTGCCGTAATCTTAGTTACGGTAACTGCGACTGCAATCGGAGCCTTTTGGTATAACAGCGATCGCAACCACTCAGCTCAACTCTTGCTAAACCAGGCTATAGCCTCCCTGAACAATCCTTCACCCCAGGCAGATACCAACACCAACCAACAATTAGACGCACTCATCACTTCATACAAAACTACCATAGCCGCTCCAGTTGCCAGCTACCTATACGCCAACCAGAAATACCGGGCCGGCGACCTAAGCGAAGCCGCCAAACTCTACCAAAACAGTAATAAAGTATCAGATCGCCACCTTAAAGACCTGCAACGACTGGGACTGGCCACCATCCATTTTCAGCAAAATGAGTTCAGCCAAGCAATTTCGATACTGGAAAAGATGCAGACCGAACGCAGCTTTATCAACGAAGATATCTATATCCTGCTAGGACTCAGCTACGAAAAAAGTAATCAGCCGGAAAAAGCTGTAGCGATCTACGAAAACATGATCCAACTGTTGCAGAATTCGTACTTTAAACCTTGGGCTGAAGAGCGTTTATTAAATTTGCGAAATCTGGCAAAATCCTAACCCGGACAAGCCGGAACCAGCCAGATTCCATAATAATTCAAGTCACAGATTACCCACAGACCCACACAAACACAGACGTCAAAGTATTTTGTCCGCCTTTGTCTGTGTGGGTCTGTGGGTAAAAGCTTTGACCACTTTGAGCAAAACTCATTCAGAAAGAGCCTGAACCGTGCAAGTAAACCTAATCGATACTCTAAAAACCGGGATAGTTACGACTATTCTCTTCTGCCTCATATTTAGTTTGAGCTGCAACCACACCCCAACACCCGAAAAATGCGAACTCTCAAATGAATTCTATCAAAACCTCCTGATCGCATTCACCGCCAGAGACTATTGTTTGGTAAAAAATGGTTTACAAAAAATAGAAGAAGCCGGCATTGAGAACAAACGCACGTGTTACCTCAAAGCCATGGTTGCCTTAAATGAACAAAAACCGGAAGAAGCGATCACAGCCCTCAAAAAAGCTCTGGTCTTCGACCCTGATTATGGCGATGCCCGCAACACCCTGGGCAGCATCTATATGCAGCAAAAACATCTTACTGCGGCCGAAACAGAATTTCTATCCGCCGCCAACAACGCCCTCTATCAAACCCCGGAAAAAGCCTACCACAACCTCGGCAAACTCTATCAACTGCAAAACAAGCATGGAGAGGCCCAACACTGCTACAGTAAAGCGGTTGCATTAAATCAGGACTATTTCCCCTCACACTACGAACTGAGCCAGCTCTATCTCAAAATAAATAAATTTGAAGACGCCTTCCAGGAGATTGAAAGATCACGTACATTATCACCGGAGCACCCCGGGGTCTGGCTCTATTTGGGCAAGATCGAAAAAGCCCGGAAAAACCAAGAACAGGCCCGCCAAGCTTTCAAGCAGACAATCAAGCTGCAACCGCTTGGTTTCTTTGGCAAACAAGCTAATCAGGAGCTTAACCTCCTTAAATAACGCTCGTTAAATAACTATTCATAAATTTCAGGTAATCCAAAAAGATGACTCAAGATAATGAAAACAGCTTGCGCCAACAGCGCATCAACAAGCTTGAACAACTTAAAGAGTTGGGGGTAAATCCCTTTGCCAACGACTTCACCCCGACAAACACTGCCCTTGAGATACTGAACGAGTACGAAAAGCAAGAGGCCAAGGCCCTTGAAGAGCTGTCTGCGCCAGCCACAATCGGCGGTCGCATCGTCGCCCTGAGACATTTCGGTAAAGCCGCATTTGCCCACCTCCAGGATCGCAGCGGTCAAGTCCAAGCCTACATCCGCAAAGATCTGATCGGCGAAGAAAATTTTAAAATATTTAAACTATTTGACATCGGCGATACAATTGGGGTCAGCGGCACAGTTTTTAAGACCCGGACCGGAGAAGTCACAATTCAGGTTGCCAGCGTCCAGCTTCTGACCAAATCTCTGCGCCCCTTGCCGGAGAAATGGCACGGTTTAAAAGATGTCGAAACCCGCTACCGGCAACGCTATGTCGACTTGATCGTCAACCAGGAGGTGCGAGACACCTTCATCAAAAGAACTCAGATAATTGATATCATCAGGAATTTTTTTAAAGAAAGAGATTTTTTGGAAGTTGAAACGCCGATGATGCAAGCAGTCGCAGGGGGGGCTGCGGCTAGACCCTTCACTACTCATCACAACGCTTTAAACCTTGACCTTAACCTTCGCATAGCCCCTGAATTGTATCTCAAAAGGTTAGTGGTTGGAGGTTTCGAAAGAGTTTTTGAGATCAACCGTAATTTTCGCAATGAAGGTATTTCTATAAAACACAATCCTGAATTCACCATGATTGAGTTTTATCAGGCTTATACAACTTATCTCGACCTGATGAGCATGACCGAAGAGCTTTTCGTCACCATCTGCCGGGCTCTAAATAACTGCGACTTCCTCTCCTACCAGGGACAAGAGATCAACTTCTCGCCGCCATGGGACCACTTAACTGTCGTCGAAGCCATTGAGAAATACGCTGGCATTGATACGAAGCGCCTTGAAAGCCTGGAGAGCATTCTGCAAATCATCGAGGATCTTGGCCTGGAAATGGCTCCGCAGGAGAGATCGAGTCACGCTAAATGCCTGATGAAAATTTTTGACGAAAAAGTCGAAGCCCAACTGATCCAACCGACCTTTATCACTGATTATCCGGTTGCGATCTCACCGCTTTCGCGCCGGAGTGAATCTAACCCGGAGGTCACCGACCGCTTTGAACTTTTTATTGCTGGCCGTGAAATGGCTAACGCTTTTTCCGAGCTTAATGACCCCCTCGATCAAAGAGAGCGCTTTGAACAGCAACTCAAGGACAAAGCTGCGGGCGACCAGGAAGCCCACCAATTTGATGCTGACTATCTTCGAGCCTTAGAATATGGGCTCCCGCCGACTGCGGGCGAAGGCATCGGCATCGACCGCCTGGTGATGCTCTTTACGGATGCCGCATCAATCCGCGACGTCATCCTCTTTCCGCTCCTCAAACCTGAACAGTAAAGGCCCTGACTTTGCGGTTCGAACTTTTTGTTGCCTTACGCCACCTGCTGGCGCGACGCAAACAGGTCTTTATTTCACTTATCTCCCTGATCTCGATCTTGGGGATTGCACTTGGAGTCATGGCCCTGGTGGTTGTCATTGCGGTCATGAGCGGTTTTGAAAAAGAGCTCAAAAAAAAGATCCTCGGCAATACGGCCCATATCATGGTTATGAAATATGGTGGGCCCATAAGCGATTACAAAAAACTTACTGAGAGCATAAAGCAGATAGAAGAAGTTCAAGAAGCCGCGCCCTTTATTCTAAATCAGGCGATGCTGACTCACGGCCGCCAAGTCAGTGGGGCCGGTATCCGCGGGATCGATCAAAACCACGACCCCTTGCGTGAAAAACTTGAAAAGATGCTGGTTGACGGACGCTTTTTCTCCCCCCCAGCGGCATCGGGAAACAACCCTCCCGAAATCATCCTGGGCAGTGAATTAGCTAAAAACATTGGCGTTAAAACCGGCTCCAGCCTACGCCTGATCGCCCCCAGCGGTTCACCGACCCCTTTAGGTCTGGTTCCCAGAATGCAACGCTTTAAGATTATCGGCACCTACACCTCAGGTATGTACCAGTACGATTCCGCATTAGCCTATACCACCGTTGCTGCCGCTCAGAAATTTTTTGCAATGCCGGGCCAGGTTAGCGGTATCGCAGTTGAAATCGAAAAACTCTATGAGGCGGGTGCCATTGCTGAAAAAATCCGCCAAAAACTATCCTACCCCTACTGGGCCCGTGACTGGATCAGCATGAACCGTAATCTTTTTGCCGCCCTTAAACTTGAACGCATCACCATGTTTATTATATTGGCCCTGATTATTATGGTTGCCGCCTTCAATATTATCTCAACCCTGATCATGGTAGTTATGGAAAAACACAAAGAGATCGCCATTCTCAAAACCATGGGGCTCTCATCCTTACGCATTATGCGTATTTTTGTCTGGGAAGGTATGATTATCGGTTTAGCCGGAACTATCTTAGGCCTCGCCGGTTCTCTGGTAGTTTGTGAAATACTTAAAAGATACGATTTTATAACCCTGCCCGGCGATGTCTACTATTTCGAAACTTCACTGCCGGTGGATTTGCAAATTTACCACTTGACGGCGACCGCAGCCCTCTCTCTGGTACTCTGCTTTGGGGCAACCATCTATCCCTCTTTTCGCGCTTCCCGCCTGCTCCCGGCTGAAGCATTGCGCTACGAATAGGTGGTTTAGATGATCTACGATCCGAATCTAGATAACATTGATGAGACGACCAGAAAACGTCTGGAAGCCAAACAGAAAAGCCTGCACCTGCAAATCAATCAAGCCCGGGCCCTGATTAATGCAAAAAAAACCAGTGCCGGAATTGAAATTTTCTTTGCTATAGCTACGGAAATGGTCTTGATTGGTGAAATCACCAAAGCCACGGCAATCTACAAACTCATATTAAGAGAAGAGCCCAACAACTCTCTGGCTCTGGCTTTTTTGAGCGGACTCTACCAGCACCAGGGACTTGCAGCTGAGGTTCAGCACCTGAACACTCACAAAGTTGCAAATTCACCGGACCTTAAAACTTTCCCTAGCGAAACTTCCCATAGTGATTTTTTTTCGGACACTACTATAGAACTTAGCGACATCGGTGAACTGGAAAAAATCTGTCCCACTAGAAGAGTTATGAAAAATGAAGTAATAATCAGGCAAAATCAAGAAAACCATAAACTGTACTTGATTGTCGAGGGACGGGTTCAGATACTGTACCAGGATTGCGAGAACAACTTCAAAGAGATTGCAACCTTGAGCGCTGGCAATTTTTTCGGTGAACTAACAATGCTTTTACCGCATCGTCTAGCCACCGCAACCATTGTTGCACTCGAGACCGGAAAACTTCTGACTGTTGGCCGCGAAGAGTTCAAAGATTTTCTTAAGAGCCGTCCCTATTTCCTGGAACCATTGATCAAGGCAGCCCACAAACACCTTCTCGAGTACACCTTAAGGCCGCTTTTCTGTTTAGGAAACAATCGGGACCAGCTCTGGCTCTCCCGGATTGCCGAATCTTTCAAGATCAGAACCTTCTCAGCTCAAGAATTTATACTCAAAGAGGGAGAGAGGAATCAGAGCCTCCATGTTATTCTCGACGGTAACCTTGAGATCAGCATTCAGGGCCCGGGGGAAAATCACAACATCCCCATCACCACTCTTGGCGCCGGAGATTTTTTTGGAGAATTCTCTCTTTTAACCGGAGAAGCCGCCAGCGCCAGCGTCAGAGCCCTCTCTAACGGTTTGATAGCCTGTTTAAAACGCCACGAAGTTGATCGCCTGGTGGCCCATTTCCCTGATTTTCTGCCGCGCATTCTCACCTCTTTCAGAGAGCGCAAACAGAACCTTATGAAAATAAAGATCAGCTCTCTAAATCCGGTTTCCGGCTCGTGAAGCGTTCAAGGAAAGAGAGATGATTAAAACAGTTGCCTTGAAAAAAAGTTTTTTTCTCGACAAACGGGAGATATCCGTTTTAAAAGGCATTGACCTGACCATTAGCGCCGGAGAGCGGATTGCCATCTGTGGCGAATCAGGGGCCGGCAAAAGCACCTTACTACAAATCATTGGCTCACTTGACAAACCCAGCAGTGGCAGCGTCAGCTTCGCAGAGGTAGATATTTTTTCCCGCTCAGAAAGAGAACTCGCAAAGTGGCGCAATTCAGCCCTAGGTTTTGTCTTTCAGTTTCACCACCTATTACCTGAATTCAGTGCCTTAGAAAACGTTATGACTCCAGCCTTAATCGGTGGTATAGCCATAATGGACGCCAAAAAAATGGCAACCCGGCTCCTCCAGAAAGTCGGGCTTGGGGAACGAGTCCGCCATAAACCAGGTGAACTGTCGGGGGGAGAACAACAACGGGTGGCCATGGCTAGAGCTTTGATCATGCAACCCAAAGCCGTACTGGCTGACGAACCAACCGGCAACCTAGACGCTGGAACCAGCGACGAAATCGTCGCCCTACTGATGGAGTGTAATAAAGATTTCAATACAACTCTACTCCTGGTTACTCACAGTCAACGTTTGGCCAGCCAGATGGATCGCACTATCTTAATAGAAAACGGAATGGTTCTGGAATCATAAAGTCTGCCAAGCACAACTATTTTTCAAACAAACCAGCTGACAATAATAATAATGATGATAAAAATAAATGAGATCTTAATGTTTCGACAAAAACAAAACCAAAGGTCTCAAATTCCTGGATTACTCTTGCTCCTGTTAGTACTTATTCTTACGCAGTTTTGTTGCGCCCACCAGGCCACCGCTGAAGAAGAGAGTTTTAACGAACAAAAAGTTGTTGAAATTGTCGTACTGGGCAACCAGAAAGTTACTAAAGATACCATTACCGACAAGATGAAAACCAAAGTCGGCGCACACTTGTCAACGACAATCCTGGACCAAGATCTCAAAGCTCTTTACAACTTAGGCTTTTTTGACAACCTGATGGTCAATCTGGCAGGCATCAGGGATGGGGTCGAGATTGCGATTATTGTCGTCGAGAAACCGACCATCAATGCAATTATCATCAAAGGCAACAACAAGGTAAAACGTAAAGAGCTACTTAAAGAGATCACCCTCCATACATTTAATATTCTCAACGAAGAGCGCCTACAGGAAAGCCTGGCGAAGATGAAAGCCTTCTATCACGAGAAAGGTTTTTATTCGGTTCGGATTAAAACAAAGGCCGTGAAGGCTGGAAAAAATAATGTCCAAGTTGTTTTTGTCATTGATGAAGGGCCTAAATGTTACGTTAAAAAAATTCGTTTTCATGGCAATGAAAATTTTAGATCCTGGAGTCTGCGACGTAAACTCCAGACCAAAACCTACAGTTTCTTTTTGAGCTGGGTCACCGATGCCGGCATCCTCAAAAAAGATCAACTTGAAAATGATGCTAAACTTATAAAATCATTATATTTGAGCAAAGGCTATGTTCAGGTTCGGGTCAGTAAAGCTAAAATAACCTTAGACGATAACCGCAAATGGATCTACTTAGACTTCGATATTGACGAGGGCGAAGTCTTTAGCATGGGAAAAATCGAAGTAGTTGATCCTGAAAGTGAGAAGGAGATGACCGATAACCTGGTCAGAGTTCTTCAAGGAAAAAGCGGTGAAACTTTTAGTAACCTGAAACTACAAAATGACATTGAAACCCTCTCAAACTTTTTTGCCGACCGCGGTCATGCTTATGTTGACATTGATCCACGCACCCAAATTGACCCGGAAAAACGCACAATTGATGTCTCTTACCATGTTAACAGAGGAACCAAATTTCTTTTCGGGCGGATCAATATTGGCGGCAACACCAAAACCCGTGACAAGGTAATTCGCCGGGAACTGCGCTTTTCTGAAGGTGATCTCTTCAGTGCCTCTGCCCTCAAACGAAGCCGCGAAAGGATTAATAACACGCAATTCTTCTCAGAGGCTGATATCCAGACTATTCAGAACGATGATGAGACCATTGATGTAAACGTTAAAGTAGTTGAAGGTTCGACAGGAGCGTTCAGCGTTGGACTGGGTTACAGCACCGTCGACAGTATTATTGCAATTGCCAATATCTCCCAGAAAAACTGGCTCGGTAAAGGGCTTGATGCAACCTTCAACGTTGAGTTTTCAGGCTCTCGCCAGTTCTATAATATCGGCCTGACCGACCCCTATTTCCTCGACATGAACATGAGTTCAGGCGTCAATATCTATAATGAAGAGTATGAATATGATGCCTATTATACATCACAACAGGGATTTAGGCTGAGTTTTGGCAAACCGATCAACGAATACACGACTTGGTCAGCCGGTTACCGCTGGGAAAAAGTCGAGATTTATAATATAAGTTCAACCGCTTCCGACTATATCAGGGATGAAGAGGGCACGACCTCAACCAGCCAGGTCTACTTCTCTTTAAACCGAGACAAACGCGACAACTACCTCTTCCCAACCCGG
This sequence comes from uncultured Thermodesulfobacteriota bacterium, assembly GCA_964457755.1. Taxonomy (GTDB): domain Bacteria; phylum Desulfobacterota; class Anaeroferrophillalia; order Anaeroferrophillales; family Tharpellaceae; genus Tharpella. Next base: position 45,456 of record CAYWGC010000007.1, on the reverse strand, counting down.
GGCTACAAACTCAAAGGAACCCTGGTTTTCGCTGGCGGCCCCTTAGGCTTTGACAACGATTTCTACAAGGTCATCCTTGAAGGTCATAAGTTCTATCCGTTCAAATGGAGCAGCGCTTTTCATCTCTGGGGACGCATTAGTTATGCAGATGGTTATGGCGGCCAGGACCTACCTCTCTACGAACGTTTCTATATCGGCGGCTTAAAAACAGTACGCGGTTTCGATTTTGGCGAAGCCGGCCCCGAGGATGAAAACGGTGACGTTATCGGCGGCACTAAAGAACTTATCTTGAGCGCTGAATGGATCTTCCCGCTGATTAAAAACATGGGCCTTAAAGGGGTTATCTTCTATGATGCCGGTAAAGCCTTTGATGATAATGAAAATTTAAGTTTCGACCTGCGTCACAGTGTCGGCTTTGGCATTCGCTGGAAATCTCCGATGGGCCCTTTGCGGGTTGAGTGGGGCTTTAACCTAAGCCCAGAAGATGATGAAGAGAGCAGCGTCTGGGATTTTTCAGTCGGAACTTTCTTTTAATAGAACACCAAAACCAACAGATCCAGAATCAAAAAGGCAAAATTCAGATCACTCCACAGAGAGCATAGAGCTCTCAGAGAAAAGCTTTCAGACTGGAACCTCTGTGTCCTCTGTAATCTCTGTGGTTAACAATAAGTTTGCAAGAAAATAAATTAGGCGAAAGAGTTATAATCACAATAATTTTATCAAGGAGTAGAAAATGAAGAAGTATTTATTGATCACAGCTATTATTATGGGAATGTTGATTACATGCCTGGCAACCGCTCAGGCGGCTGATCCGGGATTCAAATTCGGCTATATTGATCTCCAGAAAGTCATGGCCCTTTCCAGCCAGGGAGAAGTCGCTAAAGGGAAAATGCAAGCCAAACAAGAGGAGTTACGCGCTCTGCTCCAGACCAAGCAATCCGAAATCTCGGTCGTGAAAGAGGAGATTGAGCGTCAGGGAATGATGCTGAGTCCCGAAAAACGCCAGGAAAAAGAGAGCGACTATCAGAAAATGGTACGTGATTTCAAGATCTTTGTTTCCGATTCAGAAAAAGATATGAAGGCTTTGGAAGGTGAATTTCTCAAAAAAATGCTGAAAGAGCTCGAAGTTGTGACGGAAGCGTTTGGCAAAACCGGAAAATACAAATTGATTCTCGAAAAACGTAGTGGTATCATCTTCGCCGATGAAACTCTTGATGTCTCTGATGAGCTCATCAAAGCCTATGATAAATGGGTTGTAGAGAACCAGACAAAAGATAAGAAATAGGATAAAAGATGCAACCACCATTAATGGATATCCAGCAGATAATGCGCTTTCTCCCGCATCGCTACCCTTTTCTGCTGGTTGATAAAATCCTTGAAATAACCCCGGGTAGCAGGATCGTCGGATGTAAGAATGTAACCGTCAACGAACCCTTTTTCGTCGGCCACTTCCCATCTTTCCCGGTCATGCCAGGGGTTATGATAATTGAGGCTATGGCCCAAACCGGGGGGATTTTTGCCATGGACTCACTAAATGTCAAAGCCGGTGAAGATCCAGATACGAAAATGTTTTTTATGAGCATTGACAAAGCCCGTTTCCGCAAACCTGTAGTCCCGGGTGATACTCTGATTATGACCATGGAGTTGATCAATCAGCGGCGTAATATCTGGAAGTTTAAAGGACGCACAGAAGTTGAAGGAGTCCTGGTTTGTGAAGCCGAGATGATGGCCAGCATTACGACAGATTAGTTGTCAATCAAACCTTTACAGGATTTAAAATGTCAAATATTCACCCTACTGCCATAATTTCAGATCAGGTTACCATTGCGGACGAGGTTACAGTCGGGGCCTATGCAGTCATTGAAGGCGACGTCAGCTTAGGCCGAGGCACGATCATTAACCACCATGCTACGGTCAAAGGCAAAACTGCCATCGGCACTTCGTGTCACATCTATCCCTACGCCCTGGTCGGCACTGACCCCCAGGATCTTAAACACCAGGAGGGTCAATCTGAGCTTATAGTCGGTGATCAAACGGTCATCAGGGAGTATGCGACGATAAGTCGCGGAACTGAACACGGTGGTGGATTTACCCGGATCGGCTCACATAACTTTATCATGGCTTACTCCCATATCGCCCACGATTGTCAATTTGGTAATCATATCATTCTCTCAAATGGGGCCACCTTCGGAGGCCACAGTGAGGTCGAGGATCACGCCATTATCGGTGGTTTAAGTGCGATTCATCAATTTTGCCGGATCGGTGCCTACTCATTTATCGGCGGAGCCTCAGGGGTCTCCCAGGATATTCCACCCTATGTTCTGGCCAATGGCAATCATACCCGCCTTTACGGCCTCAACAGTGAAGGTTTAAAGCGGCATGGGTTCAGCAAAGAGACCATCAAAACCATCACTAAAGCCTTTCGTATTATCTTTCGCACGACCGGGCTCCCTCTGGCCAAAGCCATTGAGAGAGTCGAAGATGAGGTCGATAATATCCCTGAAGTCACCCATATGTTAAATTTTATCAAACAATCTAAACGGGGCGTATGTCGAAGAAAATAGAAGAATCAGAAGTCATCAAGGCCGGGGTTATCGGGGTTGGCCATCTCGGCGCATTCCATGCCGATAAATATGCCATGCTCGACAAGGTTGAACTAGTCGGGGTTTACGACCTTGACTTCGAACAGGCTCGTAAAGTTGCTGACAAACTTTCAGTTACGGCTTTTAGAGATCTTGATGAATTGCTTGATAAGTGTCAGGTCCTCTCTATCGCCGCGCCGACGTCGGCTCATTTTAAACTCGCTCAACAAGCTCTCCACAAAAATATCGACCTTTTAATTGAAAAACCGATCACCACAACTGAAGCTGAAGCCCAAACCTTAATAGATTTGGCTGAAGAAAAACAATGCCTCCTTCAAGTTGGCCTGCTGGAACGTTTTAATCCGGCCTTCACTAAAACCCGGGAACATCTGGTTAACCCTCGTTTTATTGAAGTCCACCGACTCTCACCATTCAGTTTTAGAAGTATCGATATCGATGTCATTCTTGATCTTATGATCCACGACCTTGACCTCGTCCATGAAATAATAAAAAGCCCGATAACCAGTATTGATGCTGTCGGGGTGCCGGTCATCTCCAAACAAACCGATATTGCTAATGTGCGTATCCATTTTAAAAATGGCGCCGTCGCCAATCTCACGGCCAGCCGAGTCTCGCTAAACCCGGAACGTAGAATCAGAATTTTTCAAGCGGATGGCTACTTCTCTCTCGACTTCAGCAAATTTTCGGCGACCATCTGCCGGCGCCAAGCCGAAAGCTATCTTGAACCTCTACCCAAAGTCACTTCAGAAGAGCTGACCTTCCCTAAAAGTGATAATCTACTATTAGAGATTAAGGATTTTATCGATGCTGTTCGCAAGCGGCGCAAACCACTAGTCAGTGGCAGCGAAGGCCTGCTTGCCCTGGCAACCGCAATCCGCATTAAAGAAACTATCATAAAACAACAACACATTTGGCAATGAACCACCTTCCCCACTTGGTAATTGTTGCCGGAGAAGATTCCGGCGATTTCCACGGTGCCAATCTCGCTGCAGCACTACGCCAACAACTCCCCGAGGTCCATCTTTCTGGAATTGGCGGTGCAAAAATGAGAGGGAAAGGGGTCAAGCTGATTTTCCCTTCGGCTCGACTTGCCGTTGTTGGTATTGCCGAGGTTGTAAGCCGACTGCCCGATATTCTGGCAGGCTCTAAAGCGATCAGAAAACATCTTCGAGAAACCCGTCCTGACCTCTTAGTTCTCATCGATTTCCCTGATTTCAATCTCCACCTGGTCGCCCCTTATGCCCGTAAACTCAAAATCCCGATCGTCTACTATATCAGCCCTCAGGTCTGGGCCTGGCGCCAGGGAAGGGTTACCAGCATTAACAAACTCGTTGAAAAGATACTGGTTATTTTACCTTTTGAGGAGGACTTTTATCGCCGTCACGACGTTGCCGTCGAATACGTTGGTCACCCGCTCCTCGATGAATTCAAAGATTTTCGCTGCCTCCCCCCCACCGAACGCCCTTATATTGCCTTGATCCCGGGCAGTCGCAGCAGTGAAGTAAAGCGTCTGCTACCACTCATGCTGACTGCGGCCCGACTCTATTTGAGGGAAAAACCGAACAGCCAATTTATTATTCCAGTGGCCCCCTCAATCGACACCAACCTCATCCAGGATATGTTACCGACAAGTTTGACCAAACAGATCACCTTGCTTCGACAACCGCTTGCCAAAGCCCTGCAAAAAGTCTCTTTTGCCCTCGTCACATCGGGCACAGCCACCCTGGAAACAGCTTTAGCCGAAGTCCCAATGGTGGTCATCTATAAGGTTAACCAGCTCTCCTACGAGCTCGGCAAAAGGTTGATCTCGGTTCCGCACATCAGCCTCGTCAACCTGATTGCAGAAAAAGAGATTATCCCGGAACTAATTCAGGACGATACCTTCCCTGAAATAATTGCCGCGCATATGAGAAGAATCCTTGATAACCCGGAAAATCACTTTAGAATATGTCAGGATCTCAAAGCCCTTAAAGGAAAGTTAGGAAAGGCCGGGGCTTCTGAAAGGGCTGCCAATGCCATAATCAGCGTATTAGAGAAAACATGAATAATTATCGCCGTCTGCTAAAATACGTCATCCCGCTCTGGCCTAAGCTTCTCCTATCGATCATCTTCATGGTCATATTTTCTCTCCTGACTTCTGCCATAGCCTTTCTTGTCAAACCGGCACTTGATGATATCTTCCTTAAACAAGACGCAGCCATGTTAAAACTCCTCCCCTTGGCTCTAATCGCCATTTTCCTGCTCAAAGGGGTTACCAACTATCTACAATCATATTTCATCGGCTTTGTCGGAAATCGGGTTGTCACCAATATCAGAGAGGAAGTCTATTTTCATATCCAAAGCCTATCGCTCTCCTTTTTCACCTCAATCCCCAGTGGTGCCCTGACCTCTCGTGTTATCTATGATATCGCCATGATCCAACGTTCGGTCTCCAGTGTTATCGCGGGTCTTTTAAAAGAGATAATAACTTCTTTAGGGCTGATTGGAGTTCTTTTCTATCGCGATTGGCAGCTTGCGATTATCGCCCTTGTAATTCTCCCATTGCTCTTTTTCCCGATTTTCAAATACAGTCGCAAACTGCGCCGCTTCAGTAAAAAAGGGCAATCTCAAGTTGCCGAGATCTCCTCTTTTTTACAAGAGAGTTTTACTGGCATCCGCATCATCAAAGCCTTCATCATGGAAAGTTATAACCGCCGTGAATTTAACCGCATTAATGAAAAACTATTCAAGCTGATGATAAAACGCCTTAAAGTGAAATCATTGACGGCCCCGATATCAGAAACTTTTGGCGGGCTGGCGGCAGCTGCAGTCATCTGGTATGGCGGCAGCCAGGTCATCAGCGGCAACTCAACTCCAGGCAATTTCTTCTCCTTTATGACAGCCCTGTTCATGCTTTATGGTCCCATCCGCAGTCTCAACCGCAGCAACAACCAAGTCCAGGAAGCCCTGGCTGCCGGCACCCGGGTTTTTGAACTTTTAGATACAGTCGCCGAGATCAAAGATAGCTCCAAGGCGCTTGCCATTGAATCTTTTAACGATGTGATATGTTATAATCAGGTTGATTTCAGCTACAATCAGGACGAGATCTTAAAAGAGGTTTCATTAACCATAAAAAAAGGTGAAACCGTTGCCATTGTCGGGCGCAGTGGCAGTGGCAAAACCACCATGGTCAACCTCCTACCGCGTTTTTACGATGTTAAAGGCGGAAAAATAACCGTAGACGGCCATGATCTCCGGGAAATAACCCAGCACTCCCTGCGCCAGCAGATCGCTATCGTTTCACAGCAGACAATCCTCTTTAATGATACTGTCCGAAACAATATCACATACGGACGCACCGACGTTCAAGATGAAGAACTTTTCGCTGCAGCCCAATCCGCCAACGCCCATAACTTTATTAAAAAATTACCGGAAGGTTACGATACCATCGTCGGCGAGAACGGCGTCAAGCTCTCCGGCGGCCAGCAGCAACGCCTCTCAATCGCCCGGGCATTACTCAAAAATTCTCCCATTTTGATCCTTGATGAAGCAACTTCCTCTCTGGACACAGAATCAGAGCGTGAGGTTCAGGAGGCGATTAATCGCCTCATGGAAGATCGCACAACTTTAGTCATCGCGCATCGGCTTTCAACCATCACCCACGCTGACCGCATCGTCACCATGGCTGATGGTCGCATTATTGAAATAGGCAACCACCAGGAATTATTAGAGAAAAATGGTGAATACGCCAACCTCTACAAGCTGCAATTTAGAGAAGAAGATAATCCTCAGAGATAAACTCAGATTAATTTGCCAGCTATTTGCTTTTCATAAAGCGATATGCTATATTCTGTAAATAGGATAGATAAAAAAGATCAAAAGAGAGAACTTTAGAAACTTCTCCGTTGGCATACAGCTTAAAAATATAGGAGGATCTTAAAATGGAAGCCCAACCAGCAAATCCTGGAATATCGCAACTCTCGAGTATGAATGCGTTTTACGGCAGCCCGATAACCTCTCCAGAAACCACAGTTGCGATTGAACATGGAGCACAAGCTCCGGAAGTCTATAAACTCGGTTCCCAGGAGCCCATTGTACCCGAACAGACTGAGGAACCCAATCCAGAGACAGCCCAAGCAAGTCCGCTTGAAACTTATTTTAATCAGGCTACCGAACAGCTTAACCTGAGCGAAGAAGCCGTTGCCATGCAACAGCAAACGAATACTGATCAAGGAGCACAACAAGCAACAGATACTGTGTCTCAAGCTGCAACAGCCCCGGAGACTGAAACTAGTCAACAAGTACAAGCACCCGAACCGCAAAACATAAGACAAGCGGAAAATTATGGAAATATAACAGCCAGCCAGCTGCAGCCAAGTGCGACATCCGAACGAACAACTGCGGCCACACCCTTAAATACTGAAACTATGCCAGAACAACCCACCTCGGGGACTGAAAACAATCAATCAGGAGCCAATAGCCCCCCTCTAGCGACCTACGGCAGCGGACCAGCAGCAAGCAATGCCAGCCAAGCGGGCAACCTTTTTAGCGCCAGAGGATAAAACAACCTAACAAGTTACGAAACCTCAAAAAGGGCGGTTAAATAACCGCCCTTTTTGAGGTTTCTTGCATAAATTCTCAACTTCTTATATCAACATCCATAATAATCTCGATACCACTTAACAAACTCCCCCACCCCTTGCTCCAGCGATGTTTCCGGACTAAACCCAACCGCGGTTTGCAGATCAGCGACATCAGCATAGGTTGCGGGGACATCACCAGGCTGCATAGGTAACAACTCTTTGGTTGCTTTTTTACCTAAAGTTTTTTCCAACAAGGCGATAAAATCTAGTAGTTTAACCGGACTATGGTTGCCAATATTGTAGAGTCTATAGGGAGCTGGACTACTTCCTGGATCCGGACAAGCCCCATCCCAATTACTGTCAGCTTCAGGAAGATGTGGCACCAGGCGCACTATCCCTTCCACTATATCATCAACATAGGTAAAATCCCGTTGCATCTCCCCTTGGTTAAAGACCTTTATCGGTTCACCTGCAAGAATCGCTTTGGTAAAGAGAAACAGAGCCATATCGGGTCGTCCCCAAGGCCCATAGACTGTAAAAAAACGCAAACCTGTAACCGGCATAGCATAAAGATGGCTATAAGCGTGAGCCATCAGTTCATTGGCTTTTTTACTGGCTGCATAGAGGCTTACCGGATGATCAACGTTATCATGAACAGAGAACGGCATCCGCGTGTTGAGCCCATAGACTGAGCTTGATGAAGCATAGATCAGATGCTTGACTTGAGTATGGCGACACCCTTCAAGAATATTAAGAAATCCGGACAAATTACTATCGACATAGGCCTTGGGGTTTTCCAGACTATAGCGAACTCCGGCTTGTGCCGCAAGATTAACAACCTGTTCAAAGGAGGCCTCTTCAAAGAGCTCCTGCATGCCTTGAGTATCAACCAAATCGAGCTTAACAAAAGAGAAATTTTCATCCTTGAGCAGGATCGTAAGCCGATCCTGCTTGAGTCCGACGTCATAATAGTCATTAAGATTGTCAAGCCCGACAACCTTGACCCCATCCGCGAGCAACCTCTGACTCACATGAAAACCTATAAATCCGGCGGCCCCGGTAACCAATACGCTCATAATAGATCCTCTCCTAATTGCTGATAAAAGGTGCGTTAGCACCTTTTATCAGCAAAAAAGACCGGAACAACATAACTGTCCAGGTCTTTTTATAAAAATAGTACTGAAATATCTTTATAACTACATTTCAAGATTGGGTGCATTACTGATAAACTGATACTGACCATCAAAACAGACCCCAACCCCTTCACTCTCAATACGCACAACCCGGCCATTCATCTCAACCCATGAACCCGACCCTGAGAAAGAGTTAAGATAGAGATTGACTTTCAGATCGCTCCCCGCTTCCACAGACTGACCATCGGTCAACAAAAAAGCTCCACTAGAAGATACATCACGGGTTTTCCACTCGTACTTCTCAACACAACCACTACCCAAGGTAGCCTCAACATGGGCTGGCACCTGAAGATTATATCTTGTCACTACTCTTTTTTCCATAACACCACCAGCATATAAAAGTTAAATCGAGATATTATTTAAACTGCATTTAAACCAATAAAATAGATCTCTATAAGGCAGCGATTCAGCTTGCCATAAAAACCCAGCAAGAAACCTTATATGAAGTATATTATACCACATGAAAAAAAAAAAACAATCAGTCAAAAGTATGAAAATAGTATGATTATTAAAGAATTTTATGGTCAAGCGAGATATTTAGAGGCCCAGAGAGCGGCTTGCAGGCGATTGGGAACATTGATTTTACGAAAGATACGGTAGACATGACTTTTGACGGTATGCTGGCTGATACAGAGATGGTCGGCAATTTGATCATTAGTCGAACCAATGCCAATCTCTATCAGAACCTCCCGCTCCCGCTCTGACAAGCTTACAGACAAAGAAACTGTAGAATCTTTATCCTCCTCCTTCGCACTACCCTGACCGCGACTTTCAAGAATACACCGACTAACCAACTGTCGTGGAAACCAGAGTTCACCGGCAACAACCGCCTGAATAAAACGAATAAGCAATTTAGGAGCTGCATTGGCATTAACAACCCCACGCACACCCCGCCGTAACATTACAGCTTCAATATTGAGATCAGGATCAAGATTAATCAACACCACGTAAATTTTGTCGTCTTCCAGCAAGCGGTCACCAAAATGATCGAGATAAGCAATAATGCTTTCAGCATCATCTCCAGAACAATCACGCATCAGCAATACACGTCGATCACCCGGCAACCCTGCCGGAAGTTCATCCTTTCCATTATCAGCCACTTGGCAGTAAAAACCAAATTCACGCTCTAGAAAAGAGGCCAATAAACCTTTCTGAATGTTTTGCTGGCCGACGACATAAGCAACCCAGTCACGAACAACAAAATCAGCAAAACTCGCCATAACCACTCCAAATGTTAGACATATCATTTAATCATTATAACTACCAACAACCGCCTTTCAATGTCAAGTAACATAACTATAGAGCACAAAAATATTCGCGGGCTAACGGGGTCACAATTCGACCTCTTGGAGTTCGCGCCAAAAAACCAGCCTGCAGAAGGAAAGGTTCACAAACATCCTCAAGGGTATCTGACTCCTCATTAAGCACTGCCGCCAAAGTCTCAATCCCGACCGGACCGCCATTAAATTTATTAATAATAGCATCCATAAAGAGGCGATCAAGATTATCAAAGCCGCGCTCATCGATCTCAAGACTATCAAGGGCTGAAGCAGCCGTCGACTTGGAGATCTTATCAAGACCATCCACCTGGGCAAAATCACGGACTCGCTTCAATAGTCGATTGGCGATTCTCGGAGTGCCACGAGAACGTCTCGAGATCTCCAGAGCCCCCTCCTCAGAAACCACAATCCCTAAGATCCGCGCTGAACGTGTAATAATACTGGCCAGCTCTCCAACCTCATAAAATTCGAGGCGCATAACAATGCCGAAACGATCCCGCAAGGGTGAAGAGAGGAGACCGACCCTCGTGGTTGCTCCAACCAGGGTAAACGGGGGCAAATCTAGAGAAATTGAACGAGCTGCAGGACCTTGACCGATTATGATATCAATCTTGAAATCCTCTAGGGCGGGATAGAGAATCTCTTCAACCACCCGATTAAGCCTGTGGATTTCATCAATAAAGAGAATATCATGGGGCTGTAAATTGGTTAAAATAGCCGCAAGATCTCCGGGTCGGGTAATTGCAGGACCCGATGTGCCGCGTATTTGAGCCCCCATTTCAGAGGCAACAATGCGAGACAGGGTGGTTTTGCCCAAACCTGGAGGGCCATAGAGAAGCAAATGGTCAAGAGCTTCCTGTCGCCCCCGGGCCGCTTCAATAAAAACCTTGAGATTGCCAACCGCTTTCTTCTGACCGACATAGTTTATGAGTTGATGCGGCCTTAAGCCCTCTTCGATCACACCATCAGATGGAGTCAAAGAAGCTTCCAAGAGACGTTCCTCAGCCACGATGGAGCTCCTGTAAAACCAGTTTTAAAAGGGTTTCAAGCTCTGATCCCGAATGTTCGCGAAGCACCTTTGCCGTAATCGCTTCCACTTCATTACTGCGATAACCCAGAGCTTGCAGAGCCTCCATTAACTCATGCGCAAGCACGGTCGCGCCTCCACCTCCGCCGCGAACAGGAATAAGATCAGACAGAGCCAAATCTCCGAGCTCTTTTTTGAGAAGCTCTCCCAGTTCCAGCACCAAACGGCGAGAAAGTTTTTTGCCAACCCCAGGCAGCTTGGCGAGCTCTTCAACCTCCTGGTTGACAAGCTGACTCTCAAGCTGGCCCAAATCACCGCCTGAAATAATCGCAAAAGCAAGTTTGGGCCCGACCCCATTAACCTTAAGGAGCCGTAAAAACATCTCCTGCTCCCGACGTTCAAAAAAACCGTAGAGTAAAATCGCATCATCCCTGAGTTTTGTGGTCACCCATAAAACTACCTCGTCATTAAGGGGTGGAAGTTGATCGGAGGTTGTCGCTGAGACCTGAAGGCGATAAGCGACCCCTCCAGCCTCGACCATAACTTCATCGATACCCTTATAGACCAAAAGACCTCGAACCCTGCCTATCATGTGCGTTGCCACTCCTGTAGACGACTCTGGTGATGGTGACAGATGGCAATCGCCAGTGCATCAGCGGCATGTTCGCCGGTAATGGTAGAAACCTTTAACAATAATTTAACCATATGTTCAACCTGATCCTTAGTTGCCTTACCGTAACCAACGACCGCTTGCTTAACTAAAGCCGGAGGATATTCATTAATAGAAAGGCCAAATTTTGCCCCGGCAACCAGCACGGCACCACGGGCTTGCCCTAATACCAGCATACTTTTAACATTAACCCCATAAAAAACCCCCTCAACCGCCAGTTGATCGGGTTTATACTTTTGTAAAAGCTCTGTCGTATGATCATAAAGCAGAGCCAGCTTGGTCCCAGCATCAGCCTTGGCGGGCAACTTTAACTGCTCATCATGACAATAACTAAGCTGACCCGCAATATTTTGCACCAGACCAAAACCGGTCACCGAGCTACCGGGGTCAACTCCAAGAACCAACATAGACAATCAGCCCTGTAACTCATCAAGAAGAGCATCATCAATATCGAAATTTGAATAGACTTTCTGAATATCGTCGCAGTCTTCAAGATTATCCATCAGGCGCAGCATCTGCTCAGCCGCCTTCCCTTCCAGATTAACTGTGTTTGAAGGAACTTTGTCGACCTCAGCCGAAACCATCTCGATCCCGGCCCCCTCTAAGGCCAGTCGCACCTCCTCAAAAACTTCTGGTGATGTATGAACTTCAATAATTTCCTCACCCGCTTCATCGATCACATCATCGGCTCCGGACTCAAGCGCCAACTCAAAAAGTTTTTCGGCATCAACCTTACTGCGCTCGCAGATAATTACTCCCTTAGTTTCAAAGATCCAAGCGACGCAGCCATTTTCACCTAAATTTCCGTTACCTTTAGCAAAAATATGACGGACATCGGCAGCCGCCCGATTTTTGTTATCAGTCATTATATCAAGCAGAACCGCCGCTCCACCTGGGCCATACCCTTCATAGGTATACTCTTCATAGTTAACCCCATCAAGATCACCACTGCCCTTCTTGATGGCACGCTCAATATTGTCCTTCGGCATATTAGCTGCTTTGGCAATAGCGACCGCCGTACGCAGACGGGGATTCATCTCCGGATCACCCCCACCGCCCCGGGCCGCGACAATAATCTCTTTAATTATTTTGGTGAAAATTTTGCCCCGCTTGGCATCAGCCGCACCTTTCTTATGTTTAATACTACTCCACTTATTATGACCTGACATAATTAAACTCCACTATCTATGGTAACAAAAAATTAAACTAGGACGTAGCTAAGTAGCTAAAACCGACCCGCTTTGTCAAGACGTAAAAAGGCCAGCGCCTTGTGGGCGCTGGCCTAGGGTTTGTCATAAACAAACCTTAATGTCTTACATCTTCATGAGCAAAGGCGCAATAACCAGAGAGACGATAGACATCAGTTTGATCAGGATGTTCATGGCCGGACCGGAAGTATCTTTGAAAGGATCGCCAACCGTATCACCGGTAACCGCAGCTTTATGAGCGTCGGAACCTTTACCACCACAATGGCCCTGTTCGATGTACTTTTTGGCATTATCCCAAGCGCCACCGGCGTTTGACATAAAAAGAGCCATGAAGACACCAGTCAGAGTTGCACCGGCCAGCATCCCACCCAGAGCTTCAGCACCAAGGGCAAAACCAACTACAATCGGAGCAAGGATGGCCAAAAGACTGGGAACGATCATCTCTCTCAGAGAAGCCGCAGTACTGATATCAATACACTTATCATATTCGGGAGTACCGGTACCTTCCATGATCCCGGGAATTTCCCGGAACTGACGACGAACTTCCTCAACCATTGCGTATGCAGCCTTACCAACCGATGACATGGTCAGAGCGCCACACAAGAAAGGCACGATACCTCCAATGAAAAGTCCGATAACTACTATAGGGTTAGTCAGGTTAATTACTTCCAGGCCAACCGCTGAGCTATAAGCCGAAAAGAGAGCCAAGGCGGTCAGGGCGGCAGAACCAATAGCAAAACCTTTACCGATGGCGGCAGTGGTGTTACCAAGAGCATCGAGCCCATCGGTAATTTTCCGAGTCTCTTCACCCAGACCACACATTTCCGAAATCCCACCGGCGTTATCAGCAATCGGGCCATAGGCGTCAACCGACATGGTAACCCCAACTGTAGCCAGCATCCCAACCGCAGCAATACCGATACCGTAAAGGCCGATAAAATGGAATGAACCATAGATTGCAGCACAGATCAAAAGAACCGGGATGGCACAACTTTCCATACCAACCGCAAGACCGGTTATGATGTTGGTGCCTGAACCGGTCAAACTGGCTTCGGCAATCTTGATGATAGGTTTGGCCGACGTATAGTACTCGGTGGTCAACCCGATTAGAATACCACAGGCGCAACCAAAAGTCAGCGCCCAGAAGACACCAATCGGCAGACCCATCTGTTTGGCAGCAAAGTATGCTCCAATCAAGAGAATACCGGCACCAACGAACGTACAATAGCGTAAGGCATCAGCCGGATTGTATTTTTCCAGGATCTTCATCGAAAGGATGCCGAGCATGGAGCTGACAATACCGATCATGACCACAATCAGAGGATAGGCCATAAAAGTATATCGAGAGGCTTCATAAACAGCCCCGGTAGCGGTAGCAGCAATAGCGATAGTAGCAATAACCGAACCAACATAGGATTCGAAGATGTCAGCGCCCATACCGGCGATGTCACCAACGTTGTCACCAACGTTATCAGCGATCGTAGCAGGGTTACGAGGATCATCTTCCGGAATACCAGCTTCAACCTTACCCACCAGGTCAGCGCCAACATCAGCTGCTTTCGTATAGATACCACCACCAATACGAGCGAACAGTGCAATCGAGCTAGCGCCCATAGCGAAGCCGCTGATATAGGTAGAGGTCTCAGGAGAACCACCGTAGAGATAGAAGAGGATACCAACCCCAATCAAACCGAGGGCTGCCACCGACATACCCATGACGGCACCGCCACTGAAAGCGACACTCAAGGCCTTTGCCTGACCCGACTCGTTAGCGGCGGCAGAAGTCCGAACATTGGCCCGGGTTGCGGCAACCATACCGAAGTAGCCGGCGAAAACCGAACAGAGGGCTCCACCCAAGAAAGCGTAGGCAGTCTGCTCATTAAGCAGACCATAGAGAAGAGCAAAAACAACGACAACAAAGATCGCCAGGATCTTATATTCACGTTTCAGGAAAGCCATCGCCCCAGAATGAATCGCCTCTGAGATTTCCTTCATTTTGTCGTTACCAGCCGACTGTTTGACAACATAAGAGTAGAGTACACCCGCAAAGATGAGGCCGATAACCCCCAAAATAGGTGCATACATAGTGTAACTTTCCATACATTCCCTCCTTTTTTAATACTACGGTTTTGGTTAGAGTTAACCTTGTTATTCCAACATAAAAAAGTACTGCATATAAAAAGGACAATTCAAAAAAACTATCATTGATCTAAAATCCGCCGGTTGACCTGATTCATCGCGGCATCTACACCAACTTTAAGAAGCCGTAAAACCCCTTCAGCCCCTCGATTAATCACATCAGTGACGGCCATGGCCTCCCCCTCAGAAAAAGGTGAGAGAACATAGTCTATAGTATCATCCCCCCGCAAGGGGCCGCTGATACCGAGTCGCATACGTACAAAGTCCGAGCCACCAAGTGCTTCGATAATTGATATTATGCCATTATGGCCACCGTCGCCACCGCCTTTTTTCAGCTTGATACGGCCCAGAGACAGATCCAGATCATCGTGAATGACCAGAACCTTTTGCATCTCGAAAAGAGCAAGTTCAGCGGTGATCGCCCGAACTGTCCTGCCGCTGAGATTCATAAAGGTTTGCGGCTTGACCAGCCAGACCGATCTGCCTGCCAGTTTCCCGGCGCAGATCTCGGCCTGATACTCTTTTACATATTTAAAAGAACTTGCTGGAACCATCTTTTGCTGGAGACAATCAAGGAACATAAAACCAAAGTTATGGCGAGTTCCAACATATCCTAAACCCGGATTTCCAAGACCTACAACTATAAAAAAATCTTCAGACAAAAAAGGTTGCATACCGATAAATACTATTCGGCCGCAGCATCGCCCTCAACGCCCTCAACGCCCTCAGCACCTTCAATCAACCCTTCATCGCCCTCATCATCCTCATCAACCTCATCATCTATGCCAGCAGAAGCATTCTGAACCGTGACAATCGTGAAATTGACTGTAGCGACAAATTCAACATTCTCGACCTCGAGTTCATTGACATGGATCGCATCGCCAATCCCTAAATCGGTAACGTCAATAACTATATTCTCAGGAATCTGCCGGGGCAGACATTTTATCTCCAGTGAACGTCGTACCGGTTGCAACAAGCCACCTTCGATAACCCCTTTCGCTTTGCCTTCAAAAACCAGGGGTACTTCAACCAAGATCGGTTCACCATAGCGAACCCCGTAAAAATCGGCATGGATGATCTTGCTCGTCACCGGATCCCGCTGGATATCTTTAACAATAGAGAGTAGTTCATCATTCGGACCCGCATCATCAACATCAAGGACTACCAAGGCTGAACTGCTGACGCTTAACAGACGATCTAAGGCCATGCAATCAACCGCATATTGAGATACCGGACACTCTTTACCATAGCGGACCGCAGGTACTTTACCCTTACTACGTAACTTACGGGCATAACCCTTTCCACTTTCTGTTCTTGTTTCAACTGCTAATTCCGCAACTGCCATAACCTTTAAATCCTCCTTAAACAATAGAAAAAAATCGGCTCGCCGATTTTTTAAATAACCACTACAAATATAAAATCAACCCTCAACACTCAACCAAACAGGGCACTCACTGAATCACCAAAGTAAATCCGCTTAATCGCATCGGCCAACAATGAAGATACCGAGAGCACCTCTATTTTAGCACACGCTTTGGTTCGATCATTAGGAGCAATTGTATCAGTGATAACAACTTTCTCTAATTTAGATTTCTCGATCCGCTCAATTGCCGGACCGGAGAGCACTCCATGTGTCGCTAAACCGTAAACCGCAGCCGCGCCTTTCTCAACCAGAGCGTTGGCACCTTGGGTCAGGGTACCTGCAGTATCAATCATATCATCTAAGAGAATTGCAGTCTTGCCTTCAATCTCCCCAATAACATTCATAACTTCCATGACGTTGGGACCGCTGCGCCGTTTGTCAATAATAGCTAAAGAGAGTTTCAATTTCTTGGCAAATGACCGCGCCCGTTCAACCCCACCGGCATCCGGAGAAACGACCACCAAATCACCTTTAAGGTTGTTTTTAACATAAGAAAGTAACACCGGTGAGGCATAGAGATGATCCACCGGAATATCAAAATACCCCTGTATCTGACCGGCATGCAGATCAACCGTCAAGATCCTCTGGGCCCCGGCTACAGTCAGCAGATCAGCTACCAGTTTTGCCGTTATCGGAGCCCGGGGTGCCACTTTACGATCCTGACGAGCATATCCATAGTAGGGAATAACCGCTGTAATCTCGGCCGCCGATGCTCTTTTTAAAGCATCTATAATGATCAACAACTCCATCAGATTGGCATTGACCGGATCTGAAGTCGACTGCACCACAAAAACATGCATGCCCCGCATACTCTCGTGGAGTTCAACCATTATCTCGCCGTCACTAAAACGTTTAACGACCCCCTTACTTATAGGCTCGCAAAGATCACTGCACAACGAATTTGTCAGCAACGGATTGGAGTTGCCCCCAAATATTTTCAGTCTTTCCATGGATTGTTACGCCAAAATTTTATATATTGTCTAACCGAAAAAAATTGATTTCACGAAAGAACAACAATGGCAGGGGCGGTAGGATTCGAACCTACGAATGCAGGCATCAAAAGCCTGTGTCTTGCCGCTTGACGACGCCCCTACATACAGCCTCTGCAAAAGACCCGCACCTAATATAGAAAAAGACGGCACAAGTCAAGCAAGATATTGAGGTACAAGTTGTTTTATTTTCCCTTCAAGGGGGCTCTCCGAGAGGCTCTACACTGACTCCTAACTGAACTTAGCGAGGTTTCGCGCCAGATAAAAATCACAGCCCGCACCAGCAAATTGTCGACGGGCTGTTATCTCTGCCCGCATAGCAACTTCCAGTTCTGAATAGATAGCATAAATTACTGAACCGCTCCCGCTCATCAAGGCAGCTAAGGCACAACCGCTATCGAGCAACCACTGCTTTATCTCAGCCAGTAGAGGATAGTGCGCCATTACAGGCACTTCAAAATCATTCTCCAGAATATAACTGCCAGCTCTAGATAGCGCTTTAAACTGTTCAATGTCATAATTCACCCAACGCTCATTGTCAGTGACCTGTAGCGCCGAGTAGGCCCACCCCGTATTTATGGAGAAAGGGGGTTTTATGAGAAGATAGTAACGCGGTCCAGGTGGTCCCAGGGGAGTGATGCGATCACCAATGCCTTCAAGCAGAGCAAGTTGAGGACTGAGAAAGAAGGGGACATCAGCCCCGATTGAGGTTGCAGCCTGAACCATTTCGGCAACATTCAGGTTAAGCTGATAAAACTTGTCGAGAAGTTTTATAACGGCTGCAGCGTTACTGCTGCCGCCGCCAAGCCCGGCTCCGGAAGGAACTCTTTTATCAAGAAAGAACTCCCAACTGCCAACTTTTTCGCAGCCCCGCTCCTGCGCTATACCTGCAATAAGACGGGCGGCTTTTACAACCAGATTGTTGTCCGATTCAAGATTTTTAAGCTGTGGGCATTGAACGTGAAAACTATTGTGGTCAGCCGCCAAAAATTCGCAATAGATGGAATCAGACAACGATACAGGTTCCATTACTGTATGGATGTCATGGTAGCCATCGGCGCGGCGACGTACAATTTTAAGACCGAGATTAACTTTTGCCGGGGTTTGGATGAAAGAGGAGTAGGCGGGCATCTGCATGAATTACTCTATAGAAATATTTTTCTTACCATTTTCAAAATTTTTCTTGCTCAGCAAAACCGTCAACAAACCATTCTTGAGAGCCGCTTTGACCATTTCTGTCTCAACTGGATCAGGCAGGAGAATCACCCTCTCAAAGCGACCACAAACCCTCTCCAGACAAAGAACAACCGACTGTCTGGAAACTTCGTATTTCTCTTCGCGACGACCCTTGATAACCAGCTTATCGCTGTAGACCGACAAATCGATCGCCTCTCTCTCTATCCCCGGAAGCTCGATTATGATTCGATATTCCTCTCCACAATCAAAGAGGTCTACGGCTGGCGACCACTGTATTCCCGGTTGCAGATCACAAGAGGTCGGTCCCGATTCGGAGAGTGAAAAAAAACGATCCATCTTGTTCTTCATAGAGAAGAGCATGTCAAAAGTTTCATCTTTTTTTTCACTCACAGAAACCTCCTCTCAACAAATAAGATGCAGTGTTACTATTTCAAGACGGCAAAAATGGCATCACTGCTTAAACTTCCCGGCTTCAGAACCTCGAGAAGACCACTAGATACTTCTTCCGCTGCCACAGGCAGAGAACGCAACAGGGCCCCACCAAGAACCACAACGGCTGCAAAATCAGGGCTTTTATCATTTATTAAAAGTTCCTTCGCCCCAGATGCCATCGCCAAAAGGGGGCCGTCTGGAGCACTGCGTCGAAACTCAAGGTCTCCATTTGCCAGACATTGCCAACTGACCAAACTTGCACTTTCAAGCTCGAATTCATCGATATCGTGCAATAAGCGCGAGTGTTCTTCAGCTATATAGTGCCCACTGCGCCCGCCTTTCTTTTCGAGAAGCGAGACCTCACCTAAAACCATCGCTTTATCGATAGCTTTACACATATCATAAACTGTTAGCCCGGCGATGCTGACCGCAGTCAAGGCTTCCATCTCGATACCGGTCTGTCCCGCCAGCGAGGCCTCGGCAATAATTACTATAGCAGATTGGGGAAAGAGAGGAATAAGTTCAACCGCCGCCCAGGAGAGGGGCAGTGGGTGACAGAGAGGAATCAATTCACCCGTCCTTTTAGCGGCCATAACTCCAGCCAGCCGGGCCGCCCCGAAAACATCGCCTTTGGCCATGCCTTGCAAGGTTATCTTTTGCAGAGTTTCAGAATTTAAAGAGAGTCGTCCCCAGGCTCTGGCGTAACGTCTGGTAACTGGTTTATCACCGACATCAACCATCGCCGCCTGTCCCCGGTCATCAAGGTGACTTAACACTTCAACCACCTATCGTCGACATCATCCGAGTACATTTGCGCTCGGCATTACAAACCATCTCATGCTCAGCAGATTTCGCCGCCACGGCTTGCCGCACAATCTCCACAATTTCCGAGAAATCCCCGCCACCATGCAGGACCTTTTTCAAATCAAACTCTTCATCAGAGAGCAGACAGGGACGTAAAAGACCATCGGCCGTCACCCGAATCCGATTACAGGTTGCACAGAAATGGTTGCTCATCGCCGCAATCACCCCGATGCGACCAGGTGCTTCAGGCAAACGATAGAGGCGGGCGGGGCCACTCGATTCAGACACCACCGACTCCAATTGTCCCATACCTTGAGATATCCGCTCCAACATTTCCGCCTCGGTCACAACCTTGTCCCCACTCCAGGTTGAGGCAACGCCAATCGGCATATATTCAATAAAACGAACATGCAGGGGATACTTCTCAGTCAAGGCCGCAAAATCAAGCAACTCATCATCGTTAACCCCGCGCATAACCACAACATTGACCTTAACCGGACTAAAACCAACCGCCAGAGCGGTCTCGATTCCGGCGCACACCCGAGAAAAATAGTCGCGCCCGGTAATCTCTTTAAATCTTTCACGATTTAGGGTATCAAGACTGATATTAATCCGCCGTAGACCGGCATCCCAAAGAGGGTTAGCCAGTTTTTCGAGAAGCACCCCATTCGTGGTCAGACTGATATCTTTAATTCCGGCAACCCCTTTAATCCGGGCAATAAGTGAATCTATATGGCGGCGTACCAGAGGCTCGCCGCCAGTCAACCTGACTTTGTCGATACCCAAAGTCGCCAAGACCCGAACCAACCGAACAATCTCTTCATAACTTAAGATATCGGTTCGACTGTGAGGCGAAAAATCTGGAGCCGAACAGTAACTACAACGCAGGTTACAACGATCGGTCACTGAGATCCGGACATAACTTACCCGGCGATTATGACCATCCTGTAAAGCTGGCTTAAACATTTAATAAACCTTTGGCTGAAATCATTTCCATAGCTCAAACTAGAAAAGGATTATGGCGAATCATGGTCTGGGCCCGATCTGGGCCAACCGAAACCAACATCGCCTTGACCCCGATCTTAGCTTCAATATAAGAGACATATTTTTTGGCATTTTCCGGCAACAGATCAAAATCAAGAATCTCCGAGATATCCTCACTCCAGCCCACAAACTCCACCAAAACCGGCTCACAGGCGGCAAGATCCTCAATCGAAGATGGGAAATAGTCAATCACCTCGCCCCGCAGGCGATAGGCTTCACAGACCTTGATAGTTGCAAGGCCAGATAAAACATCAAGTTTGGTCAAAGCAAAACTATTGAGACCATTGAGCTGAACCGCATAACGCAAAGCCACCATATCGAGCCATCCGCAGCGCCGCGGGCGCCCCGTTGTGGTTCCGACCTCGCCGCCTTTAACACTCAAATGCTCACCTATCTGATCATCGAGTTCCACCGGAAAAGGACCGCTGCCAACCCGTGTGGTATAGGCTTTGACGACACCAATAACTTCATCAATCGCAGTCACGCCAACCCCGGATGAAGCGCAGGCATTGGCTGCCAGCGTCGACGATGAAGTAACAAAAGGATAGGTTCCATGATCAATATCAAGCAGCGTGCCTTGAGCCCCTTCAAAAAGAATCGATTCTTCTTTTTCAAGATAGCGGGCCAATTCATACGACACCCTCTTAATCGCCGGGGCCACGATCACAGCCGCCTCTTTGAGTTCGGCAAGGACCATCTCAAAAGAGACCGGTTCTTCACCGTAGATTTTTTCAAGCAGGAGATTGTGCTGATTGAGAAGCACCTCAAGGTGCGCCCGTAAAACTTCTTCGGGAGCCAAAAGGTCACCCATTCTTAAACCCCAGCGCGCCATTTTACTTTCATAGGCGGGCCCGATACCACGCCCGGTTGTACCAATTTTAGCTTCTCCGCGCTGACGCTCCCGAGCCTGGTCGAGACGGCGATGGCTCTCTAAAATCAAATGAGCTTCATCACTCAAAACCAGCTGGGAAAGAATATCCCGACCACTTTTAGCTTTGAGAGTATCGATCTCCTCTAAAAGAATCTTGAGATCAACAACCACGCCACTGCCAATCACGCAAACCTTACCCGGCCGCATGATGCCCGAAGGGATCAGGTGCAACGCGTAACGCTGCCCTTCAATCACCAAGGTGTGACCGGCATTATTACCACCTTGAAAACGAACCACAACCCCAGCCCACTCAGTCAGCAGATCGACGATCTTACCTTTGCCCTCATCCCCCCATTGGGTTCCGATGAGCACTACATTTGCCATGATTAAATCCTTAAATTAAAGGTAAATTTCTTTAACAGAAACAATATTCGGCAGAGCTGTCAGACCACTGACAACTGCCGCCTCAATAGAGCCATCAATCTGGACTAAGGAAAGAGACATGCCGCCAATCCCCTCACGACCAAACTGCATACGCCCTATATTGATATTATTTTCCCCCAAATATGAGCCAATCGAGCCTATCACCCCTGGCTTATCTTGAGCATAGATAACCAGCAGATGACCATCTGGGATAGCCTCAAGTTCAAACTGGTTGATCTTGACAATCCGCGGCTCGGTCTTGCCGAAGAGCGCGCCGGAGATTGAATGTTGGTCACTCCCGTTTTTACCAACCAATGAAATCATACTGGAAAAATTGCCAGCTTCCTCAGATTTAGCTTCTACCAGCGAGATCCCGCGCTCCTTGGCAATTGAAGGAGCATTGACGAAATTTACCAGATCGCCAACCATCGGCGTCAACAAACCCTTAAGCAGAGAGATTGTAATCGGCTCCGTATCATGCTCTGTCACTTTGCCCTTATACTCGATCCGCACCTCACTCAAACCGCAATTATTACCGCTGCAGAGCTGGGTGTAAAAACGCCCCATCTTCTCTGCCAGACTGAGATAGGGCCCGGTAACCTTAAGAACTTCAGCACTGACACCGGGAACATTAAGAGCGTTCACAATTGTACCATCGCTGAGATAGTCCGCAATCTGCTCGGCTATGGCAACCGCAACATTAACCTGGGCTTCATCCGTCGAAGCTCCCAAATGAGGTGTACAGATAAAATTATCCAGGGTGAACAGAGGGTGGTCGGGCGCCGGCGGTTCTTCCTCAAAGACATCGAAAGCGGCCCCACTCACCTGACCATCCTTTAAGGCTTCATAAAGATCTTCCTCTTTAATAATGCCGCCCCGGGCGCAGTTAATAATGCGGACGCTATCCTTCATAATAGCAAAACTTTCCCGGTTAATCATATGCCGGGTCTCTTTAGTCATTGGGGTATGCACTGAGATATAGTCGACTCGCCGAAAAAGATCTTCCAGACCAACCAACTCAATATCCATATTGGCGGCGCGCTCTTCCGAGATGAAGGGATCAAAAGCGATAACCTTCATCTTCAAACCTTGGGCCCGATCTGCGACAATGGCTCCGATATTACCAAGGCCAACAACACCCAAAGTTTTATTAAAGAGCTCTTTCCCCATAAAACGGCTCTTTTCCCACTTACCACCCTTCATTGAAGCGGTCGCCTGCGGGATATTACGACTTAACGCCAGCATCATTGAGACGGTATGTTCAGCCGTAGTTATGGTATTACCTTTCGGTGTATTCATAACCACGATGCCGCGCGCTGTTGCCGTCGGGATATCGACATTATCAACCCCGATTCCAGCCCGACCCACAACCTTCAAACGCCCGGCTGCGGCAATCACCTCAGCCGTAACTTTAGTCGCGCTGCGAATTGCCAAACCATCATACTCACCAATTACAGCAATCAGCTCTTCGGATGACATACCAACTTTAACATCGACATCAACGTCATCATAATCGGCAAAAACATCGATTCCCTTAGAGGACATCTTATCACTAACTAAAACTTTAAATTTGCTCAATTTTAAACCCCTGAACCAAAAAATAATTCAACCGCTAAGTTATTAAATGTTAGCAACTTACAAAAGAACAAAAGTAAGCGCTAAAAGGAACAAGAAAAGCCACTTCATATAGTTAAAGTAGTATACAGCTGTCAAGCCTAAACTGACAGCTAAGAGAAAATTGTTTTTATCAAGTGCAAACGGCTAAAGTGATTTTATATGCATTTTTCATTATTTTCTGATATAGTGCCCAAGCAAACAAAATCAATCATTCTCCCTGCACATTTTTCAATTTAGAAAAAGGAAACCGTTATGCAACCAGAAAAAAAACCTCTACGTCCCCACTTCTCTTCCGGTCCATGCGCAAAACGTCCCGGTTACGATGTCAGTAAACTACAGATAGAGGCTCTCGGCCGCTCCCACCGCAGCGCTCTGGGCAAAAAAGCCTTGCGTGACGCCATCGAGCAAACCAAAGCTATCCTGCAAATTCCCGCCGATTACAAAGTGGGTATCGTACCAGCTTCCGATACCGGAGCCATGGAGATGGCGATGTGGTCCATGCTGGGTGAGCGTGCCGTTGATGTTTTCGCCTGGGAATCCTTCGGTAGCGGCTGGCTGTCCGATATTAAAAATCAGCTAAAACTTGACGTTACCGCCTATACTGCAGATTATGGTCAGCTGCCGGATTTAAGCCAAGCCGACCCCAAAAAGGACATCGTCTTTACCTGGAACGGCACCACCTCCGGCGTCAAGGTTCCCGATGGTAACTGGATCAGCGATTCTCGTGAAGGTCTGACTTTATGCGATGCAACCTCAGCTGTTTTCGCCATGCCGATGGCCTGGGAGAAACTGGACGTGACCACATTCAGCTGGCAGAAAGTCCTTGGCGGTGAAGGCGGCCATGGGGTGCTTATCTTAAGCCCGCGTGCGGTCGCCCGCCTTGAATCCTATACCCCAAGCTGGCCGATGCCCAAAATTTTCCGGATGACCAAAAACGGCAAGCTGATTGACGGCATTTTTACCGGTGCCACCATTAACACCCCTTCCATGCTTGCCGTGGCCGACTATCTTGATGCCTTAAACTGGATCAAGGAGATCGGCGGATTGCAAGCTTCCATCAAAAAAAGTGAAGGAAACCTGGCTGTAATCAGTAAGTTCGTTGCCGCCAACGAGTGGATCAACTTCCTGGCCAAAGAAGAAAAGGAGCGTTCAAATACCAGTGTCTGCCTGATTCTTGATCTGGAAGCCGACAAGGTAAAAGCGCTGATCAAACTACTTGCCGATGAGAATGTAGCTCTGGATATCGGTGCTTACCGCGATGCCCCTTCAGGTCTGCGTATCTGGTGTGGTGCAACCGTAGAAAAGAGCGATCTTGAAGCACTGATGCCCTGGCTTGAGTGGGCCTACAATCAGGTTAAATAAAAACTCACCAAGTATAATGCAACTCATCTTTCCGACTTGTTGCAAAGACCTGATCTTACAACAAATCAGAAAGATGAAAAAATCAATCATATTAAAAAACTAAAACTTATGGGCGTCTCTAATGTTTCAGCCTCACTTAATAAAGGTGCCCTCCCATAAATTTTTAAATTCGACAGAATACTTCCGGGCCAATGTAGATGATTTGATTACTAAAAGATTTTCACGATTCCATTTTTCGGCTGAGGCTGTCCAATTATAAGAGCCTGTCGCCACAAACTTGTCATCTACAATCATGAATTTATGATGCATAAGACCAAATTTTTTTACCCGATACTTGCTCTTTTTACTCTTTCTAGATTGTTTGGGCAGTCCTCGAGCATAGCGGACGTCAACCCCCCGCTGCCGCAAATAGTAGCCTTTTGAGTAATCGCTTTCATTATTACCATCAATAACCACCTGGATCTTAACTCCGCGCTTATGAGCCCGCAAGATCGCCGCCGCCAGAGTTCGGTTGGTAAAAAAATAAAGAGCAGCACGGATATCCTGACGCGCCCCATCCAAAAGTTCCTCAAGAGCCGCTTCAGCCCCACCCAGAGGACTAAAATAGACTTGGGTCGGTGCCGCCACCAAAGGCCCTGACAAACCTAGAAAAAAACCTAGAAAGACTAAGGAAAGTGCAGTTTTTCGCAAAGAGCAGTATGTTTTCACATGTCTCCTGAACCGGACAAGCTTGAACGTTAAAACCAAAAAGGTCGGACTTTGCTTCGCCCTCATGAACGGGGTCACACCCCAAGAGTGCTTCCTCGCCAAGCTCACAGCGAAGTTGGGGTGCTAACGCACCTTTTACCAGCAATGACCCCAATCTCGGCAGCTAGATGGCAAGATTGAATAGTTACCAAATATTCTGACCATCTTCAACAATACGGAACTACTAATCTGATAAGGCTCGGAAAGAATATCACGGTTAACACAATTTGTCCAAAAAGTATTTCACCCTGTTTAACAATCGGCTTGATGCAAACAAAAAAACACGGCCTATCTGCCACACAACCACCGTAAACGTTTTATCTGAGTCCCAGTGCCGCCCTCTTTACCATAACGTAAGCGAAGATAGAGATCGGCAACTGCGGCAGCATTTTCTGCTTCCGCCGGGAGTTCCCGCCCCAGACGTTGAGCGTAAGCGGTCGGAGTCTCAGAAAGTTTTCGCGCAAAACCACGCCGGGCCAGGCGCCGGTAATAGCCTCGGTAGAGCTTGACTTCCAACGAGACTTTTTCAAGACCCACAATTTTAAGCATAACAAACCCTGCAATAAGAGCCAAAAATGGCAGGCCGATCAAAACACTGATCCAACGATTCAACTTGAGCAGGCCCAATCGACCAAGCAAAACATTTTGCAACTTCGGGCCGTAACCCAAAACCCAATAATTCCAGTAAAACTCTGCCAAATCACGATACTGACCCAGTTTTAAGAGCCAATCAACACGGGCTCCCTCGCGCAAACTGAAAAAGCTATCATTCTCAGGGAAAAGGGCCGCAATACCGAACTCGACCCGTTCCGGAGCCACGGCGGCAGTGGGATCAATCCGCACCCAGCCCTGATCTTTGAAATAGACCTCAACCCAGGCATGAGCACTATACTGACGAACCACCAGATAGCCGCCTAGAGGATGAATTTCACCCCCAAGATAACCGGCCACAACCCGGGCCGGCAAACCCGCGGCCCGCAAAAGAAAAGCTGCCGCTCCGGCGTAATGTTCACAAAAACCGGCCCGGCTCTGAAACAGAAACCCATCAACCGGACCGGAAGCGCTCGTCAGCGGAGGTTCGAGGGTGTAACGAAAGGGGGCCTGCCGAAACAACGCCAACAAACGATCAACCAAAGCCTCCTCGACAAGTCCCGAATCCGCCCAGGAACGAGCCAATTCGAAACTCCGAGGGTTACGCATAGCCGCAGTTGCCGTCACCATTTGCAGGGATTCCTCCGCTAAACTCTTCTCAAACCATTTAAAATTTTCCGCCAGAGCCATCCGATAACGATAAACCTGATGCAGGGGGCGGGCACGTAAAACTTCACGGGCAGGTGAAAAAGAGCTGTCCGGGGGCGCTGAAAAAGGGGGATCGAGGGCCAGCAGCCAGAGCTGATGATGAGCTTCCAAGGTCACCGTATAATTCTGCAAAGGAGCTAAAGGAGTAAGATTAGAGCTTGACCCCGTGGCTAAACCTTGGGCCCGACGCCAGACCCGACCATCAAACAGAGAAAATACCGGGCCCCGCCAGTAAAGTTTTTCCGGTGCCGGCAAAGGGCCATCAAACTCAGCCCGCAAAGCGACCTTGGAGGAGCGCACCAAACGACTGATAGAGCCCATTTCCAGCTCCTCCGGCAGCCCCGTAACCGCCACCCGACGCTCTTCGGGAAAACTCCACAAAGGGCCCGGAAGCCGCGGAAAAAGCAAAAAGAGAACCAGGGCCACCGGCACGGATGCGCTTAAAAGAATCAGGGCCGGGATCAGGATTTGCCGTGAGAAAAACGGTTTATCCTCCTCTTCAAGAGCGGTCAACGCTGAGGTAATGAGAAAGACTGCAAAGAATAACCAGAGAGCCGCTGCGATAGCCTGTTCCGAAAAGAAGTAAGCAGCCACCAGAAAATAGCAGAGCAGCAAAAGGTGACGAGCATTTTTACGTTGTTCGATCTCAAAAGGCTTTAAGGCCGCCATCAAAACCAGCAGAGCGCTGCCCGAGGTACGACCCGCAGGAAAACCAAAGGTAACAAAAAAACCGAGCAGGGCCACCAGAAACAGGATAAATTTGTAAAAACGAGGCGGCTTGGGGATCAGCTCGAAAGCTCGCCCCCAACCCAAGCCCAGAACTAAACCCGTAAAAACCGCCAACCACCCCGGCAACAGCAATAGATGAGGCAGTAAAACTGCGCTTAAAGCGGTCATCAACCAACGCCGCGCCAGAGGAGTCAACATTTCCATCAAAAACCCTCTTTCACTAACGACTGGCCCCTGACGACTGAGCCCTGATTACAGTCGACTGATAACTAACCTTAAAAAGTGCCAGGGCCCGTAAAACCTGATGCCGGTGTTGCGCACCAAAACCGAGCGCAATCTCTAAACCAGGCAGCCGCAAGCCATAATCACAAGAGCCCACTTCAGCTTCCAGAACCCAGCGACAAAGCCGTGAAAGTCGGGCTTCGACCCCGGCTTCCCCAAGTTGCCACCAATCCAGAATTAAACGATCGGCACTATTGCCCTGAAATTCCCGGGCCTGCAGTTTGCCGCCCCGAGCCAGGGCCCGCCAATCAAGACGACCTGGCGAATCTCCGATACGATAGGGGCGCAAACCGACAAAATCATCGTTGCCCAAAACTTGTGACGAGTCCGCAAATAGAGTTTTTCCTCCTCCCTCTTGAGCCTTGAAAGGTAACGCGACCCCGGGTTTGGCCGGTTGGGGATAGATCAAAACCTTTGGCGTCAGGCGAAAAACTGTCCAGACATAAAAAAGACCCAGGGGCCAGGTACTGGCCAGACATATTGGCGGGGGCGAAAACCAGCCCCGCTGCCCGGCAATTTTGGTTAATGAGATATTGACTTCACTCAACCCTCTAAGCTGGCAACAAAGCTTTGGTGTGCCTGCGTCATACCAACTCCACTTCAAGGCTGACCGTGTTCTCAATTGCGGGTTTTTGAGAGAGAACCGAAAGGCAGCCTCTTCTCCGACAAAGACAGGCCGGGTTGGACCCGGCTCAATTATCAGGCCGGAAAGATTGGCATGGGTCAACCAAATCGCATTAATCCCCACCCCAAGCAGAAGAAAAACCAGAACAAAAGCCATACTACTCCCATAATTTGCCGCCCCGACCAGAATCAGAAGGAGCACCAGGGCAAAAAGCAGTCCGGCCCGAGTCGGAACAATGTAGAGTCTCCGATGCGATAGTCGACTGGCGGAACTTACTTCAGGTCGCCGCCCCGCCAACCAGAGATCAAAGCGTTGCCGCCAGGAGAACTTAACTCTTTCTTCCTCATTCATGGCAAGGGCACTGCGGCCAGAAGTTGTTTGATTTGCGGGGCTGAAACGGAACCATCCACCGTTTCTAAACGATGCCCGGCAACCGCCAAAAAAACTGCCTGCAGATCTTCAGGCCGGACAAACTCTGCCCCATCCAACCAAGCCCAGGCCCGAGCTGCCGCCAGCAGAGCCAGACCGGCCCGGGGAGACAGGCCCCGCTGAAAAAGGCCTCTTTCACGGCTCCCTTTGAGAAGCGCCTGGAGATAGTCGAGCAGCGGATCAGCAACATGGATAGAAGCCGCCTGTTGCCGGCATTGCGACAAGCTTTGACTATCGATCTTAGCCGTTAGAC
Source organism: uncultured Thermodesulfobacteriota bacterium (assembly GCA_964457755.1). Classification (GTDB taxonomy): domain Bacteria; phylum Desulfobacterota; class Anaeroferrophillalia; order Anaeroferrophillales; family Tharpellaceae; genus Tharpella. The sequence goes on along the minus strand of CAYWGC010000007.1, from coordinate 16,248 downwards.
CTTTAAGTAACTGACGACGATCACCGCCAAGCAAAAGTTCGCGCTCTGCCTTGGGCTCCGGATAGCCCAGTTCGAGACGCATAAGAAAACGATCAAGCTGGGACTCGGGTAAAGGATAAGTACCAATCTGATGGGCCGGATTTTGGGTTGCGATGACAAAAAAAGGCTCGGGCAAAGCATAAGTCTGCCCGTCAACTGAAACCTTATGCTCTTCCAAAGCTTCCAGTAACGCACTCTGAGTTCTCGGGGTTGCCCGGTTGACCTCATCTGCTAAAACCAGTTGCGCGAACAGCGGCCCGGGTCGAAAAGTAAAAAGCTCTTTTTGACGCTCATAAACCACCGCCCCGATAATATCGGCCGGCAGAAGATCACTGGTAAACTGAAGACGTTGAAAAGTCAGGCCGCAAACCTTCGCCAGAGCCTGTACCAAAACCGTTTTACCAACCCCGGGAAGATCCTCAATCAAGAGATGCCCGCCAGCCAGCAATGCGGTAAAAGCAAGCCGCACCTGCTCTTTCTTACCCAGCACTACCCCATTCACCGCCGCCATGGCTTCGTGGAAATATTTTTTTGATAGAGTCACTCTTCTCCCTCAATAAATTTTTATAGTACCCATCACATAACTACAGTTAATAGCTTTGTCTGCTGCACTTAGAAGTTCATTTTTTTGAGATTTCTTGCACCAAGGTTCGGGATTATCAATTTTAAACTTGATTACTCAATTAGGTATAGGCTAAAAAAGAAGATGTCAACCATCTAATCTCTCGGAGAAACCTGTGAAGCGACTTTCTATATTTATGCTCTTTTTCTCGTTGGCTCTCTTTGCAAACCATGCGTATGCAGCCCCGCCGACCCTTGCTCATACCTATCAATCGGAAAAAACCGGTTCAACCAACCTCCACAATGCAGAAAAAACAACACAAACATCAAACGAGATTGAGCTTACTGCCGCAGAAAAAACTTACCTCGAAAAGAAACAAAAGATCACTATGTGCGTCGATCCCAACTGGATGCCGCTGGAAAAAATCGAGAACGGGCAGCATATCGGCATGACGGCAGACTATATAAAGATCCTAAAAAACTTCATCGACTGCCCTATCGTCATGATACCAACCCGCGACTGGAGTGAATCGATTGAGTTCGCCAAAGCCCGCAAATGCGACATCTACTCCCTGGCGATGCCGACATCGGAACGTCGCACCTACATGAATTTCACAAAACCATATCTAAGTATTCCACTGGTTATGGCGGCTAAAAATGAGACCCCTTTTATCGATAATATTGCGCTGATCACCGACCAGAAAATCGGCATAGTCAAAGGTTATGCCTTTAACGAAACCTTGCGTAAACGCTTCCCCCAGATGCAAATTGTCGATGTCACCTCGGTTTCCGCCGGTCTCAAACTTGTGGTTGAAGGTAAGATTTTCGGTTTTATCGGAACCCTGGCAAGCGTCGGTTACACAATCCAGAAAGAGTTTGTCGGCGAACTCAAGGTCGCGGGTAAATTTGACGAACGCTTGGAACTGGGCATCGCCGCCCGCAACGATGAACCCTCACTGGTCAACATTTTTGATAAAGCGATCGCCTCTATCGAACCCGTTACCCATCAAAAGATACTCAACGACTGGATTGCAGTTAACTATGACCAAAAAATTAGCTACGGCCCGCTGATCCAAATTTTATTATTGGTTTTTGCCGGCATCGCCATCCTTCTCTACCGTAACCACACCCTCGCCAAATACAACAAAAAACTTGAACGTCAGAACCTGGAGATCACGAGGCAGTCGGAAAAACTGAAAGAGACTGAACAAAAATTGCTCTTTACCCAGCACGCCGTCGACAACTGCACCTTTCCCATTGTCTGGGCTCAAAACGATCCTAGACCGGAGAAAACCCGCATTATTCATGCTAACCAGGCCGCCGCCAACCTACTCGGCTACTCCATCAAAGAACTCCTGCAACTCTCAACAAAAGACCTTGATGAAAGTTGTTCACAGAAAGTATGGCAGAAGACCTTGAAAAAAATGCAGTCATCATCATCCTTCACCCTGACCACTGCTTACCGCTGCAAGGACAGCAGGTTGTTGCCGGTTGAGGTCTATCTCAACTATTTTGAATATGACAACAAAGCCTACCATTTTGCTTTTTTCCAGGACATCAGCCAACAGCAGGAGATGGAGGTAAAACTCAATCGCTCCATGAAAATGGAGGCAGTTGGCCTGATGGCAGGCGGGGTCGCCCATGACCTGAACAACATCCTCTCCGGCATTATCAGCTACCCGGAACTTATTTTAATGAAACTCCCGCCTGAGAGCGACCTGCGCAGACCGCTGGAAGCGATCTTGGGTTCCGGTAAAAGGGCCGCTGAAGTGGTCTCTGATATGCTGACTGTAACCCGTGGCATTGCGGCCGCCAAAGAGGTGCTGGACGTCAATCATTTTATCGAAAGTTTACTTGCTTCACCAGAGTGTGAAGTTCTCAAAAAACGCTCCGTTCAGATTACGCTCATAGCCTCTCTGGATCCTGATCTTCTCGCTATAGAGAGCTCACCGGTACACCTTCGCAAATCCCTTTTAAACCTTTTAATCAACGCTTTTGAGGCGATTAAAGAGCACGGCACCATAACCATCAGTACCATCAACCATTATGTCGAAGAGTCCCTCACTGAAAAAAATCTTCTCGGCCCAGGAGAATATATTAAGATCATCATCCACGACACCGGTTCCGGCATTTCACCAGAAGATAAAGCGCATATATTTGAACCTTTCTACAGTAAAAAAATTATGGGTCGCAGCGGTACAGGCCTGGGTTTGACCGTAGTCTGGAACACCATTAACGACCACAAGGGTGATATTATTGTCGACAGCGACGAGCAGGGAACAACCTTTACTATCTACCTACCCGCCACCAGAAAAAAACGCAAAGGTGAGATCCAAAACCGCGATCATACTGAAGCTGCCATTAAAAAGCTTCAGGGAAAGCAGGAAAAAATTCTGGTTATTGATGATGAAAAGATCCAACGAGAAATTGCGAAGCAGCTTTTAAGCTTACTGGGCTACCAAACCCAAACCGCGAGCTCCGGAGAGGAAGGCATTGAGATTCTCTCAAAAAGCCCGACAGATCTGGTTCTCCTTGACATGATTATGGATCCCGGTATTAACGGACGCCACACCTATGCCCGGATGACCGAGATCCAACCGGGTTTAAAGGCGGTTATTGCCAGTGGCTTTTCGGAGAACGAAGAAGTCCAGAAAGCCCTGGGCATAGGCCCTTCAACCTTTATCAAAAAACCCTACACCATCAATCAACTCGGTGAGGCTGTAAAAAAACTCCTCAAAGATTGACAACTATTTAAGATTGTTTTGCCGTAACCACTGCATAAAAGCGGCCAGAGGCATGGTGCCAGATTGCCGGGCAACTTCGTGGCTGCCCTGGAAGAGGATATGGGTAGGCATCCCTTTAATCGCAAAACGCCGAATCAGATTAAGCTCCTCCTCACTCTCTACCTGAACTAAACGCGCCCGATACTGCAAAAAAGTGGCCGCTTCTGCAAAAATCGGCCTAAAATTACGGCAATGGCCACACCATGAAGCCCAGAAATTAACCACCACCGGAAGCTCATTTTTTTTAATAAAGTTATCAAAGGTTGCCTCCGTCAGATCAACCACCTGACCAGTTAAAAGTGGAGTTTGACATTTCCCGCAACGGGGCCCCTCTGTAACCCTTGTCTCTGGAACCCGGTTCAATTCCTGACAATGGGAACAGACCAACTGGATATTTCCTGACATTTATCTTCTCCTTAAAGTTTTCCAGCGACCATGACACGACGACGCCAAACAATCCTTATCACCATTATTGTTCTGCTCTGCGGAATAACCTTGAGCTGCGTCGCCCTGTTGCTACTCCCGGACCTCATAGAGACCCGGATTCTGCCACGCCTTGCCAGCCAGGCCGGCCTCCCCTCACTTAAATGCCGCATCAACCATTTAGGCTTTACAAAAACCAATGCCGGCCCTTTAAGTTTGGGGTCGAAAACCGACCCGGGCGTAACGGTTGAACAAATAACCTTACTCTACAACCCATCAACCATACTAAGAGGAGAACTAGCAAAGGTTATTATCAGCGGGGTTAGCATAAAAACGATCTTCAGTAAAGGAACTATAACCATCCCTGGACTGGAAGAACTTATTACCAAAAGCTCTCAAAACAAAACAGACGACAACAGGGCTCCTGAACATTCTACTATAAAGTCCAGACTGCCGATCCCCCCTTTTACAGAGCTTAAAATAGAGAGATCAGTCATCAATTATGAAATGAACGGCAAAGATTATAGAATCCCCTTCTCTCTGCAACTAAAAAAATCCATCGCCTTAAAACCTGGATCCCCGAGCCTGCAAGGCACTCTGCAAATCCTCCCCCGGGGTACACCAATCACTCTCAAAATCAAAACAACCCTTGATGAAGAAGCGAAGCTTCATTTAAAACTTAAGGCTGATGCCGTTGACTTGCTCAATTTTGCCGACATTCTACAAATATTTCCAACTCTAAAGCTAAAAGGCCAATTAGCCCTTAACGCCGATGCCGACATCAGTCTCGCACCCCTAACCCTTGAAAGTCTTAAAGCTAAACTTGTCTGGCACAACGGACTCATGGCTTACAACAATTTTCGCATAAGTACCACTCAAAGCCTAAATTCAGGGCCAGAACTAAAACCAGAAAATGATGCTCTGGTTCTCAATTTACAAAAAAAAGACCCGAGCGCAGCTTGGCAGTTAACCATCAATCAGATCTTTTTTGGCCCTCCATTCAGACCGGCAATCTCCGACATTAACATCTCCGCAGAAACGGCTTCAGAAAACATTAAACTGAAAGGCAACTGCACAACCCTCCTCAGCGGCCACTTTGAAACTTTCAGATGGACTAAACCACTGCGCAAAAATTGGCTGTTTTCGGCCGCAGTTAATCAGCGGGGAATCTGGCAGGCCAACCTTGAGAGCCCGGCAGATAACGCCTCCTGGAAAATAGAACAAGGGGATTTAACGATTAGCGGAAACTCTCCGGCAATCTCTATTAAGGCTTCTGGATTTAGAGAAAAAGGAGAAATTAAGTGCCTTCTAACTCTAAATAAAACGGCCATAAAGGACACCAACAAGTACTTTAACTGCCCGACTATTAAAGCTGAAACCAATATTAACCTTGACTCCGCCACCCCGCAAATAAGGGCCCTGTTGCAATTTACAGATGGCACTTTGCAAGCTTCTGATTATGCTCTTCAAATAAAAGGCATAAGCGGAACCCTACCCTTGAACTGGCCCGTAATCGGGAATACTTTAAGGCAAAAAGGAAAACTCGGCTGCCGGAAGATTTTTTTCAAGGATTTTGAATTCGGTCAATTTTCCGCATCGTTACAACAACAGGAAAAAAATATTCTCCTCAAAGGCCGTTATGAGAGCAGCCTGTTTGACGGACTGGAAATAATGACAAAAGGAGAGTGTGAACTTGATCGAAATGGAACCCTTAAAGCTACAGGAAGCTTTAAAATACCCCCTTTTAAGCCCAAAAAACCCATTAATCTAGGAGATTTCAGCAAAACCGCCAACGGCAATCTGCTTGATGGAACATTTAGCGCCAACGGTACGCTCTCTTTTGATGCCCGAGGATTTAGCGGTAACGCTACAGTGAACGCCGAAGATGCACTTTTTCGCAACCCTGAAAAAAACCTTGGGTGTACCGGTATCCTCTGCCGCTTGCATTTTCCCGAACTGCCATCTCTCCGCAGCGCTCCCAACCAAACCTTGGTTTTCGACCAGCTTACGGCGGGCAATATCATCTTTAAGGGCGGCAACTTAGCCTTCCAGATTGAATCGGAAAAAACTCTACTTTTAGAAAAGGGTCGTCTCGCATGGTGCGGAGGCAACATTGAAACTCAAGCACTACGCATTTCCCCAGCTGTCGACCACTACCAATCGACCCTCTACTGCGATCGCCTGCAACTAACGGAACTCCTCGAACAACTCGGTGAGATTGAGGCTCAAGGCCAGGGTTCTGTCAATGGCCGTATTCCAATCGCCTGGGAAAACGGGAAAATCACCTTTGACGATGGTTTTCTCTACTCAACCCCAGGCCAGGGGGGCACTATAAAGATCACTGACGACAACTCCCTAATAACCGGTCTACCAACCTCCAATCCGCAATTTGCGCAACTCGACCTCGCCCGTGAGGCCCTTAAAGATTATCAGTACCAGTGGACTAAAATGAAACTTAATTCTGAAGCTGATGAGCTCATCTTAAATTTGCAATTTGATGGCAAACCCCGCCTGCCGCTACCTTTTGTCTATAAAAAAGAGCTTGGCAGTTTTGCCCGGGTCACAGCCAACCATCCCGGATCGAACTTTCAAGGCATCAATCTGGATATCAATTTACGACTTCCTTTAAACCATCTTTTACAGTATAAAGATCTATCAACTATGCTTGAGTAATGATCCGCCTGCATTGCAAGGAGATATCTCGTGCCCAGACTATTTTTGCTGATCCTGATGACATTTATGCTGACCTTATCCTGCAACACCAAACACGAAGTTCAGGTGGCTCCGCTTGAGGTTAAACCGATTCACATCACGATTGATGTCAACATTAAGGTAGATCGCGCCCTCGAAGACTTTTTCGGCGATCTTGATGAGGCGGCCGGCACCAACAGCAAAGTTCAGTCAACCCCCGATACAACCAAATAACTTCGACAGACAAATGACAACAAGAGAGGCCAAGACCATGAAAATCAAACAATTTAAAAACATTATCCCAGCCCTGATCATAATTTCCCTGATGACCCTGATTTTTGCGAGCGGTAGCCTGGCAGGTCCACTCAAAAAGAGGATGAAAGCCCGTCTACCCCAAATAATATCTTTAAAAACTAAGGAAGTAATCGGCGAAAACAACCTTGGCTACCTTGAATATAGAAATCCCCAAAAAGCCCACAAAGAACTCATTGAAGCAGAAAATCAGGATCGGCAAACCATTTATAAAAAAATTGCCCAACGACAAAACAGCACCGCTGAAAACGTCGGTCGCCGACGGGCCGCCCGGATCACCGAAAAAGCCCCGGCCGGAACCTGGCTTCAGAATAGCCAGGGCGAATGGTACAAAAAATAGCGAAAATTATCCCAACTGCGCTTTGGCCTTCTGCCACAAAACCTCCTGCTCTTCGAGGCTTAGTTTCGCAATATCAGAACCGTCGGCAAGAGCGGCCTTCTCCATAAAACGAAAGCGGCGCTCAAATTTTTCATTGGCCCGATGCAGCACCCGGCCTGGTTCAAAACCACTCACACGAACCAAATTTACGGCCACAAAAAGAAGATCGCCAAGTTCCTCTTCGAGACGCTCACCCCCATCTTCAAGAACCTCTTCCACCTCATCTAACTCTTCCCTCATCTTCGGCATAACCGCAGCCGGAGAAGGCCAGTCAAAACCAACTTTTGCCGCCTTTTTACCAAAAGCTAAAGCCTTTAAAAGAGGCGGCATAGAAACGGGTACGCTATCAAGCAAGGAGGCGTATTCTTTGCCTTCGACATCGCGTTTAATCTTTTCCCAATTAGCCTTAACCTGAAGACTTGTAATCTGCTCTTCCGGTTGGGCAAAAACATGAGGATGACGGCGGATAAGTTTGGCTTTGATCTGCTCTAAGACCTGTTCTAAAGAAAAACGTGCCCCATCTTCAGCCAGACAACTGAAAAAAAGAAGATGAAAAAAGAGATCGCCTAACTCCTCGGCCATAGCCGGACTCGCATCCTCTTCAAGTGCATCAACAAATTCATAGACCTCTTCTAAAAATTGGTTTTTCATCGAAGAAAAGTCCTGCTCCCGATCCCAGGGACAACCCTCTTGTGAACGTAATTTGCAAACCACCTGCCAGAGCTGGCCAAATTCTTCCTGAACTCTCTCGGGTGCCGACTTAAGTTGACTTTTCATCATTATTCCCCTATTGCCTGATCCGGCTGAACCGGAACCACCCAGGTTCTTCAATTCAACTCTGAACTTTATAACTGTAAAAAAAATATGGAAATTTACGGCGATATCAGCGGGCTTAGGCCGCGCATGCGTAAACAGTTATCTCAACTCCACCGCCGCCGCTGCCTGCCGGAACAGGTTATCAGCCCGGAACTGGCTCGGCATCTGACCCTGCTGAGCGCTGATACGGGTCGACAGCTGGGCCTCCTTATCAACCGCAGCGGCCATATAGAGATGGCCCTTATCGGCGACAGCCAATCGATCGAAATCCCTTCTCTGCACCGCTATCGCCTGGGTCACGGTCGCCTGCGGGGACTGCGCTGCATTCATACAAGTTTCGGCCCCGAAGGTTTGAACCGGGAAGACATTACCGATCTGACCATGCTCCGCCTTGACCTGATGGCCGTTATCAAACTCGACAGTGCCGGCCTGCCGGAAAATATAGAGGTCGCTCACCTGCTGCCCTCAAGCGCGAAAAACAACTACCAGTCGCTGCCACCAATCCCGCTTGACCAGCTTGAATTACACTGTTTAGAACTCTTTCATTCTTTAGAAAGTTCGGCCGTTACTCAATTTTCCCATGAGACCCAAGATGATGAGAGGCAAAAAGCGATCATCATCAGCGTCGGGCCCAATGCCTCCAAAACCCTGGATCAATCAGTTACTGAAATGACAGAACTGGCCCGGGCCGCCAAGATCACGGTTGTCGACAGCTTTACCCAGCAACGCAAACTCAATCCCCATACGGCTGTCGGTTCGGGAAAGCTGAAAGAGATCATTATCGCCTCTATGGAACAGGATGTCGATCTCCTGATCTTCGACCATGATTTGAGTCCAACCCAGGTTAATAATCTCTCCCGGCAAACCGAACTTAAAGTGATCGACCGCACCCTGTTGATCCTGGACATCTTTGCCCGCCGGGCTTTAAGCCGGGAGGGTAAACTTAAAGTCGAACTGGCTCAATTAAAATATCGCCTGCCCCGAATTTCTGATAAAACCACGGCGCTCTCCCGCTTGACCGGAGGCATCGGCAGCCGAGGGCCGGGTGAAACCACTTTGGAAATTGACCGGAGACGCATTCGGGAGAGGATTTCAAAACTTGAAAAAAGATTAAAAAAAATGGCCCAGAGCCGGACCATTGCAAGAACGAAACGGAAAAAAAACCAGCTCCCGCTGGTCTCAATTGTGGGCTACACCAACGCTGGCAAATCGACCCTGCTTAACTCTCTGACCCAGAGCCAGGTCTTTACCGAAGATCTCCCCTTTGCGACCCTGGATCCTACCACCAGACGCTTACGTCTGCCCAGAGAGCAGGAGATCATCATCACCGACACCGTCGGCTTCATCAAAAATCTGCCCAAAGACCTGCTTGATGCCTTTCGCACGACCCTTGAGGAGCTGGCCGAAGCAGATCTACTGCTCCATGTCGTAGACAGCAACAGTAGCGAGCTCGAAGAACAGGTTGAGACCGTCAACCAACTTCTTGAAGAGCTTGGGCTCTCCCAGATACCCACCCTGGTGGTTGCCAACAAGATTGATCTAGTGCCGGCTGAAATCGGCCAATGGCTCAAAAAGCGCTATCAAGCGATAGCCCTTTCAGCCCGTCAAAAAAAGAGTTTGGCCCCATTGCTGGACGAAATCATCAAAGCTTTAAACAAAAGTTCTCCAGGGCGGGCCCTCAGCCTGCACCGATTGGTGACGAACCCTCTTTCTCAAGAACCCGCTCAAGATAGGTGCGGGTCTCATGCAGAAGATCTGCAAAAATCTTTTTCACCGGCTCCACCGAAGTGATATCAGCAAAACGCTTACCGGTAAAGAAGAGACCGCGTTCATAATCGCCATCCCGGGCGCGCCGTAAAGCCTCAAGAATACAGAACTCCTGGCCACACTTTTTCAGACAACCGTCACAACTCTGAGGACGAATTGATTTGTCACCGGCCAGAAGTTTCTCCACCAGCGGGGTGCGAATAGCATTAGCCGGCAGGCCCACCGGCGACATAATCCGCACCAGGTCAGAGGCCTTGGCAGCAATCAGAAGATCCTTGAAATTTTTATGGACGGTGCACTCATCACTCAAGAGAAAACGGGTACCAAGTTGCACTCCAGCCGCCCCCAATTCCAGCAACTGACCGATATCACGACCATTAGCAAAACCGCCCGCAGCGATCACCGGAATCGAAACCGCCTCACAAATGGCAGGTAAAAGATCGGTCGCCTTGGCCTCAGTCCCAAGATGGCCTCCCGCATCACAACCTTCAACGATTACAGCCGAAGCCCCCAGGCGTTCAGCCAAACGCGCCACCTTAACCGAAGAGACCATGGTTATAACCGGGGTCTTCCACTCTCTACAAATGGTAAAGACATCACGAGAAAAACCAGCCCCGGCGATCACAACATCGACTTTCTCTTTCAGAGAAACCAAAACAGCTTCCTTGAAGTTCCGAGCTGCAACCATAATATTCAAACCCAAAACCCCCTTGGTGGCGGCCCGCGCTTCCCGCATCTGCGAACGCAAAACTTCCATACTTAAACCAGCCCCGGCGATCACACCAATACCACCCTCCTCAGCCACGGAAGCAGCCAGTTTAGAGGTTGATACACTAACCGCCATGCCTCCCTGGATAATCGGATGATCAGCAATCGCCTGACCTATCTTTAGTGACGGGATCTTCACGATAAATTTTCCTTTACTTTTTTCAACAAAAACTATTAAACACTTAATCCGGTATAACTCGGAATCAAATAAACGCTAAAGGAGTTCTAAAACTCCCCTTAAATAGAAAATATTAACCTTATAATATTTTTCTATAATGCCTTTCTAACCTATAAGTAAAGTTAAAAATGCCTAACCAGCAAATTATCACATGACTCATCCAGACATCTACTCAGACATCAAAAACCTGGCCCCGCAAATCGCCTATTTTTCGATGGAGATCGGCCTGCGTGTCGATCTCCCCACCTACAGCGGCGGCCTGGGCGTGCTCGCCGGGGATACAATTAAAGCTGCGGCTGACCATGAACTTCCCTATGTCGCGGTCACCCTGCTCTACCGCGAAGGTTATTTCAGGCAACATCTAACCGACAAAGGTGAGCAGAGCGAAAAACCGGTCAAGTGGAACCCGAAAGACCTCCTGATCGAACTTGATGAAATTACCATCACCGTTGAAATCGGTTCCGAAATAATTGCCCTGCGTCCCTGGCTCTATATTGTTGAGGGGTGTGACAAAGGCCAGGTGCCAGTCTTTTTCTTGGACAGCGACCTGCCCGAAAACAGCCCCGAAGCCCGCCATCTGACAGCCCGGCTCTATGGTGGCGATCAACGATACCGCCTCTCTCAGGAGATAATCTTGGGTATCGGCGGCCTACGCCTGCTCGACGCTCTAAAACTACACAACATACTCAATTTTCACCTCAATGAGGGCCATGCCGCCCTCCTCACTTTAGAACTACTCAAACGCTACAAACGCGACATCGAAGAGATTTGGGATCCAAATCAAGTCTGGGATTATGAACGGGTTCGCCACCACTGTGTCTTTACAACCCATACCCCGGTTCCAGCCGGACATGACCGCTTTGACTACCACATGGTTGAAGAACTCCTGGGCGACTACATCCCCCTAGCGGTACTCAAAAGGTTTGCCGGAACCCAAGATCTCAACCTGACCACTCTGGCTCTTAATCTCTCCCGTAACACCAATGCCGTTTCCAAATGCCACCGCGACGTCAGCGCCCGGATGTTCCCTGACCACCATATCAAAGCCGTTACCAACGGGGTTCACTCGGCAAGTTGGACCAATCAGGAATTTCAAAAACTCTACGATCACTATCTGCCGGGCTGGCGCCGGGATAACTTTCTCCTGCGCAACGCCATGGCCATCCCTGACGCTGAACTCTTTGCCGCCCATCAGAGCGCCAAACTGCGACTCCTCCAACATATTAAAGAAAAAACCGGTACGATTCTCGATCCAGAGGTCCTGACTATCGGCTTCGCCCGCCGGGCGACCCCCTACAAACGGGCCACCCTGCTCTTTTCACAACCAGAAAGACTACGCCACATTACTCAATATTACGGACCTTTGCAGTTAGTCCTGGCGGGTAAGGCCCACCCTCATGACGAACCCGGCAAACAACTGATCAAGGATATATTTGCTGCCCGAGAACAACTCAGCGACCTGATCAAAATAGTCTATCTTGAAAATTACGACATGGAACTCGGCAAATTAATTACCGGCGGCGTCGATCTTTGGCTCAACACCCCAACCCGGCCCCTGGAAGCCTCCGGTACCAGTGGCATGAAGGCGGCCCATAACGGGGTACCTAACTTCAGCATTCTTGATGGCTGGTGGATTGAAGGCTGGATCGAAGGCAAAACCGGCTGGGCCATCGGCTCGTTACCAACCGGCACTGAGGTCGATCACGAAAGTAACCTGCATGATGCTGACGACCTCCATGAAAAACTTGAAAAAGAGATTATCCCAATCTACTACAATGAACGCCCAGTCTGGATTGAGATCATGCGCCAGGCTATAAGCTTTAACGCCTCATTTTTCAATACCTACAGAATGCTCATGGAATACTATATGAATGTCTACTCTTTTGATCCCCCAACCCGCGTCGCCCTGGGCATCAGGGAGGAACACCGTTGACATCAGTACTAAACTGATAGATACTCCATAAATTCAAGAAAATTATCAAGAAAAAATTGATTACCAACAACGCCTTCAATAAATTGTTGACAACAGATAAGCCCAGATAGTATATCAGCCCCGCTTTTAAGTCACACGTTCTAGACCCAATCATCGGGAGTCAAAAAGACAATGCTCGACCTGAAATTTATTCGCAACAATCTTGAGACCGTTGCTGCCATGTTGACAGCCCGCAACAACAGTCTCGATTTGAGTGAGTTCAAAACGCTTGACAGTCAGCGGCTTGCTCTCTTGGGGCAGGTCGAAACCCTCAAGAACCAGCGTAACACCTGCTCTGATTCTATTGCCAAAATGAAAAAGGCAAAAGAGGACGCCAGTGCTGAAATTACCTCCATGCGCGATGTCTCAAGACAGATAAAAAAGCTTGACGCTCAGATCGCCGAGGTTGAAAACCAACTCTATGAGATCGTCTACCTGATTCCCAATCTTCCCCACAGCAGTGTGCCTCAAGGTTGTACTGAGGAAGATAACAGTTTCGTACGGGAATGGGGTGTAAAACCGGAAATCCCATTCACTCCGGATGCACACTGGGATATTGGAGAAAAGTTAAAAATTCTCGACTTTGAACGCGGGGCTAAGATAACCGGCGCCCGCTTTACTCTCTACCGGGATATGGGCGCCAAGCTGGAAAGAGCCTTGATTAATTTCATGCTCGACGAACATACCGAGAAACATGGCTATACGGAGGTTCTACCGCCTTTCATCGTCAACAAGGCTTCAATGACCGGCACCGGACAACTTCCTAAATTTGCCGAAGATCTTTTCAAACTTGAGGGTCTCGACTACTATCTGATTCCCACGGCTGAGGTTCCGGTTACCAACATCTTTCAAAACGAAATTCTTGAAGACAGTGAATTACCCAGTTACTTTACCGCTTATACACCATGCTTTCGCAAAGAAGCAGGCTCCCATGGCCGCGACACCCGGGGTCTGATTCGCCAGCACCAATTTAACAAAGTTGAGATGGTGAAATTTTCCGACCCGGAGAATTCTTACGAAGAACTAGAAAAACTGCTCGTTAATGCTGAATCCATCCTGCAGGCGCTTAATCTCCACTATCGAGTGGTAAATCTATGTTGCGGCGATCTTGGTTTTTCTGCCACAAAAACGTATGATATCGAGGTCTGGCTGCCGGGCCAGGGGGTTTACCGAGAGATCTCCTCTTGCAGTAATTTTGGAGATTTCCAGGCCCGCCGGGCCAATATCCGCTACCGACCGAAAAACGGTGGCAAAACCCGCTTCGTCCACACTTTGAACGGTTCCGGACTGGCGGTTGGCCGCACCGTAGTCGCCATTCTCGAAAACTACCAACAGGAAGACGGTAGCGTGATCATTCCTGAAGTCTTAAGACCTTATCTTAAAGGAAGAGAGAAGATCACCAAACCATAATAACATACGGAGGGATGGCCGAGTGGCTTAAGGCGGCGGTCTTGAAAACCGTTGAGCGAAAGTTCCGTGGGTTCAAATCCTACTCCCTCCGCCATTTTTTAAAAAGCCCGGCGAATTGCCTTCGCCGGGCTTGACATTTTGACAACCTTCTGGTAAACGACTTTTCCTTCTTGAGTAATCAAGAAAAATGTGCGAGAAACCAGATACAGAGTACAACCCGGAGAGATGGCCGAGTAAGGCTGAAGGCGCTCGCCTGCTAAGCGAGTATGTGGTTTATCCTGCATCGAGGGTTCGAATCCCTCTCTCTCCGCCATTTTCTCACAACCGCTTTAAATAACATATGCGCCGCTAGCTCAGCTGGATAGAGTGCCTGACTACGGATCAGGAGGCCGGGAGTTCGAATCTTCTGCGGCGCGCCAATAATTACAAGGGGTTAACTGATGATTTCAGTTAACCCCTTTTTGTTTAACCTCGGCTGTCCGCCACTTTGTCCGCCACTTGGGCTTTTCAAACGAGCTTCGCCATGACTGGCTTAACCCTAATAGACCAAGGACTCTTAATCAGTAGGTTCACAGTTCGATTCTGTGATGGCCCACCAGTAAAATCAAAGGCTTAGTTAACGTTTGTTAGCTAAGCCTTTTTTGTTTCATGAAGTCGTGGCCCACTTTGTGGCCCACTTTTTATTTTAAATATCGCTTTCCCCTTTTATTCAGGCAAAATAGTAACCTGACACCAGCAATCCATTTCCGGCCTCCGAAGCCAAAGGCCGCAGGTTCAAGTCCTGCATTGCCCGCCAAATAATATCAAAGGGTTAGCTGACGTCTGTTGGTTAACCTTTTTTTGCGTTTTAAGTTTGTCCGCCACTTTACAAATTGAAACTAGTTTTTCGTATCCCTTGAGTTTTAATCTGGTTACTGCTACAAAAAAGTAAATAATTCTGGAGAGCTATTTTATTGGAATAATACTAGGAGTGGCTTGTCAGCCAACTCCCCCCCTCCCCAGGGGGGCGTATTAATGGAGAACTTGTCGTATGAATAAAAAACCATGTATTCCTGACAAATTACCAATCGAAAAATTGGACTGGAAACGGCTGGCTCCATATACCAGCAAAGCAACTATGGCTGTAGCAAGGTATGATGGAACTTTGGTTGGGATGGTCAATGCGGCGGTGCTTCTTTCTCCCATCACAAGCCGTGAAGCAGTATTGTCTTCCCGCATAGAAGGAACCCAAGCTTCCCTTGTCGAGGTTCTGAGGCACGAAGCAGGAGAGCAGTACAATGAGGACAAGAAAGGGGATATTCATGAAATTATAAATTATCGTAGGGCATTACTTCTAGGAGAAGAGTCTCTCAAAAATAGGCCCATCTCGCTGCAGCTTATTCGGGAACTTCACTCCCTACTGATGCAGGATGTTAGGGGCGGTGATAAGACTCCCGGTACATTCCGCGCCGAACAGAATTGGATTGGCAAAAAGGGGACACCCATCGAAAAAGCGCGGTTTGTACCGCCCAACCCATTGGTAATGCAGGATGCTCTCGAAGATTTTGAGAGATACGTTAATATGGAGGACGCTGATCCATTGGTTCAGCTTGCTATCCTCCATGCTCAGTTTGAAATTATTCATCCTTTCTGTGACGGAAATGGGCGCCTTGGACGTATGATAGTTCCATTGTTTCTCTACCAAAAGAAAGTACTCCAAAGGCCTACATTCTATCTCAGTGAATACCTTGAAGAGGCCGACGAGGAATATCGGAACCGACTTCTTTCTATTACTAATGACAATGACTGGCAGGGGTGGGTGGAATTTTTCCTTGTGGCCCTCCACCAGCAGGCTGAGTGGAACACCAAAAAGGCTATAAGCATCTTTGCCTTGTATGAGGAGATGAAGGTTCACTTCGCAAGCATTACTCATTCGCAATATTCTCAAACGACCTTGGACGCCTTTTTTAATCGGCCAATTTTGAACAGTAGTGATTTTCTAAAAATTAGCCGTATTGATAATCGGGGGACAGCAAATGGTATCTTGCGGAGTTTGGTCGAGGACGGAGTGCTTCAGATTATTCGGGAGGGGGCGGGGCGAACCCCGGCCATCTATGTGGTTTGCCCGGCATGGCGGTCGAACCCAGCCTGCATTAGGCAGGCATCACCC
>CAYWGC010000006.1:0-104130 GCA_964457755.1 uncultured Thermodesulfobacteriota bacterium | reverse complement strand
AGGCGTTGGCCCGGAAAAGTTGCCTGTGCAGCTCCTTTGGCAGGTTTTATAACCGGAGAGAGTGGTTTGTCAGCAGCCGGACCAATAGCCACAAGTTTTTCCTCAGGCAACCAACCAAGATTGTCCGCTTGCTGAGTAATGGGAGTCATTTCCGGGCAGCCAATCCATTTCTCAACCAGACAGTCAAGTGCCGGAGCGTCAGCTGAGAGGGCCAAAAGGCTACAATGACGAGGTTGTCCGCTGGTTGGCCCCTCCCCTTCCAGAGCCACTATACCATCCAGGAAATTCCAGACCGGGGTAACTTGCTTGTAGATATCAAGCATCACCTGGGCAAAAAGTTGGCGGTCATGTCCGGCCCGCAGATGCCATTTGGCCTTTCTCAAACCCGGGATAAAACCGAAGAGATTTTTGACGGCCAGAGTCGAACCCATCATTGAGTGGGTTTTCAATTTCGGCAGATTAACAATCTTATCATATTCACGAGCCGCTGCAGCATGAGTTAATTTTTTTGCGACCAGGTTTTTAGGATCATGGCTGGTGGTCTCTTCAACAAAAGAGACCATGGTGATATCCATCTCATCCATTACGGCTTGCAAACCACTTTTATCCAGACAATGCTCAAGTGAACCGAATCCGGGGCTGTCGCCCAAATAGAGACGTGCTTCACACTCTTTGAGCACCATAGCCACAGCCCGAACCACCTCAGGATGGGTGGTGATCGCAAGTTCCGGGGCTTTAGCCATAATCAGGTTGGGCTTGAGCAGAACTCGATCCCCACGTTTAACCGAATCGCCCAGATTTAAAGCGGACAAACCACGGCGCAGAGAGTCAGCGATCGCTTCTGCGTTATACTCAGAACATAAATCAAAATACGCGGATGCTTTTTTCAAGAGATCTATTTTAGTTGCAATTTAATCGTATTGCCCTTGCGACTTATTAAAATTTTGTCTTCACGAGCCAGCCAACCGATTGCAATATTAAGGTTAAAGGGAGCCAGCCCTAAACTTTTTTTCAAGGATCCAGTCGTCATTTCACCATTAAGTTCAAGTTCATCCCAGACTTTTCCAGCGTTAATCCCAATTTGATCAATCATTATCTCCTCCAAATCCTTCAGGGTTTTGCGACTGCCAACGCCAGGCATCAGCGCACATTGAAAGCAAATCACGTTCCGCCTTCCAGCCCAGATTTTCAAGGGCAAATGCAGGATCGGCGTAGCAAGTTGCAATGTCTCCAGTTCGTCGGGGAACTATAGCATAAGGGATTTCGACCCCGCTGGCCTGACTGAAAGCGTTAACAACTTCGAGAACACTGTAACCTGTTCCGGTGCCCAGATTACAACAGAGTAATCCGGGATTGTTTTTAATTATTTCAAGAGCGCGAAGATGGCCCAAAGCCAGATCAACAACATGAATATAGTCACGAACTCCGGTTCCATCAATCGTGTCATAATCTCCACCGAAAACTGAAAGTTGTGCTCTTCGGCCAACCGCAACCTGGGCCACATAAGGCAAAAGATTATTAGGTATACCGCGTGGGTCCTCACCAATCAGCCCGCTTACATGAGCCCCGATAGGGTTAAAATAACGCAGCAAAATAATATTCCAGTTACTGTCTGAGACTTGCAGGTCTTTAAGAATCTCCTCAATCATCAATTTTGTTCGGCCATAGGGGTTGGTCGGTCCCAGACCGGCCTGCTCATCAATCGGCACCCTGTCAGGATCACCATAAACCGTTGCCGATGAGCTGAAAACCAGATTCTTAACCCCGTACTTTGCCATCGATTGAAATAGGTTAAGGCTGCCGCTGACATTGTTTTCATAATATTCGAGCGGCAATTCAACCGACTTCCCCACCGCCTTGAGCCCGGCAAAATGAATAACCGCAGAAAAATTACCGCTCTCCATCAAGTTATCCAATCCTGGCCGATCCAAAAGATCGAGCTTGCAAAACTCAATTTTCTTCTTCGTGATATCCTCTATTCTATCTAAAGCTTTCAGCGAACTGTTACTGAGATTGTCAATGATTACAACTTGATGTCCAGCCTGCAAAAGCTCAACAACTGTGTGGCTACCAATATATCCTGTACCCCCGGTAACTAGAACCTGCATAGAATTTTCCCTTTTTTTAAAAGAGCGTGTTGACAAAAATTTACTTGATGACTATTATCTGGTTTATAAAGACAGTTTTGAGAAATATATTTCTCATTTTTATTCAATTAAAGTCTAAAATTTTATGCTGACAATTAACTTAAATTTTTAAGGAGAAAACCAATGCTAGAAGTAACTCCAGCCGCAACTGAGCAGATTGCCGGCTATTTCACCAATCGCGAGCCTGAACCAATCCGAATTTTTCTCAATGAAGGTGGTTGAGGCGGCCCCTCCCTTTCCATGGTCATGGATCAGGAACGCCCCTCCGATGAAAGCTACAATATTGAAAATTTCACCTTTCTGGTAGATCGCGAGTTTATAGAAAAAGTCAAACCTATCAAGGTCGACTTTAAAGATGTTGGTTTCAGTATCACCGCCAATATAGATCTAAGTCAGCCCGATGGCGGCGGTTGTTCCGGTTGCGGAACAACAAGTTCCTGTTGTTCATAAAAGCAGTTATATAAATCAAGAGTTATTAAAAAAGGGAGGCTTGGCCTCCCTTTTTTAATAACTTGCCATTGGGGATCGGATCAACCACAGCATTTCTTGTATTTCTTCCCGCTGCCGCAGGAACAAGGATCATTCCTTCCCACTTTAGGTTGGGTGCGTACCACCTGTTTCGGCACCACTCCTTGGCCATCGTAAAAAAACCATTCTCCTTCATGGCGCTTAAAATGGGCCAATTCATGGTGAGTTTTTAACTTGTCTTTCTGCCGAAAGTGAGCCACAAATTCAATACATCCCGACTCATCATCAACGCCACCGTCTTCAATGTCGATGATTTCAAGTTTTTCCCACTCCGATTTTTCCGCCCAATCCTTAGTCGTTGACGGTTCATACTTGGAAACTTTATCAGGATGAGTTGTCTGTCTGACAAAATCCATCTCCAGTTTCACATGAGCACTGTACCGAGCCCGCAAAAGCTCTTCCGCAGTTTTTGCTTTCTCAGACCCTGTAAGCAAAGCTTCACAACACTCGCCATACTCTTTTCCCGAACCACATGGACACTCATTCATACGTAGTACACCCTCACTAGATAGATAATCTTAAAATTTCAAGTAAATATTATTGACCAAAAAAAAACTCACACAAAACGACTGAATTGTAATCTAAAACCAGAAGAAGTCAAGTTTTTAACATCTTCAGGTTAATTTTTTCTGTCTATCTCAATGATAGGTCAGTAGATGATAATTCAGATAAATCAGACTTTTTAGGTAAATCAGTTTTAAGAGAGTATCTCTGTTGGTCAAGATAGGCAAACCCGCCCATCTCTAGAACGATAGCCGCCCAGCGTGGCGGGCGGGATTCCTTATCCTTGACTCTTAGAGAAAAACCTGGTGCCAGATAGGCTATAACAGCGGCGCCGGGCGCCGGATGGTGATAGAGAGGAACCATCCCCCTGACGGCCCGCGACCAACGACATAAAACCTCTTCTTCACCATCCAGAGCCCGGCGCACAGTCACAAAAACCTCTTTTTCACTGGCATAGTCACGCCAGGTGCTCTCTTTGACCATACGGCTCTCAATCCGGGTTAAAGTAGGGGTGATCGCCTCAAATTCCATTCGTACCCGGGTTTCTCCCCAGAAAGCCACCGTATAGGCTTTCTGATCACTGACCTCTATGCGCTCAATCTTAAAGTCCAACTTCTGCAAACTACAGGCCGCCGCTCGCACTACATCTCGTAAAGGATGAGGATAACTCTCCTCTTGTTCAATGACATAGTGTTTCAACTCCTGCAGGGTTACCGGTAGTGCCGTATAAGCCGCACATCCTGAGAGAAAATAGGCTGCCAATAAAACCAGGCCCGCCAGAATGAGCCGGAAAACGGAAAGTCGTTCACTTTCAATTTCTAATTTATCAGATTCAAACCTTTTCATGACCCACCTCCAATGCGGGTGCTGCCCGCAACTAAGAAAACTTGTTAGCTGAGCTTTGCGGCCCATGAAAGAACTTTTTGAGAATAAGCCGGTTTGTCGATCAACAGATGTTTGCCTCCACTATAAATTAAGACCCGGGGTTCAGCCTTGCGCCCATGACCGGGGCCGGCATAGTAATACTCTAATGGATAACGCCATGAAGCCCTATCCGAACGCTTTATAACCCCGGGCTTTAAGTCCGCTTGGGCCTGTTCAAACATCTTGCTCAAGTACCAGCTGCCAGCCATTATCGATGCATAAGGGTTAAGAGGATCATCTGGAATTATTAAACCTTGCTCAGTTAAGGCCTGACGAGCCTCGGAAAAAGTTGCTTTAATAGTTTGCATTAACCCAGCCGCACTGCTGGTTCTGGCTTGAGCCTGAGCATCACCACCAGACTCAACCATAATTACAGCTTCGATAATAGATACCGGAATCTGAAAAATAACGGCCGCATTATCGATATCTTGACGCCAGCAAGAGAGCTTATTTTTGATGGGGGTTCTGATCACATCCTCGCCATCTACAATCATGTCAGAATCAGCCTTTATCGAAAAAGGAATAATCACCTGCCGTAGGCGCTGCCAGGGATCTTTACCGGTTAAAGCTTTCGGTTCTTCATTCTTTAAAGGCGACACCTGGCAGTTTGCAACCGGGAAATTTTGCCGCAGCCTGGTCCAGGGATCTTTGCTGGCAACTGCCTCACAGCTCTGCGACCAACAGATCAGCAGGAAAACAGTGACTATAGGAATACCCCAAGAAACTTTACCCATCTCACCGCACCTCATCCGCAAATGCGACATTAATGCCATGTTCGCCGAGAAAACTGAAAGCCTGAAGATATTCAGCAAGCGATACCTTTTGCGCATTTTCAGCGATCAGATAGAGAGTTCTTTCACTACTGCCATCTAACTGCGGCGCAACCGTAATCCGACCATCGGCAGTCAAGCGCTCAATATCCTGCAAGGGGTTATATTTTTGTCCCTCAAAAACCAGGATTATGCCATGCTCTCCTTTTTCAAGCCGGCCCATATTAATTAGTGCCACTCGGGCGACCTGAGAACGACCAACTTTACTACTTTGCGGGGCTTTTTGCTCGTATTGACGAGAGTGACGCTCTTCAGTCGTCATCAACAACATAAAAGAAAAAACCATGATCAGAATAAAAAGATAGGCAAACAGATCTTTTCCGGGATCAACCGTCCGCGGCTCAATTCCGGCAAGTCCTCTTCTGCGATAACGTGACATCAAAACACCTCTTAAATCTGTTGTCGGTGGTCAGTTTTCCGTAATACCATCAAACCCATTATCAATCTCACTGATTCTCAAGCCAATCAGAGTTTCCAATCTTTTCATTCTGGTCATAAGATAACGCGAATAGATCACGGTCACGACCAGGCCCCCGATAACTCCGGCCCCTAAAGATGTATAGAGAGCCGTAGCCAGACCACTGTTCCAAGCCGCAGCAAAAACTACGGTTGCAGTCTCACCCTTTGCCAAACCGGTGAACATTTCGTTAAAAGCACCGATAGAACCAAAAATAGTGCCGGCAAAACCGACTAGAATGATAGTATTGACATAACCATTCAGAGCTGCAAAATGGATCCCTATACGTCCCTCAAATTCAGACCATATTGCGTCAATCACAGCCTCGCGACTGACCCCGGCAGAGCTCTTTAAACGACTGAAAAAGGGCTTAAGAAAGGCTAAAGAGTCGCGCTCTCCAACCTCTTTCTGGTAGCTTTCATCACGCATTGAAACTGAACGCAGATAGTCATAAATTATTGTCAAACGATTGACCATCAGATAGATATATACGAGAAATACGGCACCGAAAAAGAGGCCAAAATTATTTAAAAACCAGCTTATAAATTGCATTTCATTCCCCTGTAAAAGCTAACTCAGATAACCCCGGCCGCATGCAGGGCGGCGACATCGGGTGCATTATTGAAGCAGACGGGATCGATATCTATAATACGACCCTCACGAGTTGCCAGAGAGAACGGGACAAAGACTCCAAATGAGCCCCCGCCGGAACGTTCGACGACGTAGGCACGACCTAAAACGTCAACATCTGCCGGTTTGGTACCAGCCTTCAGCAAGCCTCTGTTTAAACTCCATTTATAGGCTTGGTTGACCCGGGCATAGATTGAACGTTTAACAAAATCATAAAGATAGTAGCGCATCTCAAAAGATTGTCCCGGACGCAAACCCGCCCGGCGCAGCTCGACCCCCCATTTTTGCCAGGGATCATCAACCTGCATCACGGTCGAAGAGAAACGATCCAGTGAAGCGTTGGGAATGCGGCTGCCATCACTTAAATCAATACAGCTTTTATCGGGCATTATAACAACCGCTTTCATCTGCAGAAAATTATAGGCTGAGCGCAGATTTTCGATGCGTAAAGGAATTATCCGATCATCCTCTCTTTTTCCCTCACCAACCTCCCTCCAGGCCCGATGCAGAGCCACATACTCCTGTTTTTCTACCGTAATGCCCTGGTTTTGCATGAGCTTGTTTGCGCTGGAGTTTTTGGCGGTTGTCGACTTAAAAAGTGTCTGTTCAACGCGTTTTTCAGTTTTAATCTCAGTCTCCATCTTTTTTTCAGAGGTAATTTGCAGAGCTGTAAATTGACTTTTCCGGGCCGGCGCTGTCGGTGAATTATCCGTAGAGAAATTATCTCGAATCCGCTGTCGTGCAACTTCTGACATCAGAGAGACTGTGGGGTTTTGCGTCGCAGCTGATTCAGAGAAAACTTGTTGATAGTCGATTACCAACTCTTCAGGCACTAACTTTTCCGGTTTCTTTGTTGTGGTTTCCTGTAAATTTTTGACTGGAACATCCGGTGACGACTCCGAACCAGCTATTTTTGTGGTTTCGGCCTCAGCTTGTGGATCTTGAGATGGACTTTTAAGAGGCTGGTTTTTGCTGATTTGGACTGTGTCCTTTTCAATCTTCTTTTGTGGGGCTGGTTGCGCAATTTCGGCTACGGCTTTTACGCTCCCCTGAACCTTGTTATCAGTTACAGGTTCACCTTTTTGGGAATCATCTTTAAGACTTGCATCCGCTTGCAGCGGGATCGGCTTTGGCGGTAATTCTGTATTCTTCGCAGCGTTCTCTTCCAAGACTTTTGCCAAACTTTTTTGCGCAACCTTAAGCGGCTCTGATTGGGGTTTTGTTATTGGCGCTTCGGACTCTTGCGGAAGCGGTTTTTCAGTTTGATTTTCCGGGGTAGCGGCAAAAATATGACGAACCACAACGACCGCTTCATCGACCGGTTTATGGAGTTGAAAAAGCAGGCCTAAACCAAGAACGAGCCCGATAAAAAAGAGAAGACTGACCCGTCCGGTTTTTAGACGGCCATTGTCATGCATAATAATACCGCGCATCTGACAAGTCCTTTTTTAAAATACTAAAGAGATCCCACTAAGCGCGCACTGATTATTGGCGCATCGGGAGATTGCGGCCGTCCCTGCCAGATTGTACATTGGGTACCAATCCGTTTTTCAATTTCAGGCCAGGTTTGGGCCAGCTTTACTAACTTCTTCTGGTAATTCTCATACTGATCACTCTGCAACCATTTTACGATCTGCTCCCGATTTTCTTCGAGATCGACAAAACCGCTGAGGTCATTAACCGACATCGATTCACAAACATCCAGAGCCAGAGTCAGAAGGTCGATATAGATATCGATTTCCTCTTCAACATTGATTTTGGTGCGATCATATTTTTGGGCAACAAACTCTTTCCTAGCCCGCAACTCTTTATCAGATGCCTGATTCCGGGGCTCATCCGGTAACCCCTTGAAAACCTCATTGTCACGGCCAAAATTAAGATCTTCCTGGTATTGGCTGTAGGTCGAGAGTTTGCTGCCATAAAGTACAGCTTTTTTGAGGTTGGTAAAATAGGTGGCAAAGTCGATTTTCTGCTGATTACGATGAATGTTGTTCTGGCTGAAGGTCTTTTTTAACTCCTGCCCCATTGTCTGAGTCTCTTTATCAAGTTCAGCTGCAGAGGCATCTGCATAGTATTCGTACATCGATTCGGCCCGGACCGATTCAGTTTTTAAAAAACCGATCCCAAAGATCACAAGCAGCGCCATAGCTGTCAAAAGTAATTTTTTCATAATCTAACTCCTTTTAAATTTTCATTTATTGCTATTCATGCCAATTAAGACGCGCCTGGCGCAGAAAATCCATCTCTTCTGCAACACTTAAGGTTTCACCGTTAATCCCACTGGTATTAACCACTCGAATCTCGCCAAGCCCGGCCATCACATCATTAACCATCTCATCAAGGACGCCGCCCAGTTTGTCGGTGGCATCGCTGACCACGGCCAGAGTATTGCGGAGTTCTTCGACATTAGGAAAACCGAGATTAGCCATCAGTTCAGGGGTTCCCGTACCACCGACCTCAGCAACCGGTGTAATCTTGGCAAAAACGTTGTAGAGATTGGCCAGAAGATCACGGAATTGAGTTGAGATATCACTTCCTTCGGCCCTGATCTTTTCCCGAACCAGCCCCGAAAACTGCTGATTCATAGCGGCCACCTTAACCCGGGCTTCATAGAGACGACGTCGTTGCTCGACCTGCATGAGGCGGCGCTTGATGCGGTTATATTTCTGTAGCAGACGTTTCTTATCCTTATCATTTTCGGCTTCCTGGTAGGCCTCCAGTGCTTTTTGAGCAACCCCCGAAGCCTCTTCGAAACGAGATTTTTCAGCCTTCATATAACGACTTAAAGCCAATTCGTAATTGGTATTAATCGATCTGGTTGCCTGGCTGTCAACCAGAGATGTGGCGACTGCTGCATCAAAACGGTCAAGCGCTCGTAAAAGATCACCAAGGTTTTGATCACAAGCCTTCTTCAGCTCTCCAACCTCCATCAGAACCTTACCGTTAAGATGAGCGCGCCGAGCCGCTCCTTCAGGTTCATCTTTATCGAGCAAACCTGCACTTTCAAGCTGTTTTCTGGTATCTAAGAGTTCCTGTAGGGCAACCGTACGATCGGCGAACTCCTGAAAGAGAGCTTGCGATGAGATCTTGACATCATTGCCGCTCTGTTCAACCCTTGACCGCGATTTTTTTGCAATCTGTACAGCCCGATCCGGGGTCTGCTCATGGGTAAATGCGGCCCATCCCGTCAAGGGATAACTCAACCCTAAAATTATCACTGCCAACCCACTAAAAAGTAGAAAATGTTTTACGCTTTTGAAAAATTTACTCATCTCTTCCTCCTTATGATCCGCTATCCGGATATTATTTAAACATTTTACCGTACAAACCGGGATCCAGACGCTGGCAAAGCTCCATCGCCTGGGCTAATTTCTGGTCGTGGCGTGAATATGAGTCATTTATAAGCATGGCACAGTAGGTGCGCAAAAGTTTTCGGTCAACCGAACGGTAAGAACCTTTTCCCCGACTCAAATCACGAAAATAACGATAGACTGCCACATGAAAATAGTTACTATACTGCTGCTGGTTGAAAGCTTTTACAGCTTGCAGGAGATGTCGATGCGGGATATCCCGGGAATCATCAAGAGCCCTCTGCATCAAAGGAATCCAACAACCAGAGAGACAATCATGACACTCTTCGACCAGAGCTGCATCTAAAAGACGGGCGACTTCATAATCGGTATAATCATGATAACGATCACCCAAGGCTTCTGCACAGGTAGCTGGAGCGATGATCAGCGCCTGTTTTGTGGCACAGCCGGTCACTATAAAACTTAAAAAGACAATGCTTAACAACCCCAAAAGAGATACCAAGTTTAATTTTTTGCTTTTTGTTTGCATCAGTTTCACCCTCCTAATTGTTTGTTTTTTTAGATATTTTAAAAATTTATCAGTTCTCAAATATCGCTATGTAAAGCTTTATCGAAGGAAAAAAAAGATTTTCAAAAAAAAAGATTTCACCCTAATTAATTTTGATGCATTCAAGAAACCACAAGCGTTCAATAATCCTCGATCTTACTTGCAATTTGTACCCACTCGCTCTATTATAATGAGCATTCACTTTACGTTAATGCATTAATGCTTTAAGAAAATTTCAGCCCTTTTTAAGTTGAATTTTATTTTTTTTCTTCGATAACCTTTTGTAGGAATGAAAAATAACAATGCCGGAACAAATTATTCCGCTTCTGACACCAGCTGACAAAAAACTGGTTCAACGGATCGCCCGCCGGGTCTATCTGCGATACACTCCGGGCGGAGCTGATGGCCGGGCTCTGACCAAAGAGGAGCTTTTTCACTATGGGATTATCGGACTTTTAGAAGCGCAGAAAAACTTTGTTGCAGATCAGGGGACGCCGTGGGCTGTCTTTGCCGCTTTTCGCATTGAAGGAGCGATGCTTGATCACCTGCGCAAAGCTCCCCTGATCCGCTTACCCCAAAAAGTTCAGGAGAGGGTGCGCAGACTCAAAGATGCCCATTCTCAATTAGAGCAAGCTGGTAAACCTGTATCAACTCAAAATATAGCGGGAAAATTAGATTGGACAGTGGCCGAAGTTGAAAAAATACTGGCCTTGATTCCAACTGTAGTAAGCATCGCTGACGACGAGTCAAAATCTGATGACGGGGTAAATTTTACCAATGAAGTGGTCTTGACCGATCGCAGTGAAGATTGCGATCCCCAGGACAATCTTTTAAAAAAAGAGTTGGTTTTAGTGGTTGAACATTGCTTGCAGACTCTACCCGAGGTGCGTGACCGCCTGATTGTCAAAGCTCGGAAACTTGAAGATGTAACCCTGCGCGAGCTCGCGGCTTCTTTTAAATGCTCTATTGAGTCGGTTCGTAAACGTGAAAAAATCGCTCTAATCCAACTTCGCGAATGCCTGCAACGTAACGGATGGCAAGGCTTGCCCTAAATATCGATGATTTTCACAACACCATTTAAGGTGGTAAAATATGATTATGACAAACAGTAAAAATATAGATAGTGCTCTGAAAAATTGGCGGGAGATGAAACTCGCACAAACTGATTCTTTGCCAACCGAACATCTTCAAGAGCAGACTCTGGTGCGTATGGCCGCTGATGGCGGACTGCAAGAGGCTTTAGAGAGCGAACTTAAGCATCTTGACAACTGCCCTCTCTGCCTGGCCTCCTGGTCTGCTTGGCGGCGAGCCTTTACGGTTGTGCAGGAGTCTAATAGTGAAGTTGAAAACCACGAAGAATTCTCAGCTGAGAGCACTTATGGTTTTCTTGAAGCGGCCGCGACAACTTCAGCAAAAACTGCAGGCCAGATCGTCGAAAGTCGTTGCGGCACTTATCGCCTCGAAATCATGCCCAACCGAGAAGATCCGACTAAAGGCATAATTGTCTTGAGCAGGCGCCCTGAAAAAAGTGAAAACAGAGGTGATAAAAAAGTAACAGTTAGAGATCGGAATGGTCACATAATAATTTCCGGCACCCTTGAAAATAAAAAGCTTGCTCGCTTATGTCATAACCTTGATGAGATAGATTTAACTGTCTGGACAATCAGCTAAAATGGTAACAATATTGAAATATTCTCCCTCTCCGAGCTGGATTCTTTTTGCCAGCGGCAATAGTGTCAAGGTCGAGATTTCTCTCTATGACCCGGCCGTTGAACGCAGCCGCCCAATCGAAGCCTATATGGTCAGTGACGTCGGCACGGATTTAGCCCGTTCAGCCAGTCGCGCGGCCGAAGCGATCTACGCCATCGCGCATACGGCTAAAATAGCACCGCCGCCAACCGTGGTCGGTTATGACCTGCAGGGGCTCGAAAACTCCAGCCACATTGCCGGTCAAAGCAGCGGCCTGGCCTTAGCGCTGGCCCTGGCAAAAAAATTCTGGCCCGATGCTGACCCCGGACCAATTGCCGCAACCGGAGAGATTGCCAGTAGCAGTAATGGCGGCCCGCTTCATAAAATTGCCGAGATCCAAGCCAAAGGAGAAGCCGTTTTAAAGCTTCTGCCCGACGGCGGTTATTTCTTCTATCCCAAAGATAATGCTACAGAGATCAGTGAAACTTTAAAACAAGCTTGGCGGGAAAAGAAAATTAATGCTCGAGCCGTCAATAGTGTTGCTGAAGCCCTCGCCTTTTTTATTCCAGAAATCACTGAAAAACTGATTCCAAAAACCGAATCAGCTGCCTCAATCACTGTCGCCCCAACGGCTATCTCCAAAGAGAAACGCCATCCGGCCACGCTTCTCTTTGTCTCACTTCTCGTACTAATTGCGCTCGCGGCAGGCCTCCTCTACACGACCCAACAACCCCGTCCACAATCAGAAAAACATAAATCGACCAGTAAACCAGCCCAAACAGTTTCAACCCCAGCCCAGAAAACTGTCCAAACTCAGTCACCAAAAGCAGCCAAAAACAACCCTGTAAAAAGTAAAACTCCCCGCCCAGCGCTGACGGCAGAAACTGGTTTACAGACAACTATTCCAAAAAACATTGCGGCAATCAGCCTGAGTGGCACTTCCGGTCTGGCCGATCGCCTGGCCCGCCGCATGCAAACCCGCTTGCAAGCTTTTATCGACTCCGAAGAGCGCCTCCAAAAACAATTGCGAGCACTTTCCGGACGCATTGAAATGATCGAGATTAGAGAACGGTGGGACCCTCAAACTGAAACTTTAAGCTCCACCGTAACCTCCGCATTTCATGGCCAGGCAATCCTTGCCGACAACAAAATCCGTAAAATTGATCTCGCCCCAATCACCGTCAGCGGCACGGGTTCTATGCGCCAGCAACTTACCAACGCTGCCACTTTAATGGTTGAACGTATTAGCAAAGAGCTGGAGGAATCCGAAAAAAAAGAACTCGTAAAACAATCAAACCCGACTTCATCGGCAAAGGGTTCAGGTAAAGGGTTTGAGTAAATCCAGATAAAGGAAGAACAGATGAATAACTTAAATAATCTCGGAAACCAATTTTCAAACATGCAGTTTGACTGGCAGAGTGTGGCCATCCTGATAGTTGGTGCCATTGTCCTCTATATCGCTTTTCGGATCGGTGCCTTTATTCTCAAAATTGTTGTCGGCCTGGCCGCTATCGCCCTGATAATTGTCGGCATCATCAAGGTCCTCCCCTATCTTGGCTTGTAAGTTGCCAGAATCGATCTACTTGACTTTATTACGTCGGTTGCTATATTTGTATAGCAGGAGGTGTTGAGATGTTAGCCATCAGGTTGCCTGAAAATTTTGAAAAAAGACTTCAAGCTTTGGCTGTGAAAACCGGCAGAACAAAATCTTTTTATGCTCGGGAAGCAATTATAGAGCACTTGGAAGATCTGGAGGATTATTACCTGGCGGTTCACAGAATCGAAAATCCACCCGAAAGAATCTGGTCATTAGAAGAATTGGAGCAAGGGTGTGATCTGGAAGATTGAATTTGATGATCGAGCCCGAAAAGAGTTACGCAAATTGGATCGGGCGGCCCAATCTAATATCCTTCATTATTTACGGGAAAAACTAGCAACAAAAGATGATCCCCGACGTTTTGGAGATCCTCTACGAAAAAATTTGTCCGGTTTTTGGAAATATAGAATTGGCGCATATCGGATAATTTGTGACATCCAATATAATTTAGTTACAGTTCGGGTGGTTTGCATTGGCCACCGAAAGAATGTATACGAATAACTGTGCTAGATCTTGCAGACAGGAGAAAAATAAAATGGTAAAACTTGGTATAAACGTTGATCATGTTGCAACCGTCAGAGAGGCTCGGGGGATCAGTGAACCGGATCCCGTGGCCGCCGCTGTCTTGGCGGAATTGGGTGGAGCTGATGGCATTACAGTCCATTTACGTGAAGATCGACGCCATATCCAGGAACGAGATGTCCGCTTATTGAAAGAGACCATTAAAACAAGATTAAACCTTGAACTCGCCCTGGCCCCTGAAATTCTTGATTTTGCATTAAAGCTCAAACCGTATGCAGCAACCTTTGTTCCGGAAAAGCGGGAAGAGTTGACGACCGAGGGGGGCCTGGATGTAATCAGCCACCGGGATAGACTTGAACCGGTGATCAGAAAATTTCAGGATGAAGGTATTATCGTCAGCCTCTTTATCGACCCTGATCCCGACCAGATAGAGGCCTCCGCCGCTATCGGAGCCGAATTCATTGAGATTCATACCGGCCGCTATTGTGATGCAACCAGCGATAAAGCGCAAAAAAAAGAGTTTTCTTCGATCGACCTGGCCTGCGTTACAGCTTCCAATCTCGGTCTCAGGATAAATGCCGGACACGGTTTAAACTACCGCAATGTCGCACCCATCGCCAAACTCCCGGGTATCGAGGAGCTTAATATCGGCCACAGTATTATCGGTCATGCCATCTATGTTGGTCTGGAGCGTGCCGTTCGGGAGATGAAAGCTCTATTGCCATGACTATTATCGGAATCGGCAGCGACATTGTTAAGGTCAGCCGCATTGAAAAGTTAGTAGAGCGTTACGATCAGCGATTCTTAAAGCGGGTTTTCACCATCACAGAAACCAATTACGCCACCAGCAAGGCCCGACCCGCAATCCACTTTGCGGCCCGTTTTGCTGCGAAAGAGGCTTTTGTCAAAGCTTTGGGCAGTGGTTTCCGACATGGTTTGAACTGGCCCGACATCGAGGTCGTTAATAACGAACTTGGCCAACCCCAATTAAGACTTCACAATTATGCCCAGCAAGTGTTTTGTGAGAAAGGAAACGCCACAGCTTGGCTAACTCTTTCTCATGAACAGGATTTTGCCCTGGCCTTTGTCGTGCTCGAAACAAAAAACTCCTAAGGAGAATAGGTGTATGCCCCTGCCCGGAAATTTGATGACGACTGCGATGGCGGTCATGCCACATACCGATATTGATGAAGCTTTAAAACTGGCCCTCTCGCTTGATATCCCTTTTTGGCCGCAACTCCCCCTCTACAACTACTACGAAGATATGTATGTCCAGGCGGCCGAGCACTTTCCCGGGATTGTGCTCAATGTTGAAAAGCAGACCTTACGCTTTTCAACCGATAAATTTATGGCTGAGCTGGAAGAGACTCTAAGTCATTTCGAAGAGCCTGAATATTTTGACATCAGCCCGCAATATTCATCTGTTTATCACAAATTTCTAGAACTTGATTTGCAAGATCGACCCGCCATCCGCGGCCAACTCGAAGGCCCGATCAGTTTTGGGTTTTTCATCAAAAATGAGGATGACCGTCCGATCCTCTTTGATGATATGGTGCGCCCTTTTCTCTTCGAATTTATGTCCAAACGGGTCAACATCCAGCTGGCCCGCCTAAAAGAGAAAAATCCCAACGCCTTCATGTTTATCGATGAACCCGGCCTCCAGTTTCTTTTCAGTGCGATGTCAGGCTATAGCGATGTCTTTGCCCGGGAAGATATCAACAATCTTTTCAACATGATTGAGCGGCCTCGAGGCATCCATCTCTGCGGTAATCCGGACTGGGATTTTCTCTTGGGCTTTGATATGGATATCGTCTCAATCGACCTCTACACCAACGCCAAGGTTCTCCCACTTTACAAAAAATCCATTATCAATTTTATTGAACGGGGCGGAACCATTGTCTGGGGCATCGTACCGACCAATATAGAGCCTTTCAAAAAAGAAGATCATACAAGTTTAATAAAACTGCTTGAGTCGACCTGGCAAGGGCTCTACGATGAGGGTTTAGATCGTGATCTTCTACTTTCCCGAAGCCTGCTCTCACCTGCAACCTGTTGTCTGATCAATCCAGACAAACAAAAAACTGTCAATTTGGCTTTTACGAGCCTTATTCAGCTTTCCGAATCGCTCCGTGAAAAATACAAAATTGATTAAATATTAAATAATGAAGATCGAAAATGCTATAGATTTCCTTTTAAGCCTCAGTCAGAGCCCGGTTCTTTTGCACCTGGTTAACCGTTTTGCGGTTAATAAAAATCGCATTCATCGAGAAAAGCTGATCGCCGCCGTCACCAAATATCTGTTGGCCGATTATGGTCGTGATGGTATGCTTGGTGATCTTTCGGTTTTCGAGGCTAAAAGTCTGCAACTCATGCATGACAATAACCTTCTCCGCCGTCTCAAAGGGCGGGCTGAAGGGACCGTTGGAGAACGTCAAGATAACCTCAAGTTATCCATTAATAATATCGAACAAAGAGTTGAAACACTTAAGAAACTTGAGGGGCCAGACTCTTTGCGTTTTCTTGCAGACCTCTATCTCGGAGATATTGCACCAGACTTTAACCCGGCCTTTCTCATTCTTTTTCGTACAATCGGTAATCGTATTTTCAACCATTTTGTCAACTCGATCAGAGCCGTTGAAGATGTTCCCGGCACGATCAATGAAGTCCGCCAACTCGCTGGCAGAGAACCGGTTTTCTTTATTTCCAACCATATCTCTAACGCCGACCATCTGCCCATCCTTTTCGCCTTAAACCGGGCCGGGTTGATCTCGCCAGTGGTTATTGCGGGCAGTAATCTTTATCGTGGAATCTCGGCAAGGATCCTCCCCAAGCTTAACGTCTGCCAGCTTAAACGCGATGACATGATCGAGAAAAAGATCAAATGGCTCGGCAATCCGATCTACATCGAAACCTTCAAACAGCATAACCAGTATATGTGGATTCACAATGAGCCTTACCTCTTCTACCCGGAAGGCGGGCGCTCGCGCAGCGGCAAAATCCTTAAACCCAAGGTCGGAATCATCAAAAATGTCTTCGATTTTGTCGAAAAGACCCACCGTAGCGCCTACTTTGTCCCGCTTTCGCTCTCTTATACCTGCGTTCCCGAAGACCTGGCTATCGAAGAGAGCCGCAAAGGTGTTAATATTAGTTATGGCGACCTTATCCAACAGTTAGTCAAACTCAACCGTGAATATGGCCGCTTCAAGGATACGGCAACCTACGTCAATCTGGGCCTGCCGGTTAAAGTTACGGCCGAAAAACTTCCCGACCTCGAAGAGTTCAGCTGCGAGCTTATGATGCAGGTACGGAACGGTATCTGGACAACCCCGACCTACGATGTCGCCCCCATGATTCTCAACTGTTGTGAGGCTGGAAACAGTGGCAACCAATTTGCCCTGACAGAACTGCAAAACGCCGCACCGGATTACGACCTTAAAAAACTTAACACTGGACTTGACATTTTCACTGCTAAAAATTTTATCAAAGCTGGCCCGGAACCGGGATCCCATGAAATAATCAACCGGGATCTGCTTAAACAGTATGCCAACCGGACCGAATGTGATTATTGAAAAAAATGAAAAAAGATGATCTTAAAGTCTACGAATACCGCTTGGGCGAGGGCTGGTCGGTAATGGCTGGTCACAGCGACAGCGATAATGACAGACTGAGCTTGAAAATAGCACGACCGGAAGAGTGGTGGTTTCATGTTCGCGGTATGCCGGGCAGCCATGTAATCTTGCGCTGCCCGGACGGTGATAAACAAGAACCCACGAAAGAGATGCTCAAACAGGCTGCCGCGGTCGCGGCCTGGCACAGCAAAGCCCGCTCTGGCGGTGTGGTTGCGGTCACCTGCACAAAAGCAAAATTTGTCGGCAAACCCCGCGGCGCCAAACCCGGCACCGTCAGCGTGCGCAAGGAAACCACTCTCAAGGTGCGACCGGGGCTACCGACTGAGGAAACTAAATAAGATTACCTGGACAATCCCGATCAAAGCCCCAACCAGGGCTCCGAAAATATTAATGTAAGTAAAATGCTCCCGCATAACACTCAACAACAACTCTTCAACTTTAATAACCGGGAGTTGATTAACCCGCTCTTCAACAATCTTCTTGATCTCGAAACGCTCACTTAAACGAGGCAGATCTTGAGCCAGATAGCGTCGCGCCTGCTGGTAGAAAAATTCTATCAGCGATTCATTCATTGAACCCGGCAGATAACGCGACAGGCGTCCGACCGGATAACTCCGAAACCATTGATCAAAACGCAGGGCCAGAATCACTGCCAGGCGACGCTTTATCTGTCGCGAACGCAAAACCTTAGAGATATAAGCCGTAAACAATTCTACAAGCCTCTCTTCGACCTTTTCTAAGCCTGATTTTTCCAGAATTTCGCTCAAGTTTTTACGGCTTAAAAGTTCCAATATCTGGGCCAGCATAAGCGTCAATTTATTAGCAAATCGGGGAGTTTCAAGGTGGTTGACCAACTTCCCTTTAATAAAAGACCAACCCCGTCTGACCCTGGCAAAGGATAGTCGACCAGAGATTTGGGCTGGCGACAGAGCCAGCAGAGCTGCCAGACGTTCAGCCAACAGGTTGAAAACCTTCCCCTGCCACTCCGGCTGCTGTAAAGAGGTCGCCAGATCTTTGGCAACCTCATCAACCAACTGATCGACTTTCGCCTTTATCTCTTCATCCGACAAAGTTAAACTGGTGACCAGGCGACGCCAGAAACCCATATTATCAATATAGATGACAATCCCCTGATGGATTCGTTTTTTCAAACGTTGCCGGATCTCGGGATCATAAAGTAAGCGACTAAAGCGTACCAGGAGATCCGGCAATTGGTTGTGCAATTGTGTCAAGATTGCAGTCTGCATGTCAGCCGGCAGAATTTCACCCAATGATTTTTCAGAAGAGAACAACAATTCGCCTAAACGATCGAGCTCGATATCGAGCCAGTTACGCAAGCTTGGCGATTGCAACCCTTCCTGGATCATAGATGGTAGCTTATCCAGGAGTTGCAAACGCAGCGGCGCTGAAAAAAGATCGTCAAGCTTGGTATAAAGAAGTTGCCTGACAAGCTCTGTCACCGGTGTATAAAAAAAGAGGCGCAAATCGGGATGTTCTGTCGCCCAATCAACAACCTGATAAGCTGGCCGCCAACCGCGTCCCCACCAGGCCCGCCACGCTGGTTGCATCGGATCAGGGATTAAAGTTTCCGGCGGTCCCAAATCGGTTTCCATAAAAGCGTGGAAACGCCCTGTCACCCAACGGTAAAGAGCATCATCAACCGATGCACTCTGCAGACGCTCCATAATAACTTCCCGGGTCAAAAGATGATCACCAACCATATCACCAATTCGAGCTGCCAACTCCTGCCGGCGTGCCGGAATAATACCCGGTGTCATAGGCAGTTTAAAACCCAGAAAATATTTTTTGGTAAGCGGTCGAAAAAGCATGCGGATGGCAAGATAATTTGTAAAATAACCGATTACAGCGCCGACCACAGGTGGTAACAGGTAGGGCCACCAGGAAATATCATGGATATAGCTTAAGAGTTCCATGTATTTTCGAAAATCTCCTTGTCATAGCGAAAAAATTACGTTATCGTCCACTAGGAGGCTGTCCTAGAATGCTCTTTTCCCCCAGCTCTTCGTTATTTTCAAAAAAATGCCTCGATCTGAGAGAAAATTTCTAATCTCAGACAGCCTCCTAGGTCAGTCAGACAGCTTCAAACTAATCCAAATATTTATCATCGTCAACAACCATAACCTCTTAATCGGAGATTATAACAATTATGCTGCACGGGAAAGAGATCCTGCTTGGGGTCACCGGCGGAATCGCCGCCTACAAATCGGTTCTGCTTTTAAGAGAACTCAGCAAGCATGGCGCCACTGTCAATGTCATCATGACTAAAAGTGCCACCGAGTTTGTTGGTACCCTGACCTTTCAGACCCTTTCTGGCAATCCTGTAACCACTGACATCTTTACCCTCTTCGCCTCCTCGGAAATCGGCCATGTTTCACTTGCGAGTCGGGCTGATCTGCTGGTCATCGCTCCAGCCACCGCCAATATTATCGGCAAGATCGCCAACGGTATTGCCGATGACTTTCTCACGACAATGGTTATGGCAACCCGGGTGCCGGTACTTTTTGCACCGGCTATGAATACCAATATGTGGGCCAGTCAAGTTGTGCAAAAAAACATTACCAACCTTAAAGAGATGAACTACCATTTCATGGATCCAGCTGAAGGAGAACTCGCCTGCGGGGTTGTCGGACGCGGTAAACTGGCTGATATCGATGCCATTATGGATGAAATCAAAGCTCTTTTAAGCCCAGATGACCTCAAAGGAGAAAAGATTTTAATCAGTGCCGGGCCCACAGAAGAGGCGATTGATCCGGCCCGCTGCCTGACCAACCGCTCTTCTGGTAAGATGGGTTACAATCTGGCCGCCGTCGCCCGGCGCCGAGGGGCTGAGGTGATTCTGGTTGCCGGACCCTCAGCTGAGCTCGAAACCTGGGGGATAAACGTTGTGCAGTGCAAAACCGCCGTGGAAATGGCTAACGCTATTGACGACAACCTGGAAGGGGTGACTTCGGTTATTATGGCCGCCGCGGTTGCTGATTTCAGGCCCGCCACTCAAGCCGCGGAAAAAATAAAACGAGAGGGCGGATACTGTCTTGAACTGGAACCAAACCCCGATATTCTGGCTGGCATTGGCCAACGCCCGGACAAACCTTTTCTGGTGGGCTTTGCCGCTGAAACCAGCAAACTCTTAGCCCACGCCCAGGAAAAAATAAAACGTAAAAACCTTGATATGATTGTCGCCAACGACGTCACGGCTCCAGGGGCTGGCTTTGGGGTCGACACCAATATTATCAAAATTATCGACCGCGATGGGCAGACAACCGATTTTCCTATGATGAGCAAAGAGAATGTTGCCGGAGTCATTCTTGACCATATGCTTGAGATCAAGAAGCAGCGACGTTTACGCGGTTCTCTCTCATGAGTATCGCTGAAATCGGCAATGATCTGGAGCAACTTAAAGCCAGCCTTGAGCGCCAGCGCCAACTGAAAAATCCCGGAATCATTTTATCTAAACGAGACCCGGCAAAAAAATTGGCTGAAATCCGTCAGGAAATTGGTGAATGCCAACGCTGCAACCTCCACAAAACCCGTAACAAAATGGTTTTTGGCGCCGGTGATCCCAAGGCTGACCTGATGTTTGTCGGCGAAGCCCCGGGTCGCGATGAAGATCGCGAAGGCGAACCGTTTGTCGGCCGGGCCGGCCAGCTTCTGACTAAGATTATCGCCGCTATCGGCAAAACCCGGGATCAGGTCTACATTGCCAATATTCTAAAATGTCATCCCCCCGGCAATCGCAACCCTGAAAGCAAAGAGATTTCAATCTGCGCGCCTTTTCTTGATCTTCAGATCGAAGCCATCCAACCTAAAGTGATCTGCGCCCTTGGTACTTTTGCGGCCCATACGATGCTAAACACAACCACCCCAATCAGCGCCCTGAGAGGTCAGACTCATCCCTACAAGGATTATTGCCTGCTGGTACCGACCTTTCACCCCGCCTACCTGCTGCGCAGTCCCAGTAAAAAGAAAGAGGTCTGGGAAGATATGCAGATAATTATGAGACTGCTTGAATAAGAGAACAGGTCAACAGTGCTGCAAATCTCCACAAACGTCTATATTCCTGAAAATGAAATTGAACTTACAGCTATCCGCGCCCAGGGAGCTGGCGGTCAAAACGTCAACAAAGTATCTTCGGCAATCCATCTGCGCTTTGACATTAAGGCCTCATCTCTACCCGATTTCCACAAACAACGTCTGCTAGATTTACGAGACCGAAGAATCACCAAGGATGGCGTAATTATTATCAAGGCTCAACAGTTTCGGGTACAGGAAAAAAATCGGGAAGATGCCCTTAGGCGCTTACAGGAGTTAATTAAAAATGCGGCAGTAGCAAGGAAAGCGCGAAGACCGACCCGGGCCAGCAAAAACTCCAAACAAAAACGGCTCGACAACAAAACTCAAAGAGGTCGGCTAAAGGCGCTTCGGGGCCGGGTTTCAGATAAAGAATAAGAGGAATTTACCTACTTGAAAAAATAGAAAGAGGATTGAAAGGCGGCCCAACCCAGGATCGCTAATGAGGCAAAGACAACTAAAGCGGCCAGTTGTTTTATAACACGACCTGTCTGGCGTTTTTCTTGATAACCCAGCAGAGCCGCTAGTACAAGACCGCCAAGCAGTCCCCCGCCATGGCCCCAGTTATTAATAGATGGCAAAAAGAGACCAATAAGCACCAGGCCGACAATCCAGCCGCGAACCTGACTTATTACTAAACGACCAAACTCCCCGCCCCGGCTTTTACCATAAAAGAGTAGAGCCCCGATCAAACCGCAAATTGAAGCTGAAGCCCCGATCGTCAACATAATTCCGGCCAGAGATGAGACATAAAAACCGATCGCTCCACTGATTAAATAAATAATCAGAAAACGGTGCAAGCCAAAAATTTCCGCCGTAATTCGTCCTAGTTGATTTAAAGCAACCATATTAAAGAGCAGGTGTAGAAGACTGCCATGCAGAAAAGAGGCCGAGATCAAAGTCCACCAGCGGTGCAGATGAAAAACCGGCATCGATCCGGTTGCCCCAACTACGAGCAGAGACTGATTTCCGGGTGAGAGAAAATTAAGGGGGTTATGCAAACCCCCGAACTGAATCGGCGCCAGCAACAAGGTCAGAAGATAAAAGATCACATTAATAATAATCAGAGGCCGGACAATTTCGGCCGGTGTCGCACTCCAACGCCCGAACATATCCGGCAAACGCCGGCCCGGGTGTTTAAGGTTGCAGTAGGGACAAAATGGTTCATCCCGGCTGATCAGTTTACGACAGCCAGGACAAAGGATAGAATTATGTTTCTCTCTCATTAAATTATGAATCCCTTAAGAAATGGTTCAAAGTAAGCGCTTACCGTAACTTTGATGATAGATCTCGACCAAGCTTAAAAAAGCGATCGTAATCAGGGGACCAAAGATAATGCCCAGCAGACCAAAGGTCGCCAGGCCGCCAAAAATCGAGATAAATATCAGAAGAATATGAATCTTGACCCGGTCACCAACCAGTTTTGGTTTGACCAGGTATTCAACAATCAACGATAAAATTCCAAAAGAGATGAGAAAGGTGATACCCTTACCAATCTCCCCGACAAGCAACATGTAGGCACCAATCGGAATAAAGACCACCGAGATGCCAATGAAAGGGATAAAAGCAAAAATTGCCATTACCGTCCCCCAGAGAAGTGGCGATTTTATGTTAAAAAAAGCCAGCCCAAAACCACCGAGAACCCCTTGTACAATCGCGGCCATACCGTTTCCCACCACCATCGCCAGAGTCATGTCATTGAATTTACGCAGCAACAGATCCTCCTGATTGCGCGGCAAGGGAGAGAGTGCCAGCAGATACTTTTTGACTTTAAGACCATCAATCAGCAAAAAATAGACGAAAATAATCAGTAAGACAAAGTGCATCGAGAAATTAACCACCTGTCCAGCCAACATCCGGGTCCAGTTGTAAACCCATAAACCGGCCTCTTTACTTAAGCGGATAATATCATTCTGCATATCGGTAAGGTTGTAATCTATACCAAGACTGTCGAGAAGATCGGTCAACCGTGCAACCTTATCAGAGTGGGCTGAAATCAGTTGATTTAACGAAGCAACCGTTAACTCTCGACGCAAGTATCCATAAAATTCAGCCACTTCAACTGAAAGTGAAGTGATCAGAAAGACCAAAGGCACAAAAATACCTAAAAAAATCGCCAGGCAAATAAGGCTGGAAGCCAGCCAACTGTGGTCTCTGCACAAACTTAGGAGTTTTGTATAGATAGGATAACAGAGCCCCACCAGAATCAGAGAGAGAACCAGAGTCGAGAAAAAAGGCTTCAGCATCCAGAGAAAGAGACTGACAACCAGGAAAAGGGTTATAAAGAAGATAACTACTTTGTAAACAGAAAATTCATCATCTACCATTTGCGTCTCTCCGAAAGCGGACCAAGAAAAACCTGAAATAAAATATCCATTTCAGCTGTTTGAAATACCACAGATAAATATGAAAAACCACCTTTTGCTCATTGATAACCTGAAATAAATCCCTTGACATGAAAAATCAATTAGTCTAATAGCCACAACTTGGATATCGCACAATCCACTTTTGAGATATTTTTAAACAGTAAATTTCAGACAAACAGGCAAAAATAAAAAATGCCCCGCTCTATTTCCGCCCTTTTCTTTTTCTGGTTTTATTTTAGCAGCGATATGGAGAGGTTTGCCCGGGGCGTTTAAGAGTATCCAACTCATAAAAACTATTAAAGCCGTAGGTAAACCACCCACGGCTTTTTCTTTTTAAAGGGCCGTGGGGAGAAGATCTTCACGGCCCTTTTTTCATTAAATGCAAAATCAAATCAAAGGAGTACAGCCACTATGACTACCCGCACTCATGATATTAACATACGAAGTTTTGAGCCCCTGATCGACCCCAACACCTTCAAAGAGGAGCTGCCCTTAACCCCGGCCAGCGAAAAGACCGTCATTGAAGGCCGGCGGCAGATCGAAGATATTCTGGCCCATCGCGATTCCCGCTTGCTGATGATCGTCGGACCCTGCTCAATCCACGATGAAAAAGCTGCTTTAGAGTATGCAGAACGCCTGCTGAAACTCCAGGCTGAAGTTGCTGAGAGTATGCTCTTGGTCATGCGGGTCTACTTTGAAAAACCCCGGACAACTGTCGGCTGGAAAGGTTTGATCAACGATCCTCATATGAACGGCAGCTGCGATATGAGTGAAGGCCTGCGTCGCGCCCGCCGTATCCTTCTAAAAATAACTGGAATGGGACTGCCCACCGCAACCGAAATGCTTGACCCGATTACGCCGCAATATCTGGCCGGCCTGGTCTGCTGGTCGGCGATCGGAGCGCGCACCACGGAATCGCAGACCCACCGCGAAATGGCCAGCGGCCTCTCGATGCCGGTGGGTTTCAAAAACTGCACCGACGGCAGTTTGAGCAAAGCCATCCATGCCATGATCGCGGCTCGGGCTCCGCAGAGTTTCATTGGGGTCGACCCTGACGGCAAAACCTGTATCGTCTCAACCACCGGAAACCCTTGGACTCACATGGTACTGCGTGGCGGTCTGCGCCCCAATTATGATTCAGTCAGTATCGAAGAGGCCTGCCTTAAACTAAAAAACGCGGGCCTGGAAGATACCATAATCGTTGATTGTTCGCACGGTAATTCCCGAAAAAAACATCAAGGCCAGGAGCGGGTTTTGAAAGATATTATCGGCCAGCGCCTGGAAGGCAACCAAGCTCTGGTGGGCATGATGCTTGAGAGCAATCTTTGCGAAGGCAATCAGGCCTGCAATGAAAATATGAACGAGTTGGCCTACGGCGTTTCGGTAACCGACGAATGCATCTCCTGGGAGACCACAGAAAAGCTGTTGCATTGTGCCCATAAACGGATGAAAAAGCTGACTCTAGCAGCTTAGGTGATCAAATGAAATTGGAACTTGATATTTTACGCGAAGAGATCGATAATTTGGACAGCAATGTTCTTGAGCTCATCAATCATCGCCTTGAACTGGCTCGGAAAATCGGTAAAAAGAAGCAAGAACATGGTCTTTCTACGCTTAATAACGCTCGTGAAAGCCTGGTTTTACAGCACCTTGACAAACTTAACCGGGGACCTTTAAACCAAAACGCCCTGCATCTTATTTTCAAAGAGATTATGGCGGCCGCCCGTGAACTACAGAGCCAGCATAAGATTGCTTTTTTAGGCCCTGAGGCTTCTTTTACCCATCTTGCCGCTTTGGGCCATTTTGGCGGCTGTTCGATAATGGTTCCCCAAGCCAACGTTGCCGAAGTTTTCCAAACCGTTGAAAAAGAGCAATGTCACTACGGCATGGTGCCCGTAGAAAATTCCATCGAAGGGCCGGTTAACCATACGCTGGATCTTTTTTTCACTTCGGACTTAAAAATCTGCGCCGAACGTTATCAAACAATCTCACATGATCTGCTGGCCGCCAGTGATCTCCCACTGGAAAACATTCGCACAGTCTACTCTCACGCCCAAGCTTTTGCCCAGTGCCGACAATGGATCAGGCGTCATCTGCCCGGTGCAGTTCTAACCGAATGCGGCAGTACGGCTGAAGCTGCCCGGAGAACTGCGGCCCAACGCGACCAGACTGCCGCCATTGCCGGAGCAGCCGCAGCCGAACTCTACAATCTTAATATTATCGCTCCTAAAATTGAAGATCTACCCGGCAACACGACCCGTTTTCTGGTACTTGGCAAAGAGGACAGCCCTCCTTCAGGCCAGGACAAGACCTCAATTCTTTTTGTGACCCCGCATCTGCCCGGGGCCCTGCACCACGTTCTGACGCCGATGTCTAAATATGGCGTAAATATGGTCAAGCTTGAATCACGGCCGACCCGCAATGAGAAATGGAGCTACTTCTTCATTGCCGATTTTGAAGGCCATAGAGAAGATGAAAAAGTTGCGGCCATGATCAAAGATACGAAAGAGATTTGTCTCTATATGAAAGTTTTAGGCTCATACCCGCGTTTTTCATAAGAGTTATCAATTAATCAAAAAAGCGCCTCTACCATTTTTCCCAATGGTAGAGGCGCTTTTTCCAATTTATATACGATTTTTACCAACACTACCCCGTTAAAAATTTGGCCAAAAGAACCCAGGTTGCAATTTCCTAACCGGACGCACTTCTGGATTTTTACTGAAGCAAAATTTGCAAATGTTCTAAAGCGGCACCAAGTTGATCACCCTGAGGGCCGCCGGCTTGGGCGAGTTCAGGCTTGCCGCCGCCTTTGCCGCCGACTTTGGCGGCCAGTTCACGGATCAAGCTGCCAGCCGGAAACTTTTTCTGCCAGGCTTTGCCGACGTGAACAATAAGAATCGCTTTACCCTCATGGGTTGCCCCCAACAAGGTGATACCGGCCGCATTTTTCTGCTTGTAGACATCCATGACACGACGCATCTCTTTGGGATCATCGCACTCAACTTTCTGCACCAAAACCGGAACCCCGTTAATCTTTTCAATATTGGCAGCATTTCCACTACCACTACCACTGCCACCGGCAATGGCGTTTACCAGTTTCTCTTTAAAGGAGTTAATCTCTTTGAGCTGTTCCTTATTCTGTTCTTGCAGACGATCAATCCGTTCAACCAGCTCTTCGGGTATTCCTTTGAGTCGGGTTGCGGCTTCTGACATAACCTTTTCGCGCTGGTTGATATAGCTCCAGGCGGCGGTTCCGGCTAATGCTTCAAGACGGCGAACCCCGGCCGCAATCCCGGTTTCACTGATGATTTTGACAAAACCGATGTCGCCGGTTGCTTCAACATGAGTCCCGCCGCAAAGTTCAATGCTGGCATCACCCATACTGACCATTCTTACTTTATCGCCATACTTCTCCCCAAAGATCGCCATGGCCCCCTGCTTGATCGCGTTATCCATATCGGTCTCTTCGGTATAAACCGACCGATTGGCCATAATTTCACGGTTGACAAGCAATTCAATTTCTTCAAGTTCTGCTTGAGTTAGTGCGGAAAAGTGACTAAAATCAAAGCGTAAACGATCTGCGGTTACAAGAGATCCAGCCTGCTTGACATGATCTCCCAGAACTTTTTGCAGCTTAGCCTGGAGAAGATGGGTTGCCGAGTGATGTCGGGCCGTGGCCAGGCGCTCTTCCCGGGCAACAGTAAGCATAAATTCATCATTGAGCCGGACTTCACCTTCAAGGATGCGGGTCTTATGTAAAATCAGACCGTCCAGAGGTTTGGTCGTTGTCATAATTTCAAAAGCGGCTTCCCCTTCGTTTTGGCCTCGCCCCTGATCTCCGGCCTGGCCTCCGGACTCACCATAGAAAGGGGTACGATCGAAAAGGATTTCAACCTCCTGGCCCTTTTCGGCCCGCGATACCGGGCCGCCATCATGGAGCATGGCGATAACTTTGCCTTGAGCAGAAAAGTTTTCATAGCCGACAAACTCACTTTTAAAACCTTCATTGAGCAGGTTTTTATAGATCTCGGCCACCGCATTCTCACCTGAGCCTTTCCAGGCTTTGCGGGAGAGCTCCTGCTGCTTCTGCATCTGCTGTGAAAAACCTTCATGATCGACGGTAAAACCGTCTTTTTCAATAATGTCCGCGGTCAGATCGACAGGAAAACCAAAGGTGTCATAAAGTTTAAAAGCAGCTTCACCTGAGAGAGTGTTGACACCTGAAGATTTCAGTTTTTCAACCTCTTCATCAAGCATCTTCAAGCCTCGATCGAGGGTTTCGCCAAAACGCTCCTCTTCACTTTTGATTACCCGGGTAACAAAAGGCAATGAATCTTTGAGTTCAGGATAGGCCTGTTCCATAACCTCGGCCACGGCTTCAGCTAATTTATAGAGAAAAGGATCATTTAGCCCCAACATCTTGCCGTGCCGGGCTGCCCGCCGCATAATCCGCCGCAAAACATAACCGCGACCTTCATTGGCCGGCAGAATACCATCAG
Source organism: uncultured Thermodesulfobacteriota bacterium (assembly GCA_964457755.1). Lineage (GTDB taxonomy): Bacteria > Desulfobacterota > Anaeroferrophillalia > Anaeroferrophillales > Tharpellaceae > Tharpella. The sequence goes on along the minus strand of CAYWGC010000006.1, from coordinate 75,861 downwards.
CAATCAGGAAAGTCGCGGCCCGGCTGTGATCGGCCAGAACCCGCAACGAGACATCATTTTCATTATCATCACCATAAATTTTACCGGAAATCTTCTCGCCCGCCGCGATAACCTGGCGCAGGAGATCGGTGTCGTAATTACTCTGTACGCCCTGAACCACAGCCGTCAGGCGCTCCAGCCCCATACCGGTATCGATACTGGGTTTAGGTAAGGGATTCATGGTGCCTGCATCCCGGTTAAACTGCATAAAAACCAGGTTCCAAATCTCAAGATAACGGTCGCAATCACAGATCCCGATCCCGCAATCAGGCCCGCAGCTCATGCTTTCGCCCTGATCATAGAGAATTTCAGAACAGGGTCCACAAGGGCCGGTATCGCCCATAGACCAGAAATTATCCTTCTCTCCAAGCCGAACAATCCGCTTTTCCGGTACGCCAACTACATTTTTCCAAAGATCATAAGCTTCATCATCATCAAGAAAGACGGTGGCCCACAATTTTTCTGCATCAATCTCCATAACCCGGGTTAAAAAATCCCAAGCATACTCGATTGCCTCTTTTTTAAAATAGTCACCAAAGGAGAAGTTGCCCAACATCTCAAAGAAGGTGTGATGGCGTGCCGTGCGCCCGACATTTTCAAGATCGTTATGTTTGCCGCCAGCCCGCACACATTTCTGCGAGGTCGTGGCCCGTTTGTAGTCCCGATCCTCAAAGCCTAAAAAAGTATCTTTAAATTGATTCATCCCGGCATTGGTAAAGAGCAGGGTCGGATCGTTGGCCGGTACCAGACTGGAGCTTGAAACTTGGCTATGTTCCTGCTCGCAAAAATAGTCTAAAAATTTCTTACGAATCTCATTCCCGGTCATCAAGTTATCTCTCCTTAGTTAACAATCTGATATGGTTTGTAAGGCTCGACTGATTTCATCACTGCGAAAACCACGTCTTTTCAGCCAGGCAAAAAGACGATTTTTATCTTCCCCTTTAGACCGCCGGCGCTCAAGCAAGCGCATCATAACCGCCTGGAGCTCCGCTTCATCAAGTTCACTAAAAAAATTCCTGGTCACTCTTTCGCATAACTCTTGCTCCAATCCCTTTTGCCGCAAACGCATGATTATGGAGTTAAAGCCATAGCCCCGGCGTAAAAAAAGTTCGGTAACCAATTTTTTGGCAAAGGCTTTATCATTCAGCAGTCCGGCATCGTTCAAACGACTTATTGCCGCTTGAATCTCTGAGGCTGGATAGTCGCGAATTTTCAGTTTATTGATAAGTTCCCGGGAACCATGGTCCCGGCGGGCGAGCAGTTCCTGAGCCTTCCACCAGGCTGAAACCGGAGCTCGGCTCATTGGCCAAATCTTTCGATATCCATTTCGCCATTTTTTGCAGCAACGGGAGCTGTCGCGGTTCCATCTATTTTTTTGTCAGAACCATCAAAAGCATCCCAGCTGGTATCGGAACTGGAACTAACCCCTTGCACCTTAAGGAGGAAATCATCCGGATTGCTACTCTGCCGCAAAGCCTCTTCATAAGAGATCAAACCTTTTCTATAGTGACCTAAAATAGATTGATCAAACGACTGCATACCATAGATCGAATGCCCCTTTATAATCGCATCCTTAATCTCCATAGTTTTATCGGAATCAGTAATACATTCGCGGATCATCGGCGTATTGACCAGCACCTCAATCGCCGGCACCCGGCCCTTGCCATCACAACGCTCAATCAGACGCTGGGAAATGACTCCGCGCAAAATACTGGCCAGCTGAAGTCGTACCTGGGCTTGCTGGTGCGGAGGAAAAACCGAGATAATCCGATTAATAGTTTCGACGGCATCAACGGTATGCAGGGTGCTGAGCACCAGATGGCCGGTTTCTGCCGCCGTCATCGCAATCTCAATGGTTTCAAGGTCACGCATTTCACCAACCAGGAGAATATCGGGGTCCTGGCGCAGAGCCGAACGTAAGGCGAGCGCAAAAGAGGTCGTATCAAAACCTACCTCCCGTTGATTGATAAGACTTAAGTTATCCCGGTGCAGATACTCGATAGGATCTTCGATTGTGATAATATTTTCACTACGATTCTGATTAATATAGTCAATCATCGCCGCCAGCGTCGTACTTTTACCACTACCGGTCGTCCCGGTTACCAGAATCAAACCCCGGCGCTGCTCATCAATCAGCTTTTCAACAATCGGCGGCATATTTAAAGTTTTAAGATCAAGTATTTCAAAGGAGATGGTTCTCATGGCGATTACCAGTGAACCACGCTGCTGATAGATATTGACCCGAAAACGCCCGATCCCGGGCACCCCGTAACCAAGGTCAACCTCATAAAAATCACGTAGATACTCTTTTTGCACCGGCCCCATCATCGAATCGGCCATCTCTTTGAGATTATCAACACTTAATCGAGGAAAATCTTTGAAAGGATAGAGATTGCCGTCAACCCGGACAATCGGTGGCGCACCGGCTTTCAAATGAATATCGGAAGCCTTAAAGTTAAGGGCCGTTTTAAGAATATTTTGGAAGAGTTCCATAGTGGCTTACCTATTTCGATCCTGCATGGATACTTATGCCTTCATCACACCTAAGCTTTATCTTCACCTGCATTTTCCGGCTTTGTGCCACCGGCAGCTGGGATCGAATAAAATTCACGAACTTTCGCTTCCATAGCAGCCAAAATATCGGGATTTTCTTTAATGTGGTTCCTGACGAAATCACGCCCTTGACCTAAACGTTCACCATCATAAGAGTACCAGGAACCGCTTTTTTCCGCGACCCCACATTCAACAGCCAGGTCAAGTACATCACCAGCCTTGGAAATCCCTTCGCCAAAAAGAATATCAAAACGCGCCTCTTTGAAAGGTGGCGCAACCTTATTTTTCACAACCTTGACCCGGGTTGCATTACCAAGAACATCTTCGCCTTTTTTAATCGCCCCAGTTCTCCGAATTTCGAGACGGACACTGGCATAAAACTTCAATGCGTTACCGCCGGTAGTAGTCTCGGGGTTCCCGAACATAACCCCGATCTTCATGCGAATCTGGTTGATAAATATAACCGTGGTCTTCGATTTACTGATCGCTGCCACCAGCTTACGCAAGGCTTGAGACATGAGTCGGGCCTGCAGACCCATATGGGAATCCCCCATCTCACCTTCTATCTCAGCCCGCGGCACCAGGGCGGCCACAGAGTCAACAACCACCACATCAAGGGCCCCGCTACGAACCAGAATTTCGGTTATCTCGAGAGCCTGTTCACCGGTATCGGGTTGCGAAACCAGCAAATCTTCGATATTGACACCAAGTTTACGGGCATAGATAATATCAAGAGCATGTTCAGCATCAACAAAAGCCGCCGCCCCACCAAGTTTCTGGGCCTCAGCAACAATGTGCAAAGCCAGCGTGGTTTTACCCGAAGATTCAGGACCATAGATCTCGATCACCCGACCCCGCGGAATGCCGCCAACCCCGAGAGCTATATCAAGACTCAAAGAACCGGTTGAGATAACCTCAATATTTGCAGGCTCAGCTTGATCACCAAGACGCATGATAGAACCTTTTCCAAACTCTTTTTCGATCTGACTAACCGCCATATCGATCGCGCGATGATGATTTTTATCCATAGGAAACTCCTAAAGCGGGCTTGAATCCCGCAACTTAAAATTAATTCATGCGCCCGCAAATAAGCGCTCTTATCAGAACGTTTTCTTGTTTCTAAAAACAGAAAACAACCTGTAAGGCACTAATTCCGACAATCCGGACAGAATACAGTTAAACAAACAGAATATGCATAACAATCCAGGTCATGACACCGGCGACGAGATCATCGACAACCACACCTAAACCACCAGCCAGATTATTTTCACACCAGTTTGCGGGAAAAGGTTTAACAATATCAAAAAAACGAAAAACAATAAAGGCCGTTAAAAAGTTAGCAAAGCCAAAAGGTACACCGGTCAAAGCCAACAGAAGCCCGACAACTTCATCAATAACAATTACCGGGCTATCGGTAACCTGTAAAAATTTTCCCGCTTCATCAGCAATAAAAATCGCCACTCCAGAGACAATTAATACCAGTAACAGATACCAGCTATTGCTCAACCAGGCAGAAAGAAACCATAAAGGTAAGGCCCCAAGAGACCCCCAGGTACCGGGAATCCTGGGCAGAGTTCCAAGCCCGCAACCCGACGCCAGATATAAGACCCAATCCTCTTTTTTAAAATGCACCATCAACCCCTCTTTTCACACATATTCTGAAACGCTGGTTTAATTCGATGAAAATACCTTCTAACCAAAGAGACAAGGTTTGTCAATTCTAGAAATTTTTGTAACTATTCAAGCAACCCGTATAAAAGTTTGAAACGGCCACTTCGATATAAATTAATTGTGAAAAAAGTCTCGCATCAAGATCTTTGCGAAAATTGAGGATAGTAGAGTTTTTCATCCTCCAGCTGGCAGGTGGGGGCCAGGAGAAGTAAGAGCACGGAAAACAGAGCGGCAAGAACTCTTGAGCTGAAAACCAATCCTGATTTAAACATATTTCATCTTTAAACGCCCCAAGTCAAGGGGTATCAATACTCTTCTTCGACATCCCACATGGAGGCTTCGAAACGAACCACCCGGTTACGACCCTCCTCTTTACCGCGATAGAGGGCGACATCGGCAAATTTTACCGCCTGCCAGAAATTTTCACTATCTTTGGGAAAGAGAGAAGCCCCGATCGTTAAGGTTTTTTTCAAGGTGATGGCGGAGTCGATTTTCATAACATGCTCTTCGACATTTTTACGGATCTTTTCTGCAACCGCCATCACATCGTCATCGCTGTCAGCTTTTTTGATAATCAGCAGGAACTCCTCGCCACCGTAACGGATAACGATATCAGAACTTCTAACTGAGTTGCGCATAATTTTAGCAAGTATCTTTAAAACCCGGTCGCCGACCAGGTGGCCATGAATATCATTAACTTTTTTGAAAAAATCGAGATCGGCCATGAGAATACCGATCTCATTCTTCTCCCGTTCCGCTTCGGAAATCAGAACCTCGACGTATTCTTCCAGAAAACGACGATTATTGAGACCGGTCAAGTTGTCTCGTAGAGTTGCCTCTTTAAGGTTGGCGAGCAGTTTTTTACTCTCAATTACCGGAGCCGCGTTACGAAAATACTCTAGCATAACCGGGGTCTGTTTTTTCAGGTTCTCTTCCTCATCCGGTTTAATTGAAATATGAACAATCTCTCCGGCGGTGCCGCTGATTATGATTGGAATACAGAGGTGTCGGCATCCTTGATCGTAACGGAGATAACGAGGGCAGACTTGAAAATCACTGTCGCCGGCCACCACCTGCGCCAAACGCTTCGCCCGGCAGGCATCTGCATTAAGGAGGATTTCCTGATTACAAGGCATCGAAAAATCCTCACTTCCATCAAATTCTACGTTATCGGGCCGAATATGTTTCATATGATTTTTGCTGTTATTGACTTCGTATAGGGCATAGTTGTCGATCGAAAAACCCTCAAGTGTCGTAAAAATACGGCTATAGACGTCATGAATGTTCTCATCCTCTTCAATCAATTGTTTAAAACGTTCGAGGTTGATTTTTTTCTGAACATAGCCGTTAAATGCAGAGATCATCAACCCGACTTCATCCTCATTTTCAGGTTCAAGAGAGATGCCGGTTTTCTCACCGGATGAGAGTTGGCTGATACTCTTTGTGATTTCATTAATATTGCCGACCAAAGATCTAAGATATAAGAAAAGAATTATAATAACGACCGATGAACCACAAAGGCCAAGCAACAAACTAAAAGCAACCGAATTTATAATATCCTCTCTTTTTTTCTCCATCACCCGGTCGATGCTTAATTCAGCGTTCTCATTCCTGGCGATCGCCATAATGTAATAATTTAATGGTTCAAAAAGGATGACATTAACATAGAAACCCGAAGGTTTTTGCTGATTTTCGCCACTCTGCAACTCGATATACTCACAGTTGATACCACTTTGAGAGGCCTTAGAGATTACTTTATGAATCGCACTGTGATCCACAGTTTCATCTGCCATAAGCTTTTGCAAAGTGTTATTATTAGTGGTTACGAGAGTCCCGATGTAGTCAAATATGGCAAAGTTAAAATTATCATCGCTCAAAATCACAACACTATTAAGGAAATCATTTATAATAACTGATTTATCAGTTATTCCCGGTCCCGTATCAGCCTTACTATAAACTTTAATAAGATGATTATGTAAATTAACCGAATATTTCAAATGATCAAAAGCCATCTTTTCAAAATAGCTGGACTGGGTACGCAAGACCTGTCGATCTTGATTGTAGTTTTTAACCTCCAGAAAAATAAAGAAGCCATAGCCAATCACCCCTAAAAGGGTAAGGCCGAAAAAATAGAGGCCCAGCAGTTTTATTTTTAACGAAACATTGCGCAAGCATTGAAGATTGAAACCGGATTCAACATTTTTCATCGCAGAAAATTCCTGTTGCGGTAAGATTCAATTGCTTTATTAGTTTTTTTGCAAACAGGCTGAAAGAGATTGTGCAAAAACAGCCTAAACAAAAACAGAAAAAAACTATAACATAAAACATACAACGACAAAACCAAAATTTTCCCGGCAGCCTTGGCATGGGATAAAGCTCCGATTGCAGGGGAAAATAGTTTACCGCATCAACTCCCTGTGCTACACTGGAGTTTAACCATTTACTTTAACATCACGACAACAATAATCACAAAACAGAAAGAGGTCTTATGCTGATCTTCAATCCCCTTACAAAAAGTTTCGCCGCGGCCATCTTTTTTTTATTTTTAACTACCCTTGTCTGTCTGCCCGGGCCGGTTCAAGCCATAGATGCAGGCTTACATCAGCCCGCTGCCAGCCGAGATGCCTTCACGGTCTCCGCTGAGCCGGTAAAAAAAATGGCGCAGGGTTTCGATCAGGGAAAGTATGATCTCGTAGTTGACAGTGAGACTATAAGCCGATCATTACAAAGTGAAAAAGGGCTTATTAATCTTAAGATCGAATTTGCCTCAGGTTCAGCTCTGATCACCGAAAAAACAGAAGTGCAAATCGCAGAGATCGCTAAAGCTTTGCAAAGCCAGAAACTAGCTGGCGAAAAAATCGTAATTACCGGCCACACTGACAATGTGGGCTCAGCTGAAGGCAACTTCAGGCTCTCCCGCCAGCGGGCCCAAGCTGTAGAAAAAGCTTTATTGAATTCAGGCATTGCCAAATCCCGACTCAGCGCCCGGGGCTTGGGTGAGAGTGCACCATTAGCTGACAACTTGAGTGCCGCGGGCCGGTCTCGTAATCGCCGCGTAACTTTAAGCCGCCAGTAATGAAAAAAATCTTTCTGCCGCTGCTTTTCAGCTTACTGATGTTTGGCAGGGGGGCTGGAGCTTCACCCGCAACAGCTGGGGTCGAGTCAGGCCAGGGGGTTAACCAGCCCATACCGATTTTTGTCAGCATTGGCCCGCATCTCGATTTCTGCCGACAGATCGGCGGTAACCGGGTTAAGGTAGAGCTGCTGTTGCCACCAGGTAAGAATCCAGCAACGTTTTCCCCCTCACCCCAACAAATTAAGGCTTTAAGCCAAGCCCAACTTTTTTTCAAAGTCGGGCTCCCTTTTGAAAATGCGCTATTAAAAAAGATTGGAGCTCTTCCAAGCCACCCTGAAATCATCGACACTCAAGCCGGCATAGAGCTCCAAGCCATGCAAAGCTGGATTCAGCCGGAAAAAGGACCGGCACACCATAGCCACCATGAAGAACATCAGCACCTCACCGGCCTTGACCCGCACAGCTGGCTCGATCCTCGATTAGCGCTTAAGCAGGCCCATAGCATCTACTCTGCCATAAGCCATATTGACCCTGATGGAAAAAGCTTTTATCTTGACAATTTAAGTATTTTAAGAAAAAAACTTAAAAATCTACACAAAGAACTATCAGAAACTTTAGCGCCATTTCATGGAAGTACCCTATTTGCCTATCACCCCGCTTTCGGGTACTTTGCCAGAGCTTACAATATGCAACAATTGGCCATCGAAATTGAAGGTAAAAACCCAAAAGCCAAAAGTTTAGCCAAATTCATTAAAAAAGCGCGGCAAAAACAGGCTCAAGTTATCTTTGTACAACCTCAATTTGACCAGCAGAGCGCTCAAAAAATTGCTGAAACCTTAAATTGCAGCGTTATCCCTATCGACCCTCTAGCCCTCGACTATTGCGCTAACCTCAGCCAGATTGCAAAAACCATCCGCAATCATTTAAAAAAAATAAAATGAGCCAACCGCTGCCCATCATAAAAATCACCGATCTCGATTTCTCATACCATGAACACCCGATTCTTGAAGCGGTTAATCTGGAGGTGCAAAAAGGTGAATTAGGAAGTATTGTCGGGCCCAATGGCGGCGGCAAAACAACCCTTTTAAAGCTTCTCTTAGGCCTTCTACAACCCAATCGTGGAGAGATTGAGATTTTCGGCGTTTCCCCGGAAAAAGCCCGCCCCAAAATTGGCTACATGCCCCAGCATGCTCATCTTGATCCGCTTTTTCCGGTTTCAGTACTCAACGTTGTCCTAATGGGACAAATCGGTAAACAGAGCCGAAGTTTTTGGGGTGGATACTCACATCAAGCCCTTGAAATAGCCCATCAAGCTTTGGCTGAAGTTGGTCTTGCCGATTGCGCGAAAGACTCTTTTCAAGAACTTTCCGGGGGCCAGCGGCAACGGGTTCTGATCGCCCGTGCACTCTGCACCGAGCCCCAACTTCTACTCCTCGACGAACCCACCGCCAACATCGACCAACGCAGTGAAGAAAATCTTTACGAAACCTTGGTACACCTTAATAAACGTATGACTATTTTACTGGTATCCCACGATTTAGGCTTTGTTTCGCAAGTGGTTAAAAGTGTTATCTGCGTCAACCGCCAGGTCGTAATCCACCCGACCAGCGCCGTCAATGGCACTTTGATCAAGCAGATTTACGGTGGCGATTTTAATCTTGTCCGCCACGACCATCGCTGCGCTGAAGACGGTCATAAACCCCACAAGCCTACAGTTTAAATCATGGAATTTATCTACGCTTTAGCCGACCCTGACAATATTTTTCTACGACTGGCTTTAGGCGTCGGCCTCTGCTCCAGTATCGCTTTCGGGATTATCGGCACCTATGTGGTTACGCGCCGTATCAGCTATCTTGCCGGAGCCGTTTCACACTCTGTTTTAGGCGGCATCGGCGGAGCCCTCTGGCTTAATCAGGTTTTAAGAATCAGATGGATAGACCCCTTGTATGGGGCTCTTCTGGCCGCTCTTTTAGCCGCTTTTATTGTCGGCCGCTTCGGTCACAACTCCGGCCAGCGCGAAGAGACCATGATCGGTGCAACCTGGGCCATCGGTATGGCTTTGGGTGTAATATTTATGGATATGACACCTGGATATTTCGATATTACGAGCTACCTCTTCGGTGATATTCTGCTGGTTTCGGGACGTGACCTCAAACTCATCGTAGCCCTTGATATTTTTATCATTATTTTTGTCAGCAGTTGTTACCATCAATTGCTGGCGGTCTGCTTCGATGAAGAGTTTGCCCGTCTCAGAGGTTTAAATGTAGGACTTTTCTATCAACTTTTACTAGCTTTGACAGCCGTTACTATTGTTCTTTTAATTCGGGTTGTTGGTATCGTTATGGTCATCGCGATGTTGACCCTGCCGGCTGCTGCCGCCTCACTCTATACCCGCCGCCTTTTCAGCATGATGCTGCTGGCAGTATTTTTGTCAGCTTTAGCAATTGTTGCCGGCTTAGCTTTAAGTTACAGTGCCGAACTTAGCAGTGGACCGGTTATTATCCTTTTCTCTGGCGCCCTCTACTTTATTTTGGCAGGCTGGAGAAGAGTTAAATGACACCGCCAGTCATAAATGGTTTTGCAAAAAAACTGAGTCAAGCTTTACAAGAGATGTATAATAAAGCGGCCGCTTGCAAAATGGGCCTGCTGAGCCCCGTAGCCATTGATCGTGGGATAAACCTTTTGGATAAGTTAGGTTATCCAAAAGGTTTAACGAAAGAGCTACCGCAGACAAGTGCTGACCTCGCCTTCCCTTGCGCTAACCCCCTGCCCAAAGTTATTGGATTGAACCCGCTATCGATCCTTGATCTGGGCTGCGGCACTGGCCTTGATGCTCTCTTTTGCGCAAACTTACTACCCTCACTCAAACGTCTTACGGGTCTTGATGCAAGTTCCGCATTACTTAGTAAAGGAGAAGAGCTACTCTATCATTTCCCTACAGAAGCTCAAAAAATAACCCTGCTTCAAGGAGACCTCAACAAGCTTAATGATGGCCAGAATGACAAGCTGCAACCTGCAGATCTGATCCTGATGAACGGATCCTTTAACCTGGTTTACGATAAAAATAATTTTTTTGCGGGATTGGCCCCGTTGCTGAACCGAAACGGAACTTTGCTAATCTATGATTTTCTGCTGACCCAAGCCCTGCCGCCAGGATTTGTCGATGATATCGACAACTGGCTCTGGAATATTGGTGGTGCCTTGAATGTAAATGAGTTGGAAAAAGTTGTCTCCGGTGCGGGCCTTAAGATTGTTGAAATTGATGAGCTTGAGCGCATTGAACCTGTGGCTCGCTGTGAAATCATAATTTCTCACCCAACCTGACGCTTGTCCAATCAATTACTCCACTAAATCGGCAATCAATTCAGGCAATTGATGTAAACAGCTAAGAGTTCTCCCTTTGGGCGGGAGCCGGGGCGGGTTTGTCACTGGGGGGCCATAAAGAATGGTCGTCATCCCCAAACTTGCGGCCGGTTCGAGATTGACCGCCATATCATCAATCATTATCCCATTTTCAGCCTTGCCGCCGATATCATCAAGGAGCTCCTGATAGATAACGAGCTCCGGTTTGGGCCGGAAAGCAAAATAGCTAATATCATAAACCCCGGCAAAAAGATTACTAAGGCCAAGAGAGTCGAGCACTCTTTGACAATGCTCGTTTGAAGCGTTGGAGAAAATATATTTTTCGCCCGGCAGTTCGGCAATCATCTCTATCAGCATCTCATCCTCTTCAAGATAATCTGCAAGCGGTACATTATGGACAAAATCAAGGTAATGATAAGGATCAACACCATGATGCAGCATCAGGCCGTTGAGGGTTGTGCCGTGCGCCTGCCAATAATCCCGGCGCCGCTGATCAACTTCAGCTGAGGGGATCTTGACAACCTCTTCGAGATAACGGTTGATCAAGTGATCGATATGATCAAAGAGGCCTGATTCTCTGGGGTAAAGGGTATTGTCGAGATCAAAAAGTATAAATTCAGGTTTGCCGATCACTCATCCACCCCCATCACCAGATTCCTGATATAGGTTTTCTGAACCTTCATCTTTCCTCCTAGGCAATCTTACGCCCACCAAGTAACCCCATCTGCTCTCTTATACGATTTTCAATAACATCTTCAACACAGCTCATAAAACTCAATATGCATGGGACTTTAAGCGTGTAATAAACTTGTTTGCCGCGCTTATCATCAGCGACAATCCCAGCTTCCTTGAGCACCGAGAGATGTTTTGAAACAGTGGAAAAATCAGCCCCCAGAGGTTCGACAAGATTGCAGACACAACACTCACCCTGAGCCAGTTTTTCGGTTATCCAGAGCCTTGTCGGATGACCCAAAGCTTTAAAGATCTTGGCTTTGGCATCGTAAAGATTTTTTTCTTCTTTATTCATCTTGAAAAGTTTCCCTTTAGTTGAAAGATTCTACAGGACAATACCAAAAATATTAATCAATGTATAGTAAATCCCAACGCCGATAAAGAGGATAGCGGTAATCCGGCGGGCCCACCTTTCAAAATGGGTAATGCGGTTAAAGGCAGTACCGATACGATTGGCCCCCAGAGCCAACAGTAGGGCGAAAATTAAAACCGGCAATCCTGTAGCAATCCCATAAACTACCGGCAGCACGATAGAGGATTGCTGTTGCACAGCCAGAGGCAGCAAAGTTCCGAAAAAAAGGGCGGCTGAAGTCGGACAAAAAGAGAGGGCAAAAAGGATACCGAGAAAGGCCCCGCCCCAGACCCCCATCCGCTGGGCTCGTTGCTGGAGTTTTTCACTGATTCCCCCAGCATTTAAGTTGAATCTGATAACATTCAGTAATATCAGACCGACCACAATCAAAATCGGGCCGAGAAATTTATTCATATATTTCTGGAGCAGATGGGAAAGCATGGGGGCTGAGAGCAGACTGCTGACCAGGAGAATACCGATCACCAGATAAGCAGCGGTTCTGCCCAGAGTGTAAAGCAAACCGACCTGAAGGGTTTTGCCCGGATCAGCAACCCGGCGGCCGACATAAGATATGGCAGTAATATTAGTCGCCATCGGACAAGGGCTGATTGAGGTCAGGATGCCAAGCCAGAAAGCGGTCAGGATTGCCGCAAAATAGTCATCCATTACTTTTTACTTTCGATAAAAGTCCGGGTTTCTTCTTCAATATAGGATTGAAAATTCTCTTTTTTACGAACCAGCAACCAGATACGATCAAGATTTTTCCACTTTTCCACCTTATCTTCGTGACTTAAGGCCAACACAACCGAACGGTTGGTGAGCTGAAAATCCTTGATAAAATGTTCATTTTCAGACTTGTCGGTATTGACAACCCGAATTTCTAAAGATCCAGCAGCCAGCTCTTTAGCAAAGCCGGCGGTGATGGCCTCTTTCGTATAGGCTTCGATTTTATTACAGGTGCGACAGCGCATATTGCCATGAAAATAGTAGACAATTGTCTTTTTCTGAGAAACCGCAGCCTGAGATTGAGGTGAATCCAGGAATAGCGCTGTAGAAAACATCATTGGGAATAGCAGCAGAACTAAAATTGATTTCCTAAACATTGTCATACTCCATTTTGAATAAATACAATTCGATTACTGTAAAAGTTCTTTGATTTCATCAGCCGATGGAACTTTGCCAACCACCTTAACCGCACCATCGATCGCTAAGGCCGGGGTCAGCATAACTCCAAACTCCATAATCTGATTGATGTCAGAAATTTTCTCAAGTTCAAAATCGAGCTCCAGCGCAAGCGCTGCCGCCGCGGCGTTTTCCGCCAACTTTTCACATTTCTGACACCCGGTGCCAAGGACTTGAATTTTCATATAGATCTCCTTAATATTCTACTGTTTAAATAGCACTTTTAAAAGAAAAAACCAAACAACATACCACTGATAGTGGCCATGAGGATAACCAGGAGAACGAAAACCACGGTTTTGAGAGTTCCCAGGACACTACGAATAACCAACATATTTGGCAGACTCAAGGCCGGCCCGGCCAAGAGCAGAGCCAAAGCCGGCCCCTTGCCCATGCCATTACCGATCAAACCCTGCAGGATCGGGACTTCGGTTAAGGTCGCAAAATACATGAAGGCACCGGCGAAAGAGGCAAAAAAGTTGGCCCTTAAAGAGTTGCCACCGACCGCCCCTGAAACCCAGGATGAGGGAATCAGACCTTCATGACCAACTCGACCCAAAAGGAGACCGGCAACCAAAACCCCGATCAACAGTAAGGGAAAAATCTGTTTTGCAAAACCCCATGAGGAGTCAAACCACTCTTCATTCTCACCAGTTTCAGTACTACTTATAACAGAAAGTCCCAGCAAACCGGCCGTAAAAGCGAACAAAGGGGTATCGGGGAAGAAAAAAGCGAGTCCCGTAACCGGTAACGCCGCCAGGGCAACTTTCCACCAGGGCATTTTAAACCAGATAATTAATATGAGAGCCAGAAATAGAGCGCAAATTGCAGTGATTTGCCATTTAAGATTGAAAATTAAAGCCCAAACCCCACTTGCACTTTCGGGACGACCCCAATTGGCAAACACCAAAATCCCAACCATGGCGGCAAAATAGAGACCATTCTGCCAGAGCGGACGTTTAACTTCATCAGGCATGGAAACCGCGTTAAGAGTTCTCTCTTTTTCTTCGCGGCGAAAAATCAGATGCATTAAAAGGCCGATTACGACGCTAAAAACCACGGCTCCCACGGCTCTCGCTAAGCCCAACTCAGGGCCTAAGATTCGGGCGGTCAAAACAATCGACAAAACATTGATGGCGGGACCAGAATAGAGAAAAGCAGTGGCCGGCCCCAGACCTGCCCCCATACGATAGATTCCGGCAAAAAGCGGCAGCACCGTACAAGAACAGACCGCCAATATAGTTCCGGATACCGAGGCCACACCGTAAGCCAGGATCTTGTTGGCTCCGGCGCCAAGGTATTTCATAACTGAAGCCTGGCTGACAAAAACAGAGATCGCACCGGCAATAAAAAAAGCCGGCACTAAGCATAAAATAACATGCTCCCGAGCATACCACTTGACCAGGTGAAAGGCTTCGAGAAGGGAGTTGTCAAAACGCGCCTCCCCCACAGGCAAATAGAAACAGGCCAAAAATACCGCGATAATCACACTGAAACTGCGCCACTCAACTTTTATCTTCATTACTACTCAAGCCCCAACCTTGATGTTATTATATTTGGCAATATAACCAAATGACCAATCAATGTCAAGGGGAAAATCGTGCATCCATCCAGGATTGATATAAATGCTTCAGTTTTACGAAATAGTTCAAACGGTTTAGATTGTGGTTCGCTCCACCCGCACAATCTAACGAAGAACGTTTCATCAATCATCCCACCTGTTTGTGCAATTTTTATCTTTAGCACTTTACAAAAATATTATTTTAATATAATTGTTTATGCTTGCTTTATGTTGTTACTTTTGCATCACTTACGATCGCCCCCTTTTTATAAAGGATGCGATAATAAAAAAAAGGAGATGGAATTTAGTATGATTGAATTAACTTCCCGGCCCAGTCGTCGACTCATGATAAACGCCCTCTTTTTCAACCTCCTTTTTTTTGCACTCAGCTTGCCCTTGCCCGCAGAGTGTCAAACAATCAAGATCGGGGGAACCGGCTCAGCCCTGGGCTCTATGAAACTGCTTGCCGCAGGCTTTCAAAAAAATTATCCAGGGAATAACGTCGTGGTTCTACCAAGCCTGGGCAGCGGTGGCGGCATTAAGGCCGTCTTGCATAAGGCCCTTGATATTGGTCTCAGTACCAGAGCCCTAACTCCTAAAGAGAAGGAGCAAGGGGGTAAAGCTCTGATATATTCGAGGACGCCTTTCTTCTTTGCCACCTCATTAACGACTGATTGCCCCATCGACCTTTCACTCCCGGAACTTGTCGAAATATACTCCGGCTTTACCGCAAACTGGCCCTGTGGACAGCCGATCCGGCTAATCCTGCGCTCGGAAAAAGAGAAAGATACGGTTTTAATGAAAGCTATATCTCATAAAATGAAACGTGCCATGGAGGTTGCCTTATCGCGCAAGGGCATGATTTATACGGTTACCGACCAAGAAACCCTGGATCATATCGAGAGAATTCCAGGAGCTTTGGGAACCACCACCCTGGCCCAGTATCTCTCCGAAAAGAGACCCATCAAACCGTTATCGCTGGAGGGGGTAGAGCCGACTGTAGACAACCTGACCCTGGGCAAATATCGTTACTTTATTACACATAGACTGATTATCGGCCCTTCCCTCTCACCTGCAGCGCGACAGTTTATCGAATACCTGTTTTCTCATGAAGGACGCTTAACGCTTTCTGAACTGGGTCATCTGATAGTTGAGGAAAGACCGAAATTTTGAAGAATTCCACAGACAACAAGACAGCCACAATCATCAGCGGAATGGCCGGGATGGTGGCTCTATTGGTAACTATATCCCTGCCATTGATCTATTTTGCCATATCCTACCAGTATCAGGTGGCGGCTCTCAAAACTGCAGTCGAGATCAACGCCCTCATTGAAACCCGCATAATTAATGTTAATCCCGAATTCTGGCGTTACGAAGAAGTTCGCATATCTGATCTTTTAGAACATGGTCCAGGTAATTCCCAACCCGAGGTGCGACGCATTTTCGATATCGAAGATGAGCTCATCTTCAAAACTAAGGAAATACTTGCCCCTCCACTACTGACAAGATCCGACTTTTTATATGATGCCGGCATGATTGTCGGACGCTTTGAGATCAGTCGCTCCATGAAACCACTTTTGCAAAAAACTGCCCTGTTCGCATTCCTCGGATTGCTCCTCGGTTACGCGGTTTTTGCGGTAATGAGCATTTTCCCGCTGCGAGCTTTGCACCAGGCCCTTGACTCTCTTTCCAATGAGAAGGAGCGCCTTGCGGTAACTTTAAAGAGTATTGGCGATGGCGTGATCACGACAACGACTGATGGTCGAATACTTTTGCTAAATAAAGTTGCTGAAACGCTTACAGGATTTACACAAAAAGAGGCCATTGGTAAACCTGTCGACGAGGTGTGCCGTAAATTTGATGATCAGACCCGCAAACCAATGCGAATTCCGATCGAAAAAGTTGTCAATAAAGGAGGTTACGTCGACCTTTCAGGCAATGCCATTCTAATTTCCAGAGATGGTCGAGAGAGAATTATCACAGATAACGGAGCTCCCATTCGGGATACAAACAACCGCACTGTCGGAGTGGTTCTGGTCTTGCGAGATGTGAGTGATAAAGAAGATGTTGCAAGAGAGATCTTGAAAGCCCAGAAATTAGAGTCCCTCGGTATCCTGGCGGGCGGCATCGCCCACGACTTCAACAACCTGCTGGGAGGAATCCTGGGAAACATCGAGATGGCCAAACTGATCCTCAATCCCGACCACATTATTTATAGCAAACTGGTTAATGCTGAACAGGAGATAGCCCGGGCCAGCAGCCTGACTAAACAGTTGCTGACCTTCTCCAAAGGTGGATCGCCGAGAAAAAAAGTGCTCTCCATTAAAAGCCTGATTCATGATTCGATAAACGGCTCATTACCTGGTGCGAATGTGAGGTGTGAGTTAAATATCCAGGATAATCTCTGGTCGGTAAATACCGATAGCGACCAGATCAGTCAGGTAATTAAAAACATAATTATCAATGCCGACCAAGCCATGCAGGGCAGTGGAGTTATCAAGGTGAACTGCCATAACCAAACCATTGAAAAAGGCGATGTGCCTTCCCTTGAGGCTGGAAATTTTGTCATTACAACGATCACCGATGAAGGTGTGGGCATTCCTCAGGAGCAGATCTCAAAGATATTTGACCCCTACTATACAACAAAAAAAATAGGTACAGGTCTAGGACTGACAACCAGCTATTCAATAATCCGTAAACATGGTGGTTTTATCGGGGTTGAATCCAAGGTGGGGATTGGTACGACAGTCAAGGTTTATCTGCCGGCGGCGGACACCAACTGAGCTGCACCCATAATTGAAAAATCCAATTCATTGCAGATAAATAACCCTGATCAAGATTGAGTAAAACAGCTCTAAAATGTACTCTTTTTGACAAAGCCGCCTTCTCTAGTAGAGAAGATAGTCAAAACTGAGTCAGCGCCCTTTTTTGCGAAATCCAGTAACAAGAACTCCACTATACCCATGAAACCATTCCATAAAGAAGCCCGGCCATTGTTAATGGCCGGGCTTCTTTATTTTCCAAGTCAGACGAATGTGCCCAAAACGCCGCACTCAATAATCTTTTAATATGGTGACAACCTACCAATCTATAGCAATCTGCGACTTCTTGACTATTGTATTTTATTTCACTTAAGGTAAACAATATGCGAAAAACTTAAAAAACAATTTACCTTACTGATTTTATCAGGTACTATGAGCATACCACTCAAATACGGGCTATTTAACTCTGGCTGCAGGGATTAGCGTGTGTGATATATTTAAAGCTCCTTTTTTAAAGACACTCCTTGTATTACTTATACTCCTGCCAACCCTGGTAGCAGCCAAAGTTAAGGGACCCTGCGCAAATTGCCATACCATGCACAATTCACAAAATGGCGCGGCTATGACCTATGATGATTCCGAAGTACCCAATCAACACCTACTCAGAACCAATAGTTGTGCCGGTTGCCATGCTCAAGGAGGCATGTCTAACACTATCGACTCCTCAGGAAACCTAACCCCCCAGGTGATACATACAGACTCAACCGATCTTGCTGCGGGAAACTTCGCCTATATAAATGGTACTAAAGGCAGTGGTGCATCGCCGACAAAAGGTCATAACGTGATTGATCTTTGTGCACAGGATCCGATCCATCTCTATCCCCCGGGAGGCCCTTTTAAGAATTCCGGTGCAGGTATCCGTCATCCGGATACATTACCGCCACGGTTTACCTGCGCCGGCTTATATGGATGTCACGGCAATACCCATGTTGCAGATCCTATCGCCAGCATGCAGGGAGCCCATCATGCTAGCAGTAATGATAAACCTGCAGGAGATACTGTGGGGAACAGCTTCCGCTTTCTGCTTGGGGTAGAAGGACTTGAAGTCAGTGACTGGGAGAACCGTAACAGCACTCATCATAACGAATACAAGAAAGATCTGCATCAATCGACAGGTCCTTGGGTTGACGTATGCGGTTGGTGTCATGGTCCCGACAATCCGAGACATGCAATATCGGGAGGTGTTATGCCGGCCGGCTCAGGTACAGCGTACCTATGTATGCGTTGTCATACTGGTTTTCACTCTGGAAATCTAGGCGGCTCTCCCTGGTTCCGTCATCCGGCCAACGTTGCCATCCCCGATACCGGTGAGTATTCCCACTATACTGTGTACAATGTTGATGCTCCAGTCTCCCGTAACATTCTTCCCGACTCTCCGAGTTCAGTCGTCACACCCTACCGGGGTGCCCAAGGCCAGGGCAATGATTTCGTCACCTGTCTTTCCTGCCACAAAGCTCACGCCACCGACTATCCTGATCTTTTACGTTGGGATTACACTGCTATTAAAGCCGGTAAAGGCAGCAGCACTGATGGCTGCTTTATCTGCCATTCAACCAAGGATGATTAGAATCATGGCTATCAATTTAATCAAAAAACGAAAAAAGCCCGGCTATTAAATACCGGGCTTTTTTAAATTTCTAATTTGTGAAAAAGTTACATTATATCTCGGCTTGCCACAAGCCATGCAGGTTGCAGTGCTCACGCGCTGTTACGGAAGCGGCGTCGGTCGCGAAAAAGGCTTCCGGAGCTTCACCTGGGGCCAGAAACTTACGACAGAGCTTACCATCGGCAACAATCTCGATAAACTCAATGTAGTGTTTATCTTCCATCGGATGGGCTACGCTACCGACCGTAACCTTAACCCCGCCGGCAATCTTTTCAATTACCGGAACATGTTTTTCGCGCGCCGCATCAACGGTACCGGCCTCAATCAGAATCATCGCTTCGTTACAACAGGTAAGATCATCAGCCCCAAGATCAAGAACTTCAACCATTGCGCCACACAGTTCACATTTGTAGATCAGATTTTGTCCTTCAGCCATGTTTTCCTCCACTAATAAGTTATTTTATCTGTTTGGTTTATCTTGAATACTTCACTAACCTAACAAACAAAACCAACTTTGTCAAGTTAAAATCATGTGCGAGGATAACCTTCGCAGGTAACGATCTTTTCCGCCAAAAAATCGCGCAGTGAAATAGTGTCAAACGGGACAAGCTGACAGAATTTTTCAAAAACTTTAAGTTTGCCGGGTAACTGTTCGGGAGAGAGCACCGCACCCAAAACCTCCCGTCCCCAACTGCGAAGCCTTTCCATAGCGGCTGGAAAATAGTTTAAAAGTGCCCGAGAGCGCCAATCAGAATTTGAAAAAGAACCCTTCTCAAGGCGTAACAGAGCACTCTCTAAAGCATAGTACTCCATAATCATATCGGCAAGCAGTGCCAGAAGTTCCTGGCGTTCAGCAATATCTTTAAAATGCTTCTCAACCGCTAAACCAGCCGCCATCAAGACCGCCTTACGCGCCCCCTCAAGCCTCTCTCGATACCAAACCGGCTCCCCGATGCCACTTTTCGTCGTTTCACAACTTTCTGAAACCGAGATCTCAGCCACCTCATTTTTGAGATTCTCGAGAACCCGCATCAGGGGCAGATCACCCTGCACCGCCCGACGCAGCAACATTCCCGGAATTAGGAGACGGTTAATCTCACTGGTACCTTCAAAAATCCGGTTAATACGAGCATCACGATAGAGGCGTTCGAGCGGATACTCCTGGCTATAACCATAGCCGCCAAAAATCTGCAGGCTCTCATCAACCACATAATCGGTCATTTCGGAGGCAAAAACCTTGGCGATTGAACATTCAATAGCATACTCTTCGATCCCCTTAAGAATCTTTTCCGAGCTCTCACCGGAACTCTCTTTGAACCCTTCCAAAATATTATCAATCAAGCCGACAGTGCGGTAGACCAGACTTTCAGCCACAAAAATCCGGCTCGTCATCTCGGCTAATTTTTTTCGAATGAGACCAAACTCGGCCAGAGATTTCTTGAACTGTTTCCTCTCAATAGAGTATTTGACCGCATACTCAAGCGCCAGTTTGGCTGCCCCAAGAACGCCGGCACCTAACTTATAGCGCCCGATATTGAGAATGTTAAAAGCGATCAGGTGACCTTTACCGATCTCGCCAAGGAGATTTCCAACCGGCACCTGAGCATCTTCAAAGATCACGGCCGCTGTCGATGACCCCTTGATACCAAGCTTAAGCTCTTCGGGGGCAATCGCCACCCCGGGCATATCTTTCTCGACTATAAAAGCGGTAAACTCTTTGCCGGCGACCTTGGCAAAGACAATAAAGGTTTTTGACCATTGGGCATTGGTAATAAACTGTTTGGTACCATTGAGAAGGTAATATTTTCCATCTTCACTCAAAATCGCTGAAGTTTTGGCGGCTAGAGCATCAGAACCTGAACCGGGCTCGGTCAGACAATAGGCCCCAATCTCACCTTCAGCTAAACCTGGCAGATATTTTTCCTTTTGCGCTTTAGTACCATAGAAGACAATCGGCAGGGTTGCGATACCGGTATGAGCCGCATGGGTTACCGAAAAGGAGCCGCCCATTCCCATCTTCTCAGTAATCAAGGCTGAACTTGCCTTGTCAAGCCCCATACCACCATACTCTTGCGGAATATCGGCCATTAAAAGACCGAGTTCGGCAGTTTGCGACATCAAGCCCTGAGTCACACCCTCTTCCTGAACTTCAATTTTGTCAAGTTTCGGCCAGACCTCCTGACGTACGAAATCTTCCGTCGTTTTCGCAATCATGCGCTGTTCGGAAGTAAAATCCTCGGGTGTAAAAATTTCATCAGCCGGACCTGTAGCCAGCAGAAATTCACCCCCTTTTTGATATTTATGAGCAGTCATTTTCCCTTCTCAACTCTAATCGATCTTCAAAAAACTATCCAATTTCCACCGGCAAAACGTAAAACAAAATGGCAAAGAAATGACAGATGCTTCCTCCCAGAACGAAGAGATGCCAGATGGCGTGGTTATAAGGCAAGCGTTTCCAGGCGTAAAAGAGACAACCAAAGGTATAAGCCAAGCCACCGGCCAGCAGCAGGATCAGACCTCCAGGCTGGACCACAACCAACATCGGCTTAAGGGCAACAATTACGATCCAGCCCATCCCTATATAAAGCATTACTGAGGCCAAGCGAAAACGGTGCAAAGGAGTACACTCGATAACAATGCCAAAGAGTGCCAGGCCCCAAACCACCCCAAAAATCGACCAGCCCCAGGGCCCGCGCAGATTTACCAAGGTCAAAGGTGTATAGGTCGCGGCGATCAGAACAAAGATTGAAACATGATCAAGAGTCCTGAACACCGCCTTAACCTTCTCTTTTTGAAAACTGTGATAGAGTGTCGAAGACGTGTAGGCCATAATCAGCCCGCTACCAAAGACTGCAGCACCGATAATATGCCAAACCGTACCGTAGCGAACAGCATAGATCAGCATGATTATCAAGGCTGCAAATGAGAGAAGAATACCGATACCGTGAGTTACACTGCTGGCAATCTCCTCTCTTATTGAATAGCGGGCCGGACGGGTCATAACCTCAACTCCCACTATAGCATCTCATAAATACCAGCGGCCCCCATACCCCCGCCAATACACATCGAGACAATTCCACGTTTACCCTTACGGCGTTGCAATTCATACAGAAGTTGGGTTGTCAATTTGGCTCCCGTACAACCTAAAGGATGTCCGAGGGCAATAGCCCCACCGTTGGGATTGATATCTCCATCCCAATAACGTTTTTCCATCTTAGCTACGCGTAATGAGTAGAGACATTGCGAGGCAAAGGCTTCATTAATCTCAAAAAGGTCGATATCCGAGACTTTCAAACCCGCCTGTTTGAGAACTTTAGGAATCGCAACCGCAGGACCGACCCCCATGACTTCCGGCCGACATCCAGCCACCGCAAAATTGGTCATTTTGGCAATCGGTTTAAGACCCAAAGCCTTGGCTTTTTCAGCGCTCATGATCAGGGAAAAAGCGGCTCCGTCGGTCATCTGCGAGGAGTTGCCCGCAGTTACAATGCCGCCGGCTTTAAAAGGTGATTTCAACTTGGCCAGACCTTCCATGGTTGTTGGCCAACGCACACCATCATCAACCGCAAAGGTTTTGCGGAGTTTTATTTTTTTTCCTTTAGCATCAGTAGTGTAGCGCCAAGCTTCGATCGGAATAATTTCATCAGCAAAGGTTCCGGCCTCTATCGCCTCATGGGCGCGACGGTTACTTTCGACGGCAAATTTATCCTGATCTTCACGTGTAACCCCAAACTCATCGGCCACATTTTCGGCGGTTATCCCCATCGAAACATAAGTATTGGGGAGATCGCCCCACTCCGGATGGGGTCTAAAGATACTGCCGCCCATCGGGATATGACTCATCGACTCAGCTCCGCCGGCAATTACAACATCAGCCCAACCTGCATTAATCTTAGCCGTTGCATCAGCTATCGCCTGAATACCGGAAGAGCAGAAACGGTTGACCACTACACCACTGACGGATACCGGCAAGCCGGCTCCTAAAGCGAGAACCCGACCCAGATTCATGCCTTGCTCGGCTTCTGGAAATGAGCAACCACAAACCAGGTCATCAATATCCTCAGGACTTAACTCCGGAACTTTGGCCAGTAAACCCTTAACCACTTGAATCCCGATCTCGTCGCCTCGAGTCTGCGCCAGACCACCTTTTTTATATCGGCCACCAGCACTGCGTACGGTTGCCACGATTACTGCTTCAGACATTGTCCTATTCTCCTTATTGTTTGCGCCCCTCTAAAACTCACAGAGGGTAATTTTGTTATTTTGCTTCGCCCTGCTTCGCAAGAGAGATACCCCAAGGGCACTTCTTTGCTATGCTCAGGCGCAAACTCAGACCGGCTAGGGCTAAAAAGCCCTGCCTGGAGGTCTGTCCCCACATTGACTCATCCTGCTAGTTTCTCAACGGTTTGCCGTTCTTCAACATATACATAATCCGATCCTGGGTTTTAGTTTCACCACAGAGACTTAAAAAAGCTTCCCGTTCAAGATCAAGCAGGAGCTGTTCGCTGACATAAGTGCCTTCGGCGCAATCGCCGCCGGCCAGGACATTTGCCACTTTACCAGCAACATGACAATCGTAATCAGAGACGTAATTGCCAGCCCGCATATTATAGAGAACCGAATCGATCATCCCCTTGAAGTTATCACCCATCACCGGCACCGTTGGCGGGATCGGCTTTTTGTAAAAGAGGGCCAGGCCCATCGCAATCTGTTTGGCATCATGAATCTGATGGTCACGATTCATACTTAAACCTTCGGTCTTACGAATAAAACCGAATTCTTTGGCTTCCACGGCACTAGTCGCAACTTTCGCCATACCGATAGTTTCAAAAATTTTCTGATAGTAGGTCTGGAGATTAAGACCGTTAGCAATCGTCCCATCGGGAATCCCTTCAGTGGCTCGAATCATCAGCTCTTTGGTGCCGCCGCCGGCTGGAATAACGCCAACGCCAACCTCAACCAGACCCATGTAGGTCTCCCCGGTTGCCTGGCAACGATCGCCATGCATCGAGATTTCGCAGCCGCCACCCAAAGCCATCCCGGCCGGCGCTGTAACCACTGGTTTACTGAGATACTTTAAGCGCATATTACAATCCTGAAAACCCTTAATCATGGTATCAAGAATATCCCAGTCGCCTTTTTGAATGGTCACAAAAACCTCAAAAAGGTTGGCTCCAACTGAAAAATTGGTGCCGTGGTTGGCAATTACAAGACCATTAAAATCTTTTTCGACAATATCACAGGCCTGATTTAACATACCGACAACATCAGCGTCGATCGCATTCATCTTGCTATGAAACTCAACACAGGCAATACCATCCCCAAGATCAACCAGAGAAGCTCCGGGGTTAGTGGCAACGACAGCGCCGGCGGCTTTCACGACGGGCAAGAGAATGATTTTCGCATTCGATTCAATCTTTAAATATTTTTGGGACGCGAAATCAAAAACATAGAGACCATCTTCGCGTTTTTCATAAAAACTCTTATGGCCGGCTTTAAGCATCGCCATTATGGTTTTGGGGAGTTTTATTTTCAAGGTTTTGAAAACCGCAACCGTCGCCTCAAGACCAACCGTATCCCAAAGTTCAAAGGGACCGAGTTTATGATTGTAACCCCACTTCATAGCGTTATCGATGGCGTTTAGCTGGTCACTGATCTCGGGAATACGATTGGCGGCATAGAGAAAATTGCGACAGAGATAGGCACGGACAACATCGCCGACTTTACCAGGACTATTGAAGAGATACTTCAGGCTGGCGGCAAAACCACCTGGGGTTTTACGGGCTGCCTTAAGCTCATCAAAACGTGGTTTGGAAAAGGCGACATACTCATTAGTATTGTAATCAAGGGCAAGTTTTACCCTTTTGCCTTTCTCATCCTTGGTTTTTTTGTAGTAACCCTGGCGAGTTTTGTTGCCAAGTTTACCAGTTTCAATCATTTTTACCATGAATTCGGGAGCCTGAAAGATATCCCGCATTTCATCATCAGGGACTGCGTCATAGAGGTTTTTCATAACATGGGCACCGGTATCAAGACCCACCAGATCCATGGTTCCACAAATCGCTGAACCGGGTCGGCCCAAAGCTTTACCAATAATGGCATCGAGTTCAGGGATCGTCAGTCCCATCTCCAGCATGATAGTTATGGCATTGGAAATATCAAAAACTCCGATTCGATTGGCAATAAAATTAGGCACATCTTTACAGACAACAATTCCTTTACCAAGAACTTCTTCGCCAAAAGTCGACATGAAATCTATAATTTCAGGTTTAGTTTCGGGACCGGAAATGATCTCCAGCAATTTCATATAGCGCGGCGGATTGAAAAAATGAGTCCCCAAAAAACGTTCTTTAACCGAAGCCGAAAGCTGAACCCCAACCTCACTGATCGGCAGACCTGAAGTGTTGCTCGAGAGAATACAGTCAGGGCCGATCACTTTTTCGACTTTGGTAAGAAGTTCATGTTTGATTTTTAAGTTTTCAATAACAACTTCGATGACCCAGTCAACTCCGGCCAACTTATCAAGATCATCTTCAAAGTTACCGGTTTTGACCAATTTTGCAACCGATTTTGCATAAAATGAGGCCGGTTTCGACTTTATCGCCCCTTTCAGGCCATTTTCGGCAAAACTGTTGCGCCAGGCTGGACTCTCTTTGGTTAACCCTTTAGCTTCGTCGGCTGGTTTCAGTTCAAAAGGTACAATATCAAGCAAAAGACACTCAATCCCGGCATTCGCAAGGTGGGCAGCGATTGTCGCTCCCATCACCCCGGCCCCAAGAACTGCCGCTTTTTTAATCTGGTAAGTCATTTTAGGATCTCCTTTATTTGATTTATTATATAATTTTACCCAAAGGCAGCATCGAGCATTTCTACCGGGGTCCGGTCACCAGCCTGAATTCCGAGACAGCGTCCTTTGATTGTTGGCAGAATAGTGCTGGCAAAATAGCTGGCACTGGCGATTTTACCTTCATAAAAAGCAGCTTCAGCGTTATTACGGGCAAAAGCCCGGCGTTCTGACTGGTTTTCGGCGCCGGCTGATGTGTAGATTTTCCGCAAGGCGGCAGTCGCAACCTGAGCTGCTTGAACCAGCTGCCAACCAACCAGGAGATCACCGAAAACATCCAGGAAGGGACGAGCATTTAAAATAGCCAGGATCATGCCGGAACCGTCGCCCCAATCCTTAAACTGCAATGTCACCCCGCCAACAGCCTGGGCCGCTTTACCTAAAGAGGCACCAAGCAATTGTAACTCAGGGTCAGCCCCGGCTACAGCCGCTGTCTTACCGATCTCGGCAAACATAAATTTCAGATTCTTGCCACGATTCTGAGCCAGTTTACGGGCGACCAAGTCAAGAGCCTGAATACCGTTGGTACCTTCATAAATAGTGGTGATTTTGGCGTCACGCAGATACTGTTCGACCGGATATTCTGCACAATAACCATAACCGCCGTAGATATCGATGGCATAAGAACAGATTTCCATTGATTTATCAGTAGAAAAAGCCTTACAGACCGGGGTCAGAAGTTCGACAACCCCATTCCATTTTTTCCTGTCTGCCGCATCCTGGACAATCTCGGCCTGGTCAAAGGCAAAAGCGACATAATAGTTTAAGGATCTGATACCTTCAACGTAAGCTTTCATCCACAACAGGGTACGACGAATATCGGGATGTTCGATAATCGTTACGGCTTTAGCGTCGGGGTTGGTCATATCCCAGATGGCCCGACTCTGAATCCGTTCCCGAGCATAATCGCGAGCATGTTCGAAAGCGGCTGTAGCGCAACCCAAACCCTGGATACCAACCTCAAGCCGGGCTTCATTCATCATATGAAACATAATCGCCAAACCCTGACGTTCACGTCCTAAGAGTTCACCATAACAGCTCTCCTCTTCACCGAAATTAAGGGTACAGGTAGCGGATCCTTTGATTCCCATCTTGTGTTCAATGTTACCGGTTATTACATCATTAGGCTTGCCCAGTGAACCATCATCATTGACCATAATTTTCGGCACAATAAAGATCGAGATACCATCGGTCCCAGCCGGATCACCTTCGATTCGCGCCAGAACCGCATGGATGTTATTCGAGGCTAAATCGTGATCACCGCTGGAGATGAACATCTTCGTACCACTGATCAGATAAGTTCCATCCGCCTGTTTAACGGCCTTGGTACGCAAAGCTCCGACATCACTGCCGGCACCCGCCTCAGTCAACCCCATAGTTCCACCGAATTCACCGGAATACATTTTCTCCATATATTTCTTCCGCTGTTTATCAGTCCCGAACTTTTCAATCAAGGCCCCGGCCCCGCAAGTTAAACCGGGATACATCATCAGGGGATAGTTGGCCGCGTTAAAAAGTTCAGCACATGCGGTAAAGAGCAACAGAGGCATCCCCTGCCCGCCAACCTCGGGATCGCGGGCAGCACAATTCCAACCCGCTTCACAGATTTTCTGATAGGCATCATGAAAACAAGCTGGGGCTTTGACCTTGCCGTCGACAAAGGTACAACCCTCTTTATCCCCTTCTGCGTAAGTAGGCTCCATGACATTAACTGCCAGCTTTTCGGCTTCGCCCAGCATCATATTGGCGTCATCGACTGTATAGTCGCCATATTTTTCTGAGCCAAAGAGTTTGTCGATTCCTAGCTGCTCAAAAAGAATAAATTTCTGATCCCTGACATTCACCAATCCGTTTCCCATTGCTGCTCTCCTTTTTTTATCGGCTCTCTAAAAAATTATTTCTCCAGATAGCTCAATTAATATATAGAAATATATGTTTATAAATTAATGAGTGAGTGCTCACTCATCTTGGCAGAAAATTTTTTTCGGCTACTCGTTCACTCCATCTTCCAGTAAAAGAGCCCGTTTTAAGATATAGATGACATCACCTATTCTCTCCTTTAGATCGTAACCTCGACGGCTTAAAACCCAGCAACTGACGACTTCATCGATGCTGCCAAAAATCACCTTGCGGGCAATATTCGCATTAAGAGAGGGGTCAATAACCCCCTGTTCCTGACCCTCCAGGACAAAACTTTCGATAAGACGATAAAATTTACGCAGGGGTTCGGCAATACCATGACGTATATGGCTGCTGGACTGGCGCAGTTGAATCTGCAAAAAATTAGCAAGTACCGGGTTATCACCCAATGTCGACATATGGTAACGAACCAGAATTTCAATTTTATCCCAGGAGTTAACACAACCGGAGGTCAGTTCTTCGATATCACTGATCAGACGGTTGATCTTTTCCTGGAAGACTGAAATTAAGACCTCCTCCTTATTCGCAAAATAGAGATAGATGGTACCATCAGCAATGTTGGCTTTTTTAGCAATTTTTGAAACCGGACAATCATGGTAACCATACTCTGAAAAAGCCTCTAATGCGGCTTCGATAATAGCCATGTATTTAACCCGCTTGCGGGGATCATCGGGGATCCCTTTAATCTCGCGATGATTCGGTTCTGCTTTTTTAGTTCTCATAAAGGGCATCCAGTTCAGTCTGAAATTTAGCAGTCACAATTTTCCTTTTCAGTTTCAAGGTCGGAGTCACTTCATTATTGTCCATCGAAAATTCGCTGCTCATGACAACAAACTTTTTGACCTGTTCGTAACCTGGGATCCCATGTTCCTGTTGAACTTTTTCGATCCGTCGGCCAAGCATAGCTCGAATTTCCGGGTTTTCGAGCAGACCCTTAACATCTGTGAAGAGAATATCATTTTTCAGAGCATACTCTTCTACCTTCTCAAAATCGGGAACGATAAGAGCTGAAATAAATTTTTTACGATCACCATAGAGCATCGCCTCAATAATATATTTATCCATTTTAAGAAGGTTTTCAAGATGTTGAGGCGCAATATTCTTGCCTCCGGCCGTAACAATCAGATCCTTTTTACGGTCGGTGATTTTCAAGTAATTTTCACTGTCAAGTTCACCAACATCCCCGGTACAAAACCAGCCATCGACAAAAGCTTCTGCGGTAGCCACCGGATTGTTGTAGTAACCGATGGTAACATTGGGCCCTTTAGTAAGAATTTCACCATCACCAGCGATCTTGACTTCGACTCCTTCGATGACCGTTCCCACAGTTCCAAATTTAATATGTGAAGGAGAGTTAACCGCCATTACCGGGGCTGTTTCAGTCAGGCCATAACCTTCATAAATGGGATAACCAGTACCGTAAAAAAATTCGGCGACTTTCTGGGGCAGCGGAGCTCCTCCAGAGACAAAAAAACGTAAACTGCCACCCAGCTTATCCCCGAGTTTGGCGAAAACCAGTTTTTTTGCCAAACCATTTTGCAGGTTCAACCAGCCGCTTGGATTACGACCTTCACGTTTACAAACAGCCAACTGATCGGCGACACCAAAGGCCCAGAAAACCAGTCGTTTTTTGATCCAGGAACTCTGCTGAGCCCCATCATAAATACGATCATAAATTTTTTCAAAAAGACGTGGCACACTGATCATAAGAGTTGGATGAACCTCAGTCATATTCTGCGAAACCATCTCAATCGATTCAGCATAAGCGATCGTCGAACCGTTATAGATCGGTAGATAATAGCCTGACATTCGTTCAAATACATGGCTTAAAGGAAGGTGAGAAAGAAAGGTATCAGTCGTATCTACGCGCACACATTTGCTGGATGAAACCACGTTACTGATAAAATTATCATGCGTCAGCATGACGCCCTTGGGGTCGCCGGTGGTACCAGAGGTGTAGATCAAGGTTGCCAAATCATGGGCATCAATATTTTGCCAAATCGCCTCAAAACGTTCACTATTACCTTTTAACCACTCCCGACCAGAGTTCATAAGCTCACTTAAGGTCATTACATTTTCGTTTTCAAGTGATGCTTGCGGGAGATCTTCAGCAAAAACTACAATCTTTTTCAGATTAGGGCAGTTAGCGACAATTGCAAGCCCTTTATCAAGTTGCTCGGCAGTTGAAACAAAAAGAAACTCAGCCTCAGAATCCTTGACAATATATTCCACCTGAGGAGCCCGGTTCGTGGGATAGACCGGTGCATCAGCACAGGCACAAGCTAAAATAGCAAGGTCGGCATAAGCCCATTCAGGACGATTTTCTGAAAGCAGGGCTACCTTTTTCCCAGCCTCAAGACCTTGAGATAAAAGGCCACCCGCCACCATCTCAACATTAGCAGCCCACGCCCTCCAGCTGATATCAACATAGCGACCATCACGCTTAACCTTCATGCCGGTCTTATCACCCAAGCGCCGGGCCTGCTCAAAGAAAATCTGTACCAGATTCATTCCCTACTCCTTCACTAACTTACCATCAAAAAAATGAATGAAGCCTCATTCTTTTTGCCCTATAACTCAAGGAAAAAGTCTTGTCAAGGATAAAATACCATTTTATCTAAGGCTAAACTTGCGATCAAAATGTAATTGTGCAATACTAATAAAAATTGAGAACGCCGCCGACTGTTGCTTCGCCCTCTTTAACCCCACTCAGAGACAAAATGTTAGCAAAAACAAAAAGGTATCCCGATGGCTGACCCTCGCCCCTGCTCAAACTGCGGCAAACCTGTAAACCCTAAAAGTCATTACTGCCCCCATTGCGGCTGGGAGAATCGCGTTGCCGATGCAACTTGTGACCCTTTCTGTCCGCGCTGCAATGTTGCTCTGAAACCATATGATTACCGCAGCAGTGACGCCGCAATCTGCCCTCAGTGCGACGGTCTCTGGTTCGATCGTCTGGAATTCAGCTATCTAACCTCAGAACGTAACGTCTATCAGGATCAAAGCCTCCCTCAAAGTTACCGGCGCCCTCATCTGCAGGTAGAAACCGCCTACCTCCCCTGCGTCCGTTGCGGCACCCTGATGACGAAGAAAAACTTCCAGGAAGTCTCCGGTGTAATGATCGACATCTGTGGCGACCATGGCATCTGGCTTGATGCAGGAGAACTGGAAAATATCCGTTCGTTCATCGCCAACGGTGGTCTTGATAGATCTCAAGATCATCGCATCGCCCATAACCACATCGCCATTCATGATCTAGCCAATCGGGTTCAGGAGGTTGAGTTTACCCAGAAGGTTCTCCACTTTTTTGACTTCAAGTACTGGCTTTTCAAGATTTTTTAAATAACTTATGAGAAATATTATTTTTAAAACCATTATCAAAAACTCACTCTGCGGTTCGATTGTCTTGATCTGGTCGCATTTTGACAAATGCCCGCAGATTATCAGGATCATAATCCCTAAACCACAATCTTCGGCTAATAAAGAGACAGCTCAACTTTTTCCTGATACAGTTGAGAGTTCATGTTCTGCAATTGACAACTTATGCTCAATGATCAAAGCTTACATAGTTGGAAAAAAGATTGATTTTTCTCTCGGATTGACTCGCCTGCAGAGCTGCCCTAACTTTCAACAAAAGGTCTTGCGGGCAACCCATACGATCCCTGCAAGAAGTATCTGCTCTTACGGTGACTTAGCCGCACTTATTGGCAACCCCAAAGCGGCCCGGGCCGTTGGCACAGCTCTGGCCGGCAACCCCTTTCCCATTCTGATACCTTGCCATCGCGTAATACGTTCTGATCTTAAACTTGGTGGTTTTGGCGGCGGGCTCAAGATGAAGAGAGCTCTGCTGGAGAGAGAGGGGATCAGCTTTGATAAAAGAGGCAATATCAACAGTTATCACCTCCTTAACAAATTCCATAAAACTGATTGACAAAAAAGGGAGCAAACGCAATATTGCTGACAGCGGTGCTCCGATTCGAGACCCGGAGAGCCGTTGTTGTTGTTAGCGATGATCCCCAAACCTTTTGACTTTAATGAACTCGGCAAGGTCATCAGTGAGGTATTGAGGGGTTAATCAATTAAACAATTAATCAAAAGATATTTACCGCCGGTTTATAACACCGTGAACCAGAGACTCTAAGGCCAGGCGCAGAGGGTCTGGCAGCTCAAGACCATAGTAGATTTGCGGCAAAGTTTGCAGAGAACGGCCGGCAATCTCGCTGGCAACCTGGAGACAGCGTTGCCGAAAACTCTCCAGATTAACAATCTGGCCCCGTTGCCAGGCATCGCTTAGGGCCAGCGAACTCTCGACAAAAGCGGCATAACGAGGTTCAAGCAAAAGCCCTTCAACCGGTGCCAACAGAGTCTCAGACGAGGCCCCCTTTTTCAGACGACACTCCTTAATAAACTCATAAACGGCAATGTGACGCTCCTGCAAACGCTGAAAGATAGAACGCTTAGCATGAATAGCATTTTGCCGTCGCACCGCTTCAAGCACCCCATCATAGACGGCCCGAGCAATCAACTCGCCCATCTTGCTGTGGCCACCTGTATTGTTAACGGTTCGACCCCGTCCTTCAACAACCATAATATTATCGGTTCCAGTACCGGTTGCCTGTAAAAAAGCCGGATTGCTGCTGGATCGAATATCGAGATCCTGAAGGGCCGCCGATTTCCCTTCACAGGCGCTGATAATGGCCCGAATCATAGCTTTCGGGGTCAACCGCAGATTACTCAAAAGAATGATATTAATGGTCCCGGGTTTATCTGCCGGCCCTGAATCTTCAAGTTCATAGTAACGCCCCGCTTCGGCCCCCATGCGCACAGCATTAGAACTGACCCCGGCCGTCACCAGGGCCGTCACCTGCATCTCTTTGAAGGAAACCCTTTTATGCGCCAGATTATCCATATTGGCGCCGGTGAAAAGCATCGAGGTAGTTTCCGGTTTACGCTCCAACAAACTAGCGACCCGCCTCTCAAACTCCTTATTTCCAAGTTTGTGAATCAAGCCCCATGAAGTTGGCGGCAGATAGTGATTAGCGACGGTTGTAATCTGCGGACGCAGACCTTCTAAGGTTGAAAGTACCAGCATCGGCTCAGCCAGATCAACCACCAGGGTGCGATGGGTAAAATCTATAATCGTGGTCTCAACCACCTCGGCGCTCTTAACGTAATCAATTTTGAGATCCAAACCTCGCCGTGCTCGAACGTCATCGCGTAACACTATATTTTCAGGTCGACTGAAATAATCCGCATAGATTGTCGCCGCCAACCAAGCGACAAAGTCAGGCATATGGATCGCGGGCCGATCAGTCAAAGCATCGGGGAAAAAAAAGATGCTTTTATTTTTAACGGCTGCCACCTCGGCCCAGGCGGGCTCAGCAAAAAGTTCTCGAACCTTTTGCTTACAACTTCCATTAGCATAAATAAATTGAGGGTCAAAAACTCTAACTGCCGCCGCATCAACATTAACTGCAACCCCATTTTCACCCCACCTTGGAGGAATACCACCTGCAGCCGCAATCAATTCGTTATGAAAGGAGTCATCCCCGGGCACCATGAAGTTTAGACACTCCATCACCAACATGACGCGCCGTCTTTGAGCCGATGGGATACGCTCAACTTTACGACTGATTAAGGCCAATTGCCGCTGCAGATCTTCAACCAACTGTACTGCTTCAAGTTTTTTTCCAACAATCTTGCCAACCAATTTAATGTTGGCGTAGGCTGCAGCCAGTGATGAGGTTGAGACCTCAACCACCCGACATGCGGAAGTCTCTAATTGCGAACGTAAATTTTCATGCATCGAAGAGATAAAAACCAGATCCGGTTTCAGCGCCTTTATCCGCTTAAGAGAGGGAGCCATAAAGCCCCCAACCACCATACAGCGACTAAGCCGGGCCGGCCTTGTCGAATGGTATGTAATTCCGACCAGAGCCTGATCGGCTTTAAGTTCCGCGATAATCTCGGTGACCCCGGGAACCAGAGAGACAATCCGGGTTGGAGGACTCGAAAAATTAAGCTTATGTCCGCCACTGTCGCTGACAGTAAAAGCATAAGCCGAGCCTGCAGCTGACAACCACAGACAAAAAACAGTTATAAACAATTGCCTGCAAGCTATCAGAATCGGTTGTTGACGCTTTTCAATAAAAAATTGCACTAATTCTTTTCCTTTTATACTCAAGTTGCGGCCGCAAAACCTTGCAATCTGGCGTCAAGCTGACGGCCCAGTTCGCGGGCTGCTTCGAGTTTTTCCGGCTGTTTTTCAAGACTCGGCGTAGTCTCTTCATTAATCTTGGTTCCCGGCCCAAAAAAAGTATAGACAGCCCCGACCTTACAGGTCTCACCATAACCGCAGGTAAAACAGCTCGCCACCCCTTGGGCTGAAAGAGTACCGACACAGTCAATCTGATTATACTGGAAAAAGGTCTTTATATTTTCAATAACCGGATCACCGGAACGGCCACCGACCCCAACCGCAACCCCGAGCTTGCCACAAACCCCTTTACCCTCTTGATGCCTAAATTGATAGAAACGTTCAAGAAAACAGTGTGACAAACCATTAATCACTGAATAATAGTTGGCAGCACCAATAACGTAGGCATCAGCCTCGACAATTTTCTGCCGCAACTTGAACATATCATCCTTGACCTTGCAGACATTATCTTCAACACAACCCAGACAGGCGATACAAGGACCGATCTTCTTGCCGGCTAAAGAGATAAACTCAGTTTCCACCGTAATCGTGCTCAAAACTTCTTTGACCAGACGGTCAGTTGTATTTCCCGGTCGCGGACTTCCTGAGATCCCTAAAACTTTCATAGTACACTCCTCTTCTTACGCAAATTGCCTACCGGATAGCAATGATATTTCTAGTATTGAATATATCGATAGGAATGGCGGATATTTAGTGTTCTGTAAGTGCTCTTATTTGCAGGCCTATATAGTAAGTTTTGGGTTGTGGGGCCCGCCCCGCATTAGTAAATGTGCGATTTCAATTAAAACAGGATTCTCCCGGTTTCAGCGTGTATGTATTCAATGCTGAGAATGTATTGAATTCGACTACCAACCATCGCTCCTTTAGCTTTTATGAAATCGGTCTGGGCTTCATTGAGCCTGGTCAGATTCTCAGCTCCGACAAGATATGATTTTTCGACGTGATCCCTGATTTTCCGGGACAGTTCATAGATTTTGAATTGTTTTTCAAAGGTCAGATAGGCCATCTCGGCATTATTGATGGTTTCTTTGAGGCCGGACTTGATAGTTGCTGTTTTTGCTTCCTGTTGTTGTCTGATGGCTTCGGTTTCAGCTCTGGCTTCACTGATGCGGGCTTTACGCAAGCCGCCGTCAAAAAGTCGCCAGTTCGCTGCCAACAGGGCATATTGATATCTTTCTTCCTGATCGACAGTACTAATGTTCATCTGTTTCAGGTAATCTATGCCCGCGTTTAAAGTTAATCGCGGGTAAAAACTTCCCTTTTCGTAAATTGTTTTCTGTTCCAGGGCCAGTTCGTTCTGTTGTAAGGCCAGCAGATCGGGACGGTTCTGCATTGCGTATTCGATTTCGCTGTTGAAATCGAGCGGGTATTGGGATAATTTTCCTTTAGTGGCTTGAACCGGATAACTCTCTTCGCAGATGTTTGCTTGATCAATATCCATAAGCTCTGCCAGGAGTACAAAGGCTACCAGAAAGGTTCGCCTTGATTCGATGAAATCAGCTTCAGCGGTCAAGGCTTTGACTGAAAAATTGAGCATTTCGGCTTCTGGCGACGAACCTACTTGCCAGCGTTTTCTGGCGTCGTCTTCAAGTCGGCGGTTGAAGGTTTGGTCCTGTTGGGCAATTGTCATCTTTTCAACCGCCAGCTGAGCTTGATAGAAGGCAGTGGCAACCGCTTGCAAGAGCAGGCGTCGCACTTCGGAATGGTCCTGGCGTGATCTTTCCTGTTGGTATCTGGCGGCCAGGATTCGAGCCTGTCTGGCAAAACCGTCAAATACCAGCCATTGTCCGGCTATCTTGCCGTTGAATTCCTGATAAGAGTCACGAAAACGGGTCGCAGGCTGCCAGTCAGGTTGTATGGAAGCGCGGTTGAACCCGTAATTACATCCGACATCAATGGTTGGCCACCAGCTTGAGCGGGTTTGTTTAAGGCGGGCAGTTGCAATTTCAATGCGGGCCAGAAAGCTTTTGATACCAGGATTATTTTTTATGGCATTTTTTTTTGCTTCATCAAGCGTCAGTTTGCCGATCGGCAGGCTTGCATTTTCAGTCTCCTGTCCAAAGCTGTAGGGGGTGGAGAAAAAAAATTGTGACAGGTAAAATAATAGAGCCATAAAGATAATTTTATAAAAAATGGGAACTTTTTGCATCGTACTTGTTATCCTTTGAATCTTTTAAAGATACTGTTTTTCCGGTTTGATGTGATACATGAGACTGTAGAGAACCGGCACCACGATCAGGGTCAGAAAGGTACCCGCAGCCAAACCGCTCATGATAGTGGCGGCCATTGATGCATAAAAAGGGTCGAAAACCAATGGTGCCATGCCCAGGATGGTGGTTCCTGAAGCCATAATTACTGGCCGCATACGGCTGACGGAAGCATCCAGTATTGCTTTGTAGAGCGGTGATCCGGCTGTTTGTTCAAGGTTTATCTGGTCAATCAGGACCACGGCATTTTTTATCAGCATGCCTGACAAGCCCAGGAAACCGAGGATTGACATGAAGCCGAAAGGGAGCCTGGTCAACAACAGGCCAGAGCTGATTCCGATCATTGAGAGCGGCAAGACGAGAAAAATGACCAGTGGTCGCCTGACCGAGTTGAAAAGCCAGACCGTGAGAATAAACATGACCAGAAAACAGATCGGAAAAAAACTTGTCAATGGCGCCTGCGCTTCAACCGACTCTTCAAATTCACCTCCCCATTCCATTTCATAACCAGCAGGCAGGGGGATCGCCTCCATCTCTTTTTTCAGACTGAAGCGCAAAGCGTCGGCCTGGCCGGTGATCGGATTGCATTTGACGGTAACACAGCGTTGCCGGTTGCGTCTTTGAATAAGCGGTGCTTCCCAGGTTGTTTTGATATCGGTGATCACTTGGCGGATCGGGATCGGTTGTGAGCTGATTAAACTCCAGACCTGAATCTTTTCGATGCTGTTAAGGCTTTTTCGGTCACTGTTTGAAGCACGCAAAATAATCGGCAACAATTCGTCTCTTTCCCGATAGAGTCCTCCGGTTATGCCATTGTAATGCCATTGCATGGCGTTGCTGAGATCGGTTCTCGTGACGCCTGACTGGCGGGCCTGAACCTCGGAAAAAACAGGTGTCATAACCGGCATCATCTGGCGCCAGTCAGTGCGGATATTTTCAGTGTTGGGGGTTGCGTGCATAATGGCTGTGGCCTGGTTTGCGAGGGCATGCAGAACCTCCGGTTCCGGGCCGCGAAATCTGACTTCAATTTTAAAGGGAACCGCCGGACCATTCGAAATTTTGCTGGTAAAGGGCTCGGCGGCGGGGAAATTGTTTTTCAAATACTGCTCAATGGTTTTCTGCAAAGCACCAATATTTTTGCAGTCATCGACTTCAACCAGCAACTGGCCATAACTGCTGTTTGGTTTTTCATAGTTATAGCAGAGCAGAAAACGTAAGGTTCCTTCGCCGACGAAAGTCGAGACGTTTTTAACTCCTTGCAGATTTCTCGTGAAGGTCTCGATCTTCTGCAGATCAGTCGAGGTCTGGTCAATATGTGTACCTTGCGGTTTCCAGTATTCGACGAAGAAATACTTCTGGGTTGAATCGGGGAAGAAAGCTTTGGGAACCCAGCGAAAAGCAAAGACCGAAAATCCCAGCAGAATTATTATAAAACCCAAGGTCAACCAGCGCCAGGAAATCGTATAATGCAGGAATTTACGATAACTTCGGAATACCGGCCCGTTATAGGGGTTGGTTTCTTCATGCTCTTTTTGTTTTGAGGGCAGGATGTAGGTGCAGAGAAGCGGGGTAATGGTTACCGCCAAAATCCAGCTGAAACTTAACGACAGGGCCATGACGTCGAAAAGCGAGCGGCAGAATTCACCAACATTGCCAGGTGAAAAACCGATTGGGGTAAAAGCCAGGATGGCTATGATTGTGGCTCCAAACAGAGGCCAGGAAGTTTCATCGACAGTTTTAAGGGCTGCGGTCTTTCGATCTTCACCCGACTGGGTTCTGACCAGGATGCCGTCAGTTACCACGATCGCATTGTCAACCAGCATGCCCAGGGCTAAAATCAAGGCCCCGAGCGATATCTTCTGCAGGTCTATGCCCAGAATCAGCATACCGATAAAAGTTGCCAGAATTGTCAAAAGCAGGATTACGCCGATCAGAAGGCCACTGCGCCAGCCCATGAAAAGCATCAGCAAAACGATGACGATGATGACGGCTTCAATCAGGTTGACGACAAAAATATTAACGGCTTCAGTGACGATATTACTCTGGTAGTAGAGTGAATCAAGGTTGATGTCGGCCGGTTTTTTGCTTTGCAGTTCATCAAGTTTCTGGTTGATGGCGGTACCCATGGTTATCACGTTGCCGCCGGTGACACAGGAAACGCCCAGGCCGATTGCCGGCTTGCCGTTAAAACGCATGATGGTTCGCCTGGGTTCGAGATAGTCGCGATAGATGTTGGCGATGTCACCAAGTTTGACCAGGTTGCCGCTGTGGCCGATGAGAGTCTTGGCAATCTGTTTTTCGTTATCAAAACTGCCACTCGGCGTGATTCTCAGGTAACGTTCATCGACTTTTATTTTACCGCTCTCCTGGACCACGTTTTGTAATCGCAGGGTCTGCATGATCTCAAATGGGGAGATCCCGAGTTGCGCCAGACGGGCTAGTTGAAATTCGACATAGATGACCTCTTGCCGGGTTCCCCAGAGGTCAACCTTGGCGACATCCTCGCAAAGCAGGAGTTCTTTTTTTAATATTTTGGCGTATTTTTTCAGTTCAGCATCGTTATATTGAGGGCCGGTGATGGCAAAGAATATGCCGTAGACATCACCAAAATCATCATTAACCATTGAAGGCCCGGCTCCGGGAGGCAGGGCTTTCTGGACATCCGCAACTTTGCTGCGCAATTGCTGCCAGATAATCGACAGCTCATCATGTTGATATTGGTCTTGTATATCAACGAAAATAGTTGACAGGCCTTCTTCGGAAGTAGAGTAAATTTCTTTGATCTGCCCCATGGATTGAATTGCTTCTTCAACGACGTCGGTAACTTCTTCCTCTACCTCATAAGGCGTAGCTCCCGGATAGCGGGTTGCAACCACTGCCGTTTTGATGGTGAAGTTCGGATCTTCGAGGCGACCGAGCTTAAGGTAAGACCAGATGCCGGCCACCATCAGGAAAATCGTCAGCACCGTCATGAGAATCTTTTTGTCGAAAGCAAAACGTGTCAGGTTCATTTTATCCCGGAATTTGTCTGAGAGTAATGGTTGTGTATGCGTGAATTTGTTCAGTTTGTGGGTTTCAGC
Source organism: uncultured Thermodesulfobacteriota bacterium (assembly GCA_964457755.1). Classification (GTDB taxonomy): domain Bacteria; phylum Desulfobacterota; class Anaeroferrophillalia; order Anaeroferrophillales; family Tharpellaceae; genus Tharpella. The sequence goes on along the minus strand of CAYWGC010000006.1, from coordinate 36,639 downwards.
TTCATGTTTTCGGAAATAAAGTTGCCACCTTCAACGACCACCGTCTCTCCTTCCTGCACACCTTTTTCCAGGATCACCTGGCTGATTCCCGTTACCGCACTTAAGACAACCGCTCTTTTGTTGGCGGTAGCATCCCGGTTATTATAAATCCAGACATAAGGAGTGCCGGAGTGATCGGTCAGGATGGCTCGGGCTGGAACCGACATCAGTAAAGAGTTCTTTTGCAAATCGTCATGCCAGTTGAGCTCAGCCGTCATGCCTGGTAAAATCTGTTTTTCTTCAGGCGCCGGCAGCAGGAAGGTGATACGGTAGGTTTTGGTGACCGGATCGGCTTCAGAGTTCCATTCGCTTAAATGAGCCGTAAAACTCATTTCGGCAACGGCGGGAAAGGAGACTGTTGCTTTCTGCCCGGGATCCAGATGATGTTTGGCAATTTCGTTTTCCGGAACATTGACGGTAATTTCCAGCGCCGAAATGTCCTGCAGCTCAAGCACCACCTGTCCAGCCTTGACGATTTCATAATTTTCAGTTCTTTGGATTGTTATAATGCCACAGTAGGGTGCCTGCAAAGAGGTGTCTGCCAGTTGATCATGGGCAATCTTTAGGTTTGCCCTGATCCCATCGATAATGGCAGCGGCCTTTTCATGGCTGCTTTTTGCAAGGTCGTAATCAGCTTTGGATCTAACTGCCTGTTGATAGAGGGTTTCAGTTCTGGAAAAATTTTGCTTGGCGTTATTTCTGACAGCCTGAGCACTTTTGAGTTCGGCTTCAAGTACGGCAATCCGGTTTTTAAAATCACGTTGGTCGATCTGCATCAACAGATTACCCTTTTTAACCTGATCACCGGGCTTTATTGAAACTTTAATCAAAGGTCCACCGACCCGGAAGGCCAACTTTGTGGTCCGGCAGGCTTTTACGATTCCCGGATAGCTGGGCCGTACTGAAGTAGCCATTCTTTCAACCTTGCCGATGGCAACCGGAAATTTTTCAACCACCGGCTGGTTGAAAATTGTTGTTGCCTTGTTCTGAGGTTTCGCACAGACGATGCCGGCAATCAAGCCAACTATAACTATTAAGCTGAAAATCGTACCTGTAACGAGCTTTTTTTTCATGATCAGACCTCGGTATCGGTTTAAAGTTTTTCGAGAATAATATTTCTACAGGAGAGGCAGCTTAAAAAAAAGCTGCGTCTGGGTGGCGATGATATTTTCCATTTCATTGAGATAATCATCGCTGTACTTATCCATTTCAAGGTTTTTGAGAATAATCTGCATGTAGTTCGCATGCATGAATATCGGCGAGCTCATCAGCAGAAAATGCAGTTGGGTCTGGTTTCTTAGCAAAGCCGGTTGAATCTTTGTAAAAAGTTCCATCACTATGGTTTGCTCAGATGTGATCAAGTTTTCCTGTACAAAATCTTGCAACGGACTTCGGTATTGCATGACCTGATAGAGGACACGACTGTACCAGAGTGGATTTTCCCGGCGAAAAAGAATGTCGATCTTTCTTTTGATAAGCTCGCGCAGGGCTCGGGCTTGGCCTTCGGAACCTTCGAGATCGAAATCTTGCAAACACTTTTCAACGGGAAACTCATGCCATGGTTCGATAACTTTTTTGAGAACGGCGATAAACAGGTTCTCCTTATTGCCGAAATGATAACTGATGCTGCCGATGTTCTCTTTCGCAGCGGTGGCAATCATCCGCGTGGAAATCTTGTTGAAACCATATTCAGCAGCCAGGCGACCGGTGGCTTCGATTAATTTTCCCTGTGTAATTATGCTGCTGGAATAGGTTTTCATGTCCTGGTGTCGGAGTCACTGATAAAGGTTAAATTTAATCATACGACTAAATTTATATGAATGAATAAATTTAGTCAAGATAAAATTTAGTCGACAACGGATAAGAACACTTATAGCAATACTTCTACCGGACAGTAGTGCAATTTTCTTCAACATCCCCACCAACAACAAAACATAAATGTTGTGAAAGTGAATTCAACAACCCTTGCTATTGCCATTCTTTTATGAAATAGTGTGAACACGAGCAGGAAAGTCATGCTTGTTCAGGCAAATAAACTGGATTTAGAAAAGAGAGCAAAATGGATAAAGTTCTGTTTCAAGGAATGTCGCCTGAGGCAATCTGTAAAGCACTTCAGCAGCTGACTACCCACGAGTATCAACCCGGTAGCCATATCGACAAAAGGACGATTAATAGAGATGCGGATTACTCACGTTGAAACCATCGCCACCGAACTTAAAATAAAACAGCAACAGGTTAAAGCGGTTGCCGAGCTTTTTGCGGATGGGGCCACGGTTCCCTTTATCGCCCGTTATCGCAAAGAGGCCAGCGGCTTGCTTGATGAAGTCGCAATCTCTAAGATCCAGAGCCGGCTTGAACAGTTGGTAAATTTAGAAAAACGCTGCCAATCTATTACAACATCTTTAACCGAACAGAACCTCTTAAGTGCGGAGCTTGAAAAGAAATTACTTAAAGCCGGCAGCCTGACCGAACTTGAGGATATCTACCTACCCTACCGCCCCAAACGAAAAACCCGTGCCGCAATCGCCCGACAGAGGGGTTTACAAGGGTTAGCTGAAATCCTGCTCCAACAATCAGAAACAAATCCAATCGTCGCTGCCCAACCTTTCATCAACCCGGCTAAAGAGATTGCAACCAGTGATGCAGCCCTGGCCGGTGCCCGGGATATTGTCGCCGAAAAGATCAATGAAGATCTTGAAGTCCGCAGATCTTTGCGTCAGCTCTTTAGTCGCGAGGGAGAAATCAAGGCCGTTGTCATCAAGGGCAAAGAGAAGGACGGGGCAAAATTTCGCGACTATTTTGACTGGCAGGAGAAGAGTAAGAAAATTGCCGGGCACCGTCTCCTGGCCCTGTTTAGAGGCGAAAAGGCCAAGCTTTTACGGGTCCAAATCCGCCCTCCCGCTGAAAAAGCCCTGGCCTTACTTAAACAGCGCTTCATCAAAAAAACTAACCCGTGCGCACAACAGATGGAAATGGCCCTTGACGATGCCTACAAAAGATTATTAGCCCCGGCCCTTGAAAATGAGACCCGGCATACTTTACGGGAGCAGGCCGAGGGTGAAGCGATCGAGGTTTTTGCAGTCAACTTGCGACAGCTGCTGCTGGCTCCACCTTTGGGGCAAAAGCGGATTCTGGCCCTGGATCCGGGCTTTCGCAGTGGGGCAAAGCTGGTCTGCCTTGATAGCATGGGCCAACTTTTGGAGCACTGCGTTATCTACCCGACCACATCGCAAAAGCAAAGTGAAGAGGCGGCAAAAAAGGTGCGAGAACTCTGCCAACGCTTTAAGATTGAAGCGATTGCCATCGGTAACGGCACGGCCGGTCGTGAAACCGAAAGCTTTGTCCGCGAGCTCAAGCTCGCGACCACCATAACAGTCGCCATGGTCAACGAAGCTGGGGCCTCAATCTATTCTGCTTCAGAGATCGCCCGTGAGGAGTTTCCAGACTTAGACCTCACGGTGCGCGGTGCCATCTCGATCGGACGGCGCCTGCAGGATCCCCTCTCTGAACTTGTCAAGATCGATGCCAAAGCGATCGGTGTCGGCCAATATCAACACGATTTAGACCAGAAACGTTTGCAAAATCGGCTGGCTGAAGTTGTCAGCAGCTGCGTTAACAGCGTTGGTGTTGAGATTAACAGCGCCAGCCCCGCACTTCTGACTTACGTTGCCGGTTTAAACCCAACCCTGGCCCATAACATCGTTAAGTATCGCCGCGAAAATGGCTCTTTCGGGGCCCGCCGGGAACTCCTTAAAGTCCCCCGATTAGGACCTAAAGCCTTCGAACAAGCGGCCGGTTTCTTACGCATTCAAAACGCTACCAACCCCCTTGATTCCAGTGCCGTTCACCCCGAAAATTATGCTCTTGTCGAAAAGATGGCCAAAGATTGCGGCGGCACCCTTAAGGCGTTATTGACAAGCGAAAAATTACGCCAAGAGATTGTCATCGAAAATTATCTCTCGGATAAAATTGGACGCCCGACCCTTGAAGACATCATGACGGAACTCGCCCGTCCGGGGCGCGACCCCCGGCAGGAGTTTGAGGCGTTCAGTTTTCAGGAAGGGATTAATAAAGTCGAGGATCTTAAAGAGGGTATGCGCCTTAACGGCCTGGTCACCAATATCACCAAGTTTGGCGCTTTCGTCGATATCGGGGTCCATCAGGACGGCCTTGTCCATATCAGTCAGCTGGCCGACCGTTTCGTCCGCGATCCGGCAGAGGTGGTCAAACTTGGCCAGGCCGTAAGCGTGAGCGTCCTCAATCTCGATCTGGAACGCCAGCGCATTGCCCTTTCAATGAAGACGACATAAAAGGGGACAACCACGCAAACTCAAATCAGGCGGGATTATTTTTCAACAACCACCTTTTTACTGCGATCGGCGCGTTTACGATCGACCTCTTTGAGCAATCTTTTGCGCAGACGGATAAAGTTGGGGGTCACCTCGACGAGTTCGTCATCGTCGACAAACTCTAAGGATTGTTCAAGCGAAAAAATAATCGGCGGGGTCAAAACGATATTCTCATCTGTACCGGAAGCCCGCATATTGGTGAGCTGTTTCCCTTTAGTCGGGTTAACCGCCAAGTCATTGCCGCGGGCATGAATGCCGATGATTTGGCCTTCGTAAATATTAAGATTGGGGCCGATCAGAAGACGACCACGCTCCTGCAGATTAAAAAGCGCAAAACCGAGAACCTTGCCGGGTAGCATCGAAACCAGGACGCCGTTCTGTCTTATCCCGAACTCTCCAGCCAGTTTAGGTGCGTAATGATCGAAGATATGGTTCATGATCCCACTCCCGGAAGTCAGTGTCATAAAGAGTGAGCGAAAACCGATCAAGCTCCGTGAAGGGACATTAAAATCGAGCCGCACCCGGCCTTTTCCGTCAGGCCGCAGGTTTGTCAACTCAGCCTTACGCTCACCCAAAACCTCCATGACGCCGCCCTGATGCTGCTCCTCGCAATCGATCACCAGGATCTCAAAAGGCTCCTGCTTGACGCCATCGATCTCTTTTATAATGACCTCGGGCCGGGAAACCCCCATCTCGAAACCTTCGCGCCGCATCTTTTCAATCAAAACCGAAAGATGCAACTCCCCGCGCCCGGAGACCACAAAACGATCCGGACTACTACCCGGATCAACCCGCAAAGCAACATCGTGGATAAGTTCTTTCTCTAAACGATCTTTGAGATTGCGACTGGTCACATACCTTCCGTCGAGACCGGCAAAAGGCGAATCGTTGACTTGAAAGGTCATACTGACGGTGGGTTCGTCAACCATTAAAGGGGGCAAAGCTTCGGGAACGTCGGGCGCACATAGCGTATCGGAGATCTTTAAACCATCAACCCCGCTGACGCTAACTACGTCACCGGCTTCAGCTTCCGCGATCTCACTGCGCTCTACCCCCAAATTCCCCATAACCGAAAGAATTTTACCACCCCGTTGCTTACCTTCACGATCGATCACAACCACCGGCATCTGCGGCCGTACCCGGCCCCGTTGCACCCGACCAAGGCCGATAACGCCAACATAGTTGTTGTAATCGAGGGCGCAGATCTGCATCTGAAAAGGACCCTCAGGGTCGACTTGAGGCGGCTTCACCTTGCCCACAATGACCTCTAACAAAGGCGTCATATCTTTACTGATAGAGTCCATCTCCAAACCTGCCACCCCGTCCACCGCTGAAGTATAAACAACGGGAAAATCGAGCTGTGCATCACTGGCACCAAGGCGGCCAAAAAGGTCAAAGACCTGATCGACAACCCAATCGGGCCGGGCCTCAGGTCGATCAATTTTATTGATAACCACAATCGGATTAAGCCCTGCTTTAAAAGCCTTTTGCGTCACAAAACGGGTTTGCGGCATGGGACCTTCAACCGCATCGACTAAAAGCAGGACCGAATCAACCATCGAAAGAATACGCTCAACCTCACCACCAAAATCGGCATGGCCCGGAGTATCGACAATGTTGATATGGCACTCATTCCATTTGATGGCCGTACTCTTGGCGAGAATCGTGATGCCGCGCTCGCGCTCCTGATCATTGGAGTCCATAATCCGCTCTTTACCGGTATCGCGCCGGCCCAAAGTACCAGACTGCTGCAGGAGACAATCAACCAAAGTTGTTTTACCGTGATCGACATGAGCAATAATTGCGATATTTCTTAAATTTTTTTTAGCGTTCAAAATCGTCAACCTTAAGTCTCGACAAGCAGGACTTTAACGTAAAAGTTCCAGAAAAAAAGCTGGGGACAGATCTTTTTGACCTGTCCCCAGCTGAGAAAAACAATAATTTATAGATATCGTCTAAATAGCGCGGGCGGAGGTAACACCTTATGCTATAAATAGTCAAGTAAAATCGACTCTGTCGCTCCGCCTGACAACTCTAAAACAAGCAAAGCATCTTTCTTGAAAAATAAGTTACTTTTTGCTAGGTTGGTTTCTGTGGTATAACATAAACTTCCCCACTAAGATTATTAATTCAGCAGGAGGGATAAATGATGAAATCAAAGCATAAGGTTTTTGCTATCTCGATTTTCATACTCTATCTTACTCTTCTCCCTCCTCTGCTCAACGCGGCCGATTACCAATACGATTATGCTGACAAAATAGTTATTTTACACTCAAGCCCTCACCTGCTTATTATTGACAACAGCAAAAATAAAAAAGGCCTTAAGCAAAAAGATCTCAAGCAAATCAGTGTGGTTCTTGACCCTTTAAGCCAGAACCCGGTCTTAAGGGATAAGGGCCTTAAACTCTATCGTCAGATTCAAACAACAACCGGCCAGCACGATAAATCGCTTAAATCTTTAATAGAGAAAAATTTTTCCGCTGAAGATATCATAACCCAGCCGGTTTTCGAACAGGGCCAGGCCCTTTTGATCCCTTCAGCCGAGATTATTGTTGGTTTCGATGACACCACCGCAGACGACCCACAGTGGAATTTTCCAACAGCGACCAGCAAAAGCCAGGGAATCATTAATGTAGAGAAGTTGAGTAGCAAAAGAGCGCTTATAACCATCAACCAGCCCGGTGATGGGCGCTGTTATGAGGTCTGCCGCGAACTTGTCAAGATTTCCGGGGTGAGTTTTGCAGAACCCAATCATCTTCTGGTCATGCTGGATGAACACGACAATCGGTCGCTGGTTAACGGAATAAAGATCGCGACCCGCCCCGAAGAGCTCAATCTACTCAGCCCTGAAACGGCAAAACCTCTAAACCACCTACTTTCCAACTCTCAGGAACCTCCCGACAATCAACTCCATGAGAATGGGTGGCAATTAATTGTAGGCCTTGATGCAGAAGCCGAAAATTATCCTCCGAACGGTTGGAAACTTAATAATGGTTCCGGCAAAACCAAAGCTGCCTGGGGGCCAACTGATTACCGCACTTTTGCGGGCCGCCATTCCCTTTATTGTGCCGCCTATGGACCCGATGCGGTCAGAGCTCCAGGACCGGCACCGCTAAATATGGCGGGCTATCTTTATAGTCCGGCATTTGATCTGGAAAGCTTTTCTGAGATCTATATTGAACTCTGGTTTTACAGTAAAAATGAGATAGCTATCAATAGCCAGGGCAAACCCGAACCCCGGGATCTGCCGGTTATTGGTATTACCGACGGTAAAAGCAGCAGCGAAAAACTCCTTGCCGTAATCCATTCCGAAGGCGATTGCACCAGCGATCCGACGGCCAAAAAAGGTTGGCGCAAATGCCTCTTCAAGATTCCACCAATCTACCACAAGCAGAGTGTGCGCATCTGTTTTCTCTACCTTAGCGACGGTCAGAACCCGAAAGAGGGCTGCTATCTTGACAATATCCGCATCTTGGGACGTAAGACCCGCCCAGAGAGCTCCTCTCTGGGAAACGATCCCTACTGCATAGAACAATATGAGCTGCTTAATCGGGGGCAGGTAGCCGGAATTGGCAATCAGAATAATGATATGGATGTCGGAAAGGCCTGGGATCTGGTTAAAGTCGATCCAGATCTGATCGTCGCCGTCATTGATGATGGGGTTGAGCTCAACCATCCAGATCTCAATCTGACCGCAGGCTATCGACCGGACGGCTCTGCCGGCGGCGGGCCGCCAACCGAAAAAAGTAATCATGGTACCAGTGTCGCCGGTAATGTCGGCGCCATTGGTAATAATAATATCGGGGTTGCCGGAATCGCACCCAACATCAGAATAATGCCGATCAACGGCGGCAACACTTTTCTGGAGAGGGCCCAGGCGATCCGTTTAGCCGTCTGCAAGGGCGCAAAAATAATTAACAACTCATGGGGCTGGGTGCAACCCCCATCTCGGGAAATTGAGGCGGCCGTAAAAGATGCTTTGGCGGCCGGAGTCGTTGTTCTGTTTGCGGCCGGTAATGGACCCGACCGCCCCCCTTTCACCTATGATGTCGCCTTTCCCGGCAAGATGACGGAAACCAGTGACGTAATCTGCGTCGGTGCCAGCAGCCCCAGCGATGAACATAAAGCGGCGGCCAGCAGTGATGGTCAATTTTCCTGGGGTTCCAGTTATATTGGTCCCGGGCCTGACATCTGTGCCCCGGGCCCCTGGAGTTATACGACAGATCGTTTGGGTAAACTCGGTTACAATGATGGCAGTAGTGGAGTCGATGCCGACTATTGTCACGATTTCGGCGGCACCTCTTCATCATGCCCCAAAGTTGCCGGGGTGGTCGCCCGGATGCTTTCGAAAAACCCGCACCTGAGCCCAGCTCAGGTGAAAAATATTTTAATAAAGAGCGCCGATGATATCGATATTCCGGGTTATGATGACAAGACCGGAGCCGGGCGGGTTAACGCCTATAAAGCCGTGCAGATGGCCCAGGCAAAAGACACCGTCAATAGTTATCAAAAACCAGCCGGCAACAATATCAACCAATATGATGCCTTTGACAATCCTGAGCAGAACAACGGTCGCAACCAATATTCCCCGCCAGCCCCGCCGGGTAAGTGGCAGAGCGTGGTTGAATAGATTTTTGATCCCGCAAAAAACAGATCAACGGCCATCAATAACATTTTGCCACTTTTCTCCGGCGCTTCCCATCTGCCCTTTACTATCTGACGCCAAAGGGTTGTTCCCCTGCCATCCCGTCCCGGAAGTTCCTGATTTGTTGGCGCTGATCTCTCCAACTTTTACGGCCTGCCCCTTTTTACCGGGCCAGTTATAGCTGAATTTGCCGGAAGGGTGCTGGGCGCGATCGGTCGCCCGGGGTACAGCCACCATCACATAATCAAAGAGTTCAGTGACACTGACTTTGCCATCTCGAGGAAAGTTGTCGGAAGCCCCGGAGAGACCTTCAAGCATAAAATAGGTAAAAGCACCGTGTTTCCACTCATCAGATTCGATTGAGGTCTCATGGGTTCTTGATGATGTCAAGATAGCGACCCGGGTTCCCCGATCAGCCGTCCGCACCAATTTATCGAAGGCTTTCTCATCCTGACGCCCCAACGACTTAGCTCCACCGCTATGACAGGTATCAATCATCATAACAATGTCACGGCATTTGATCTTCTGCACCGCACTTTTGAGCTCCTGCATCGGCAGAGCCGTGGCGGCAAGATCATCAATCACAGTATCAAAAGTGATAAAGTAGGTTTTACCAGCGTTGTCACCGGCTCCATGACTCGAATAGAAAAAGAAGAGAGTATCATCGCTTGCGATCTCTTCACTGATACGCTGCAAAGAACTGAGAACCAACTCCTTTCGGGCATCCTCATCAACCAACAGAACAATCTGTTCAGTTGACACCCCATCCCCTTTAAAATAGCTCGAAATACTGCGGGCATCATCAACACAATAGGTTAATTGGGAGATCCGGGTATCGGCAAATTTACAGATACCAACCGCCATAATCCAGCGCCGACCACTTTCTTTTTCAGGAGTTTTTGAGATTTCTCCCTTATTCGAGCTTGGCGCCGAGATTTCCCTACCGGCATCAGGCCGCACCACAAAATTATCGGCCGCCATAACCCCGGATGCAAACAGCAAGAGTCCGAAAAAAAACAACGCAACAATAGTCAACTTATTAAAAAACATAGCCCCGCTCCTGACCCCTATAAAAGGTAACAGCTTTGCCAAAAGATCTTTTTAAATCAACATCCATTATTACATAAAACTAAAATCCTTTCCAGAAAAACATTTTTTCTGGAAAAAACAATGAATTTCCAAATAATAAGGTTGCTGTTATGAATTCTAAAAGACTTTGCGATTTGACTTTTCAAACTATATAAAGGATACTTGCAGCTATTAATTTAGAGGTAGTTTCCAATAAATATCCAGCATAATCCTGCAATACTTGTCGACACGGAGACGTTTATGAAAAATCATCTTACCCGGTTGAGCTCGATAATTGTCTTTATGAGACTATTTTCCGGTAAAAAGAACAAGAAAATATTTTGTCAGTTACTAATTTTTTCTTCAATTCTACTCTTGCTGAATTTAACCACCGATCCCCTCTCGGCACGATCTGAGATCGCCAGTAATACCAACTTTTGGGTTAATATAAGTTCCAGTGATGAGAAATCTCCGGCTCCCACTTTAAGCATGAGTGCCAGCCGCAACCCTACAAGCCAGACAATCTCGATTAGCTACAAAATTTTCAGCTTTCGCATGCTCCCCATCATCTTAAACAACGTCGAATACAGCCAGCTTGGGGTTAGCGATTGCGGTTTTTCATCCGACCCTGGCGCCCCCAAACTTCCGGTCAGAACCCTCTTTCTGGAGTTTCCTGAGAACTTAGATCTAAAAAATTATAACATCGAGCTGGTTGCCGTAAAAACTCATACAGTTGAGGATATTCTGCTTATGCCGGCCCAATTGGCGCCGCCCGAGAGTAGCGAGCAAAGCTTCACAATCAACCAGGAAATCTACCAAAGCTGCAACACTTATCCAGCTTCCCGTATTTTGAGCGAAAAAATCATCAAACTGCGTCAACGCCGCCTGCTTGAAATCAGGTTCACTCCGGTGCTCTTCAAGCCGCAGCAGCACCAGGTCGATTTTGCTTATGAAATTGAACTGACTGTCACTTTCAGAGCCAGTCTCAAAGAAAAAACAATACCTGACAACCCGAAACCGATAAAAGCTGGAGCTTCATCAGAACCCCAGGAGATCAAATAATTTTCAGATCACACTAACAAGGGAGAAAAAGGGATGAAATCACGGTTCAGCTTTACTCTATTGTTAATTTTAGGCGCATTTGCCCTCTTTAACATCAGTCTTACGGCGGAGGCGGGCGAGTGGCTCTCTCTACAGGCCTCAGCCCCGGGTGGAGTCGCCAGCAAAGCCCTGAAAAATGAGCTCAAAACCCCGCAAACCAGAATCAGAAAGGCAAACCTCAAAGGCATCCACAAAACCGTAACTATCGATTATGAAATTTTCAATCTGCTTCACAATCGCACGAAAGGTCTTGATAAAAACTATGATCTGCTTGAAGTTGGGGACTGCGCTCCGGCAACTGCCATTGGCCAGCCAGCCCTGCCGATCAAGACAATCTTTCTTGAAATTCCCAAGGATTACGACTTTACTGTAACCGTCAATGAAAGTGAAAAGATTGTTTTAAATGATTTCTTCTTAGTGCCCAGCCAGGCGGCCCCCAGCGATCAGTACCAGCTGCCCCAATCACTACAGAACCCCGAACCCGACTTTGCCATTAACGAAACCCTCTACCAGAAAGATCAAATATATCCGGCTGAACGTCTTATTGCCGCCCGGCGGATTCGCCTGCGGGATCACGATCTATTAGAGATCCGTTTTACACCTTTACGTTTTAACCCCTTAAGAAGGGTTATCGAAGCCACCCCACACTCCACCCTTGATATCGAATTGCATCCCCAAAACCGACAAAACCGGAAAGGGTTAAATACGTCGGACTCATTATCATCTCCCAATTTTGACCGGAGTTACCAGAGCGGCATCTTCTCCTGTATTCCCAAAACCCGGGACCTGACAACCGATGCCGCAAAAAAAGAGCCTGAGATCTACATGCTGATCTTTGCCGATCAGTTTGCAACAAGCCCCAAACTCAAAGAGTTCTGTTCCTGGAAACGGCAAAAAGGTTATCGCGTTATTGAGGTGCCAACCTCGAGGATTCCCGCGGCCCAAAAAGGTGCTCCAAACCACCAGGAACTGGTCGCCTATCTAAGGAATTTGCCCGAAAAAGAATACCCCCTCTACCTCCTTCTGATCGGCGATCAGCGCCGCAATCTTGGGGTTGAAGGCTTCTATTTTAAAACCCTGAACGGCGGTTATTCCGATCTTTTCATGGCCTGTCGCGACGACAACGATCTCCTGCCCGACCTCTTTCACGGCCGCCTGCCAGCCACCAATGCGGCCGAACTCGAGATTATGCTCGATAAACTTCTGACCATGGACCGCGATCTGCCAACCACCGGTCCCTATGGCCGCATCCTGGTGGCCGGGCAGCTTCAGGATGGTACCAGTAAACAAAAACCGGATGGGGTTGCCGATCGCCTGTTCTGTGAAACCGCTGATGCTATAGCCTGCTATTTTGAAAAAAGTGGCCACCAATGCATCCGCGCCCTGGTTAATCCCGGCGGGATCAGCGCCAGCGGCCGCTGGAATAACCGGGGTCTGCTCTGGAGCGGCGAAGAACTCAGTAGTCGAGTGGTTAATTTCTTTATCTCCGACCAAGAGGCCAGCCGCCGGGTCTCCGACCAAATCAACCAGGGAGTCGCTCTGGTGCAGCATCGTGATCATGGTTTTGAACTCGGCTGGGGTGATCCTTTCTGGGCCGTGCCGGAAGTTCTAAAGCTGCAAAACAACACATTTCAACCCCTCTTTCTCTCAATCAACTGTCTGACCGGTCGCTACAATACGGAAGAGAAATATCAGAATCAACTAGCTCCGTTCAGCGGCAAGAATTTCACCAGAGAGCTGCTCACTCACAGACAGGGGGGTGCACATGCCGTCATGGCCGCCGTCGATGTCAGTTACTCCTGGTACAACGACTACCTTACTCACGGCTTATACAGCGCCTTTCTCAAAGATTACATAAGCTTTCACAACCAATCCAACGACCCCGACTGGAGCAAAGATCTGCCGACCCCGCAACTTTATAAACCGGGCCAGGGGCAACGTCTCGGCGAGATTTTAAACCAGGGAAAACTCTACCTTTATCAAAACCTGGCACCTTCACCCCAGAATGAGCAGACCAAGCAAAGTCTTCTCCTTTTCCATCTCTTTGGTGATCCCGAAGCCTTCGTTCAATTTAATGCGCCTCAAACCCAGCAGCCCAAATTTCCAACCACAATTGCGACTTTAACCAAGGGCAAAAAGATCGCTATAGAGAACCTGGCTCCAAATGCCCGGGTGGCTCTTTATCGTGATGACAACAACGGCAATGAGCTGCAAATGATAACTCAGGCGGTCTCCGGAAAGGCTCGTTTTGAACTACCCGAAATCGCGCCGGGTGCAATCCAGCTAACCATTACCGGTATCGGCCTCAAACCTTTTATCGGCCAGATCGAGGTTGCTAAAGCGGGGTCACAACCCGCACCTCCGGTAAAACCAACCCCTGCGCCCCAACCGGGAACCCCAGCGCCACCACAACCGACACCTCCGTCTACTCCACCCCAACCGGCTCCTCCGCCAACGCCACAACCGGTTGGCAACCAGAATCCCAACCAGGGCTGGCAGACAATTATCGATTCCGGCCCATCGCCAAACCCCAACGCCCCCTCGGGGGGGGTTATCCAATGGGATAAATAGCTTTAAATTAAGCCTTTTTAGGACAATAAATTATTTACGGTTTGGTAGAGCCGGAAAATCAGATAGAAAACCAGGCCCCCGCTAAGAAGTTTTGCGATATCGACAAGGTTTAAGGGAACAAGTTTGAAATAGTGCGCCAGCGGCGTATACATCAAGAGGCCCCAGCCCGCAACACGGTCGCCATGACCTCGGTCAGCTCTCTTAAGGCGGCCAGAGAGCGGGCCGTGCGCCGTACTCCTCTGAAAAAAACCGATCAGGGCATTAATCAGAACAATAACAATAATGATCAGAGAGTCGATATATTCGCCGATAGACAGTGTGAATGCAACCGCAAACAGAAGGATATAGATAATAAAACTTTTGAACTGATCGAAAAAGATTAATAAGGGATGCGGAGGCGGGGCTTCACGCAGGCGGTTGGGCCCGTAATGCTTTAAACGCTGTTCAACTTCGGCTTAACTCAATCCGGCAGCGTCACAAGCAAGACTTGTAAATAACTCTTCCCGGGATTGTTGATAGTAAGGCATCATGAGTAAAAAACCTATTTTGAATCCTGCGGAGAGCGTAAAAAAAGCGTCAGCCCTACCCCGGCAGCAGTCAGACCGGCACAAAGTCCGAAAGCGGTATTAAAGGAACCGGTAAGATCGGCCAGATAGCCGGCTAAAGCCGGCCCGATGATCTGACCGCCACCGAAAAAGAGGGTGATAAAAGCGAACGATTTTGCGGCCTGAGCCGGCCCCATATAATCACCGACGGCAGCCGACATAATAGTCGGCAGACTCCAGATTGAAACCCCGAAAATGAAGACCGAAATATAGAGAAAAACATCAGGCAGATCGGTTGCCACCAACGCGTAAGAGATGGTAAACAGGGAGTAGGCAATTATAATTCCCCGTTTACGACCGAAATGATCCGATATCCAACCAAAAAGCGGTCCCGAAAAAACCCCTAAGAAACCGACCGCAGCCCAGAAACTGCCGGCCACACCTTCACCAAAACCGCGCTCATTGACCATCGAAACCACGATAAAGGTGGCGTAGACAACATAAGTAGCGCCAAAAATAGCGTAGACCAGACCAAGATGGATCAGGGTCCCGCGATGGGTCTTGGGTTTAGCTTTTTCCGACAAGCCATCATCTTTTGCAAGGCTTGGGGCTGGAGCTTTTCCCAGAGGCGACAAATTTTTCTCTCCAGGTTCGTTTCGCAGCAGCAGAAAGGCCAAAAGTGCTATTACCGCCGACATCAAGCCCATAATCAACCAACCCGAACGCCAGCCTTCGGCTCCCAAAGAGCGATTTATAAAGGGGACAAAAAAACCGGCGAAAACAATCGCCAGACCATTGCCCGAAAGCATAATGCCCGCTGCCCGTCCGCGCGTGCTTTTCAAAAACCAGTGCGAAACCAACCCCATCATCGGCACATTGGCAAGCCCGCTGCCGACTCCGGTTAAGAAATAGAGCGTTTGCACGGCAAAAACAGTTCTAGCCCAGCTTATGGCGACCATTGTCAAACCTACCATGAGAAGGCCAAAGGTGATCGTCCGGCGGGCACCCAGATGTTTCGTGACCACCCCGGCCAGAGCTACGGCCAACATGTAACCAACAAAATTACAAGTGCCAATCAGTCCCATTTGCGAGTTGGAAAGATCGAGAGTAACCCCCATTGAAGGCAGGAGCATACCCAAAGAGAAACGTCCCAAACCGAGACAGGAGAAGAGGACTGCAGCCCCGGTCACAGAGATGATCCATGAATAGTGTAGTTTTGCAGCAGAACTCTTACTATTTTCTGACATTGTGATAACTACCTTCCATGAATAAAAAATTGACAAATAATCACTGACATTTTTAAGTTAATTTTAATTTACTCGCGAGTATTTTAAGATGTACTTAAAAATGAAGGATGATAAACCTCTGCAGTTAATTCCGGCAACAAAATTCCTGGCAAAACTGGTGTAAAGAGACTTAGGTGTATTAAGCAAAGGCGGCCGCGAGTAGAGTTTGCGTATAGGGATGTTCAGGGGCTTGAAAAAGTTTTTCGGTAGAGCCCTCTTCGACGATGCGGCCCTGATGCAGGACCATCACCCGATGACAGAGGGCCCGGATAACTTTGAGATCATGCGAGATAAAAAGGTAGGAGAGATTATGCTTGGCCTGAAGATTGCGCAAGAGATCAAGAACCTGAGCCTGAACCGAGCGGTCAAGTGACGAGGTGGGTTCATCCAGGACAATCAGCTGCGGTTTTAAGACCAGGGCCCGGGCGATGGCGATACGTTGACGCTGGCCTCCGGAAAACTCATGCGGATAACGCCGCATGAAAGCCTCTTCGAGACCAACCTCGACCAGCACCTCAGCCACCATTTGCCGGCGTTCCGCAACGGTGCCGATATTATGCAACTGCAGACCTTCCGCCACTATCTGGGCCACCGTCATCCGCGGATTCAAGCTCGCAAAAGGATCTTGAAAAACCACTTGGAAATGGCGCCGCAAAGAACGCAGATCGCGTAAACCAGGAGCTGAAATCTCGCGCCCGGCAAAGGAGATTTTACCCACGGCTGGCAAAAGTCGTAAAAGGGCAAAGCCTAAAGTCGATTTCCCCGAACCACTCTCGCCGACAACCCCCAGACTTTCACCGGGACGAATTGTCAGAGAAACTCCGTCCACGGCCTTGACATAATCACAGGTACGCTGCCAAAACCCTTTTTTAATCGGAAACCAGACCTTTACATCTTCGGCTTTAAGCAGAGGGTCAGCTTTAGCGACGACCGCCAGCGGCTGGCCCGAGGGCTCGGCGTCGAGCAGTTTTCTGGTATAGGGGTGCTGTGGGGAGGAAAAAATCTGCCGGCAATCGCCAACCTCGACAACTTGGCCGTGGGTCATGACCGCAACCCGGTCGGCATGATGGCGCACCATACCTAGATCGTGGGTTATCAAAAGAATAGACATCCCTAAACGTTCTTTAAGTTCACGCAAAAGATCAAGGACCTGCGCCTGCACCGTGACATCAAGCGCGGTTGTCGGTTCATCGGCGATCAAAAGATCGGGTTCGTTGGCAAGCGCCATTGCAATCATCACCCGCTGGCGTTGGCCTCCGGAAAGTTCATGCGGATAAGCATCAAGGCGCCGACCCGCATCTTCAATGCCTACCACTTCTAAAAGCTCCTGCGACTTTGAACGTAACTCCTCACGCCGCCAACCGCCGCGATGCAGCCTTAGACTTTCACTGATCTGCCGAACAATTGTATGCAGAGGATTTAACGAAGTCATGGGCTCTTGAAAGATCATGCCGATGCGGCCGCCGCGCAGACTTTGCATCTCTTTTTCGGAAAGCCCCAGAAGGTTCTGTCCGCCAAATATAATTTGCCCTTGCCCCGGATGCGAGGCCTCGGGATAAGGCAAGAGCTGTAAAATAGAGTGCGCCGTCACCGACTTACCAGAACCGCTCTCCCCGACCAGAGCCAGAGTTTCACAGCGGTCGATTTTAAAAGAGATACGATCGACCGCCAGAACCCGCTCAGATCCGGTGCCAAAGGCGACAGAGAGCTCCTTTATTGTAAGGAGAGATTCGCTCATCTTAATTTGCATCCAGCACCTGGCGGACAATCCGGGCCAGAGCTGTTCTATCTAAAGGTTTTTGCACATATTTTTTAATGCCGATGGCCAAAGTCTCTTTTTCGGTTATGGTTGAGCTGTAATCAACGCCCAGAACAATCAGCATTTCGGGTTTTATTTTGAGGGCTGCACAAGCCAGTTCGGACCCTGAGAGAGGGGCAAGATTCTGGCTGATCAAGAGCAGGTCAAAGTGATCCGGCTCTTTACGGATCAGTTCTAAGACCTCTGAGCTCGCAGTGACGGCAGTAACCTCATAACCGAGACGGCCCAGAACAGCTTTATTCATCCTCGCGATCATGCCCTCCTCATCGGCCACTAAAATCCTCTCCGTGCCTGTCGCCAGCGGTTTTTTCTCGTCAATCTTTAGAGTCTCAACTTTTTCCAGAGCCGGCATAAAAATAGAGAAAGTGCTGCCTTTTCCTGGCTCGCTTACGACCCGGACAAAACCATGCGATCTTTTGACTACACCATGCATAACGGCCAATCCGAGACCTGAACCCTGCCCCACATCCCGGGTTGTAAAATAGGGCTCAAAGATGTGAGCAATGGTTTCTTTATCCATACCACATCCCGTATCACTGACCCTTAACACGACAAAATCGCCAGCCTCAACATCTGGCTCTCCGGCAACTTCGATGGCACTCACCTTCTGACGCTGCAGCTTAATCGCCAGGATTCCGTTGGCAAAATCCATCGCCTGCAAAGCATTTTTACAAAGCTGGGCGACAGTGTTATGGATCTGTTTCGAGTCAGCCTCAATCTCTCCACAGCGAGGATCGATATCTAGTATAAGTTTAATCGATGCCGGTAAAGTTAAGCGTATTTCAGCCAAGGCTTGCTTAACGACCAAAGAAGGTTCAAGAGCCCGCACCGGGAAGACCCCCTTACGACTGAAGGCCAGAATCTGACTGACCAGAAAAGCCATTTTATGAAGACCCGTAAGCACTTCATCGAGATCTGCATACGCCTCACAACCTGCTGGAGAATGGCCCTGGGCAAACACGGCAAAAGCTATTACACCAGTTAGAAGATTATTAAAATCATGAGCAATGCCAGCCGCCAGGGTACCCATGGCCTCCATTTTCTGGGCCTGACGCAGCTGTTCTTCAAGTTTTTTCAGTTGCGTCGTATCGCGAAAGATGACCATCTCCGAAATCGTACCATCTGATCTTGCAATCGGCGCAAATACAAGGTGGTAGGAGTGGTTGTCTTGAGGACTTAAGATGTCGATCTCAAAAGATTTGCCCCGCTCAGAAGCCGTACTCCGACACCATGAGCAAGCTTCATCAAAGCCATGCAAGGCTTTATAACAGAATTCGCCTGTGGCATCCCGGCCGGTTCTTTTAAGCATCACAGGATTCATATATTCGATGCGAAAATCCTGACCACAGATATAGACTGGATCTGCCATCGCTTCCATCATCGAGCGATATTTATCTTCGCTGCGGGCTAATTTTTGCACCAGTTCCCTATGATCAAGCTGGTTTTTTATCCGGGCCCGCAACTCTCTCGGCTTAAAGGGTTTTGTCACATAATCTTCGCCGCCAATCTCATAGCCCTTTTCAATTGAGAGCTCATCGCTTTTGGCTGTAATAAAAATCACCGGGATATCTCTGGTTTCTCGATTTTTTTTAAGTTCCCGGCAGATCTGGAAGCCACCGTTACCCGGCATCATGATATCCAAAAGAATAAGATCTACGATCTCCTCTTTGAGAATATCGAGAGCACTCGGCCCATCCTGGGCGACCAGCAGATCATAATCCTCAAGTAAACCCAGGACGACATCAATATTAGCCTTGTTATCATTGACCACCAGAATTGTCTTATGTTCGCTCATAGAATTATACCTCAATCTTTTCGACTTAAGAGTTCGTCGACCTCTTTAAAACGATATTTAGCCATCAGGGAACAGAAAAAGCTAACTATAGATCCACGCTAAATAGTTACATTATTTGTAACTATTTATCACTGAACCGGCGTACCTGACAACCATCAACAACTGTATCGCCGGGATGGTTGATGACCGTTGCCCCGGCCTGAAGACCAGAGAGAATTTCGACATCAATGCCGCCCCGACGACCAACCTTGACCAAGCGCTGCCGGGCTCTACCCTCTTCGACAACAAAGAGGGCCCACTCATCTTTGAACCGAAAAAGAGAACTTCCCGGAACTTTAAGAACAGCATCATTATGCCAAAGAATAAAGTTTGCTTCAAGGCGATAACCGTCGCCAAGCCGCTCTAAGTTTTCTGGCGGTTCGCTAAAACCGACAATCACCCAGACCCGCTGTTCCTCAACGCCCAGAGCCGAAATTTTGGTAAAGCCGTGCGGTTCAACCCTTTTGACCACACCAGTAAGTTCATTGGCGCCACCCCAACGGGAGAAAAGAACTTTCATTCCGGCTTGCACCCGCACGGCGTCGGCCGACAGAAGGTCGACCTCGACCTCAAGAGTCTGCGGGTCGCCGATTTCGAGAAGAGCTTGCCCGGCATTGACCACCCCGGCGCTCTTTCGTAAAATTTTAAGGACGCGCCCGCTGACTGGAGCTTTAAGGACAAATTTTTCGCCCGTATCGGCGGCCGACGGCCCGGCATAATCGAGCGCCGCCAACGCCGCCTGGTGCTCATAGCGGGCCACCTCAACCATGAATTCAGCTGACTTTAATGCGGCCCGGCTCTGTTTAACCAGACTCTGGATCTCATCAAGACGCTCCTGCGCCAAGCCCTTTTGCACCACAATATTTATGACCCGTTGCTCTTTAGTAAGGATCAGATCGAGTGCGGCCTGTGCTTTTTTGACCCCTTCCCGGGCCGCCTCCAAGGTGGCATCAGCGGCCTTTAAGAGAGCCTGGGCCTGGGCCCGACTGCGGGGATCAAGAGCGGCAGAGACAAGCGGCTCTAATATAACCAGTGGCGTACCGGAATCTATAATATCACCAACCTCAAAATCTATACGCGCCATCATGCTTGCAACCGGAGCCGAGATCAGATAGCGGTCAACCACCCGGGTGCGCCCCTCTTCGGCAATCATTACGGTCAAAGGAGCGCTCTCGGCAACCGCCATATCGACTTTAACCGGTTGCGGCCGAAAACCGTAATAGAGGGCCAGTACCAGCGCCCCGCCAAGCAATAAAAACAGCAGAATATTTCGTAAGCGCAACGTCTACTCCTTCAGAATACTAAAAAAATCTAAGGTGGCTAAGTAAAAATTTCGATATACAAGGAGTCGTTATTTTTCAGGCGCGAGACCATACAGACAGTATGTCTAGTGTCTGAAAAATAACTACGACGCAGAAGATCGGAACTTTTTACGACGCCATCATTCCCTCATTTTTAAAACTGCAATAAGATCGAGACGAAAAATACGCCAACCCACAAGGACAGCCGACAAAATCGTCGACAAGATAATGACCAGCGCGGCAAAGGCATAGGTGCCGGGTTCAACCAACAGAGGGATCCGGTAGAGATCGGTCTGTAGATAGTAGATAATATAGGCGCATAAACCATACCCTAACAGAAAACCAACCGGAATGGCAACCAGCGTCAGGATGGCAAGCTCACCCAACAGAATATAGGCCACTTCTAAACGCCGAAATCCGAGAATCCGGAGACTAGCCAGTTCCCGGGCTCTCTCCGATAGGGTTATGCGCGCACTATTATAAACCACACCAAAGGCGATGACTCCAGCAAAAAAGATGATAAAGAAGGTAAAAATCAACATCTGCTCGGCCATAGTCTCATAAAAGCTGGTTATGGCGTGACGCCGAGCCACGGTCCCAGCGACCCGGGGCATCTCATTTAAAGCCCGGTAGATGCTTGGCAGTTGCGCCGTATCGACCGCAAGATAGGCGCCGGAGATCAGATTATCCTCGCGCATCAGGCGATTTAGAGCACCAATCTCCATATAGGCCGATACCCCAATAAACTCTTTGCTCAGGGCAACAACCGGAACTTGTAACTGGGGCCGTTTCCCTTCCAGAACTTCAACCGTCAAACTATCACCGGGCTTGATTTTTAAAATATGGCCAAGCTGGTCGGTCAGAACAATGCCGGCTGGCGGTGGCGACAATGGTTGCAGATTCTCATCCAAAAGACGATGCAGAACGCTATCTTGCGGCATACCCACCACCGCCGTCAGATAGTGACGCTGGCGAAAACGCAGGCGTACCGGGACCGAACGAAAAGGTTCGCCGTGCTCGATCCCGTCAAGTCGTTGCAGAGACAAGAGCGCCCGATAAGCGCTGGGTTCAACAAAAGTCACACTCAGGTCTTCACGTTGGGCAAGACCGAATTGAACCTCGACAATATAGTCGATCGCATCCTGAAAAACGGTGCCGACCATAAGAATGGCACAGGCTGCAGCAATCCCGATAACCGAAAGGGCGGCTTTTAAAGGACGACGCCCGAGATGCCGGATAATCATCCGCGTCGGTTGTGAAAAAAACCTCTGCAAACCGAAACGCTCGGGCCAACTCTGACGATAACTGGCCGGCGCTTCCGGCCGCATGGCGACGGCCGGGGACAGTTTCGCCACCCGCCACAGGGCGCCACCGGTAGCCAGAACGGCCGCCGCCAGGGTTATACCAACCGCAAACAGGACAATTCGGGGACTAAGAGTAAAAAACAGAAAGGGAAAACGGTAGTAATCCATGTAGAGCTCACTCATATTCCGACCGAGCCAGAGTCCCGCCAGAACTCCCCCAAAAGCCCCGAGCCCAACTATCATCGCCACGAGTTTGAAATAGTGCAAAGCGATTGTCCGGTTATAATAACCGAAGGCTTTTAAAATAGCGATCTGTTCTCTTTCGGTTGCGATCAGACGCGAAATTACGACCTGTAAAAGAAAGGCGGCAATCCCTAAAAAGATGGCAGGATAGATCGTCGCCATCTGCTTAAGCTGACGAAACTCTTCGGAAAGATAGCGATGTGAAACCTGCTCTTGACGACCATAGGCTCCGAGTCCGCCATAGGGTTTCAGGATTCGGTCAAGAGCATCAATAACACTTTCGGAGCGGACACCTTTGCTCAATTTTATGACAATATCGTTAAAGGCGCCATCCATATCGTAGGCATTAGCCAGACCCTGACGCCCCATCCACAAAATTCCATAACGTTTAAAATCGGGAAACAGAGAACCGGGCTGCAGTTGATAGATAAACTCCGGGGCCAGGGCGACCCCGACTATGCGCAAACTTTTACGACGGCCATTGATAGTCGCGACCAGGGTATCACCAAGTTTCAAGGCGTGGGCTTTAGCGAAAGCTTCGCAGACCACGACCTCATCATCACGATCCGAATCGACGAGACGACCCCGACGCAGATAGAGACGGTTAAGAGAATCGGTCCCCGGCAATGGTGTGGAGATAAGGTGACCACTGATCGGTTCATTAAATCCGGGTACAGACAGATTCGCGGCGGCTACCACCCGGGTCCGCAAACGTTCAACCCCGGCAATTCTCCGAAGGCGTGATTCAAGAGCTAACGGCGCCCTTTTCAAACTGGCAAAGATATCGGCAAAACGGTAATCACAATAGTAGGTTTTACGGGTGAGGGTCAGGGAATCAAGGGTCGCCAGAGACATCACATAGATCGCAACGCCGGCGGCAATAACCAGAGCGATGGCCAGAACCTGGCCCCGCATCTTCCAGAAATCGCGCCACCGTTTAAGATCAAGAGATCTCATATAAACCTTTGATTTTAAGCTATGTTAGGAGGCTGTCCGAGAATAGAAATTTTTTCTCAGATCGAGGCATTTTTTGAAAATAAGCACAGATATACACTTAGTATTTCGAGCATTATTTTCAAAAAATAACGCTGAGCTGGGGAAAAAGGGCATTCTCGGACAGCCTCCTAGAGCTTTTTCACCATTGCAAATCGAATGCGGTAAGGCGCTGAGCCGGACGTTCAATCCCGACGATACGGCCGTCAGCCAGTTTAATGACGCGATCGGCCAGGGCTGCGATTACAGCGTTGTGAGTAATCAGGATGGTGGTGGTGCCGAGCTCGCGATTAATTTTCTCCAAAGCGGCGAGAACAACGCTGCCGGTCTTTGAATCGAGGGCCCCAGTGGGCTCGTCACAGAGGAGTACGGCCGGGTTTTTGGCGATCGCCCGGGCGATCGCCACCCGCTGCTGTTCACCACCGGAAAGTTGCGCCGGAAAATGATCTAAACGTTCCTGCAGACCAACCAGGGCCAAAGCCTCTTCCGGGGTCATCGGCGCTTTGGCAATCTCGGTTACCGCAGCCACGTTTTCGCGGGCGGTCAGGCTCGGAATCAGATTATAAAACTGGAAAACAAAGCCGACATGGTCGCGGCGAAAATCGGTCAACTCCCGATCGGTTGCCGAGGTCAGATCGCGCCCCCGATAGGAGAAAGATCCGGCGCTCGGAGTATCGAGACCACCGAGGATATTGAGCAGAGTCGATTTACCACTGCCGGAAGGCCCCAGCAAAACCACCAGTTCACCGGCTCTCAACTCAAGTTCGACCCCGGCCAGAGCTTCAACCCGAACCTCGCCCATAGTGTAGGTCTTGCTTAAGCCTGAAACGGCAAAAACTATCTCTGGAGCTTCAGTCATTATCTCTCTCTGAGTAGACTGCTAAGTTAATTAAGGGTGACAAAAATTGACTGTCGACGTTCACCGTTAACAGCTCGGCTGTAGTGACCTTTGCCACTAACATCCTCCAGCAGAACCACATCTCCAGCGCCAAAACGCCGACATTCACCATCTGAGACCGTAATATCAACCCGGCCTGCAAGAATAATCAGATATTGACGCCGTGGGGCATTATGCCAGTCATAATCATAATCTTCCTCTGTTTCACGAAAGATTATACCGCTGGCTGGCTCCAACTGCGAAAGCAAACCAATTGCCCCGGCGTCATGAAGCTGAACCTCAACCTCAGCAAAATGGCTTTCAGCTTTACTACCAGTGTATATGCGACAGATCTTCATTTTTCAATCCTTGTATAAAACTCATATTTCATTGACATTCACTTACAGTCATCGTACATAACGAAAATGAATAAATACGCTGTTTTCATCTTGATCGCCCTTTTGGGCGACTATTTTTTGGGGTTGCTTGCCGACCTTTTCAACCTGAAAAATCAAACAACAAATCCTCCAGCTGAATTTTCCGATCTGGTTGATAAAAAGAGCTACGCTAAAAACCGGGACTATCTCTATGCCAATACCATGCTCGAACAGTTTGGCGGGATTATCTCTCTACTGGTAACCTTAGGTTTCTGGTTTGCCGGCGGTTTTAACTTTGTTGACCAATGGTGCCGGGCGAAAACCGATAATTTTCTGCTTTCAGGACTGCTTTTCATCGGCCTGCTCATGTTGGGGCGAACCCTTTTAAGCTTGCCTTTTTCTCTCTACAGCACCTTTGTTATAGAAGAGCGCTTCGGTTTTAACCGGACCGACTGGAAAACCTTTGTGACAGATCGGGTCAAAGCGCTGTTTTTAGCCCTTATCCTCGGCACCCCGCTGATCGCCGGGATAATCTGGTTTTTTCAGAGCTCCGGTGATCTGGCCTGGTTCTATGCCTGGCTTGTAACCGCAATTTTTACTCTCGCAATCCAGCTTATCGCACCAACCTGGATAATGCCCCTCTTTAATAAATTTACCCCTCTGCCGGAAGGTGAACTGAAAGATAATCTGCTTAAATATGGCAAAACGGTCGATTTCCCGCTGGAGAAGGTCTATGTTGTCGACGGCTCCAAACGTTCCGGCAAAGGCAATGCCTTTTTTACCGGTTTCGGGAAACAGCGCCGTATAGCCTTCTACGACACCTTGATTAAGCAACACTCAAGCGCAGAACTGATCGCCGTCCTGGCCCATGAGATCGGCCACTACAAAAAGCGGCATATCCTGACCATGACTACGATTGCCATCACCCACCAGGCGATTATCTTTTTCCTGATGGGCTGGTTTATCAAACAACCGGCCCTCTACCAGGCCTTTTTCATGGAACACTCTTCAATCGCCGCCGGCCTCATCTTTTTCAGCCTGCTTTTTACCCCGGTAGAGATGCTCTTAAACCCGCTTTTCCAGGCCCTCTCCCGGCGCCATGAATTTCAAGCTGATGCTTTTGCCGCCCAGACCACCGGTGAGCCGGAAACGATGATCAGCGCCTTAAAAAAAATAGGCCGCGACAACCTCGCCAATCTGACCCCGCACCCGCTCTATGTCGTTCTCCACTACAGCCATCCCCCTCTCCTCGAAAGGGTTAACGCATTAAGAGAAAATAGAGTAAAAAAGTAGGAATATAAAATCTTTCGAAGGGCTCCCAAAAAGGTCTTAAAACCTGTTGACAACTCACTGAATCAGGCCTCTAATTAACTGTAATTATTAAGAAATCTTAAAGTCAATCGCATAATTACAAATCTCACAATGAAAAAACAATCAATGATGTCATATACTTAGCCGGGGACTGCTCGCTATCTATCAAGAATGAAAGAA
Source organism: uncultured Thermodesulfobacteriota bacterium (assembly GCA_964457755.1). Lineage (GTDB taxonomy): Bacteria > Desulfobacterota > Anaeroferrophillalia > Anaeroferrophillales > Tharpellaceae > Tharpella. The sequence continues at coordinate 10,796 of CAYWGC010000006.1, read as the reverse complement.
GATTTCCCGCTTATCCACACCTGCTGTGAATAAGCTGTGTACAGTTTTCTGGATAAGTCTAAAAAGGCAATGATAAAAAGAGCATAAGCGAGTTGAGAGAAAACACCACTAGATAGATGGCTAAAAATACCTGCTCAAAAATCTAAATCAGAAAAATAAACGGCTCTGCAAATAGAGCTGTCTAGACGGTCAAAATCTTGGCGTCACTTTTCAGAAGTTCGGTCAAAGGCTCTCCCCAGAACTTCACCTCGACCCCCAACTCTAAAAGCTTATCCGTCGCCCCGAGCTGATCGGCACAAGCTTTACAGGCCGACAAGTTAACTCCGGCCTCCAGGGCTTCAGCAATTTTTTTCTGAAGATCGCCATTTTCCGCAACCAGTCTGGCTGGAGCCCCCCAGATGATAACCGTAACCTCATCCCACCAGTTGCGCAGACGGGCATTGACGCCGTACATAAAAACCATTTTTTCGGCGGTCAGGGGATCAGCATTGGTCCACAAGATGTAGAGGTGATTTTTCTCCGACATGATTTTCCTCCTTATAAATTGAGCGGGCTGGAAATTTACTTACACTTTTTTTGATTGATCTTAGCAGTGAAAAAAGTTTATGGTACAATAATTTCACAAACCTTCAATCTTGCTGACCTTAACACTACCCAAAAATAAATATGTCAAATAAAATTAAGCTTTTCAACACTCCGCGATTAAATAAAAGCAGAGCCGGCCAGCGATCATTGCTCTTTCTGTTTACCCTCCTGGCCCTCATATTCCCGATTCAGGGTTGGGCCGGAGATCTGGCCGTTCCAGAAACCAATGGGTCTCAGAGTGGGTCACACGAAGTCTCGACCCCGCTTTTTCTCAAAGAGATCAATCGCACAACTTATCCTTATGCGCACGCGGTTCTGGCCCAAGAGATTGAACATCTGGAATTTAATGGTAACGGTTCCAGGACAAGTCAGGATGACGTCTACATTACCATACTTGACGAAGAAGGCAAACGTAATCACGAGGTTTTGAGTTTTCACGTCAACAAAGCCTATGGCAAGCTGAAAATTGAACGTTGTGAGATTATCCGCAGCGGCACAAACCGCAACGTTGATATTGCGGCCCATAGCCACGAAGAGGCGGCGGCCGGCAACAGCCGCAGCAATATCTATAACCCTCTGCAAAAAGTTGTTAAGGTCTTTTTGCCAGGGCTTGAGGTGGGTGACACCATCCACTACCACCTCAATCGACGCCAATTTAAACCGATCATTACCGACCAGATTTATGGTTCGGTTTTAGGTCAATATGATATCCCTATCCGCTCCTATATCTTCACAATAACGACTCCGGCCCCAAGCCCACTCAAGTGGCTGGTCAAGGATGAGATTGAGGGATGCGTCACTTACCGTGAAAGCCGGCTGCCGGGAAAAAGTCCGCAAACCATCAGGTCGTGGACCTTTAACAAAGTTCCCCAGATTGTTCCCGAGCCCGAGATGCCGTCGTTTCGCCGGGTGGCGATGCGACTGCTCTTCTCGACCATTCCCGACTGGCCTGCGATTGCCGCCTGGTATGACACCCTGGCGGCCAAAAAACTGGCTCCCGGAGAGGATCTTAAAAAAAAGGTGGCTGAACTGATTGAAGGGAAAAGTAAGACTGAGAAAATGGCCGCTCTCTTCTACTATGTCGCCCGGGAGATCCGCTACCTTGGGGTCAGCGGCGAGAGTGAAAGGCCCGGCTTTGAGCCCCATGATGTCAATCTCACCTTTGCCCGTCGCCATGGTGTCTGCCGTGATAAGGCCGCTCTCTTAGTCACTATGCTGCGCCTGGCAGGTTTTAACGCGGCGCCGGTACTGATTCGTCTCGGCGATAAACTTGATCAGGAGATCCCTCTGCCCTATTTCAATCATGCCATTGTCGCAGTTCTTGATGATCACGGCAAAGCCCTGCATTTTCTTGACCCGACCTCTGAAACCAGCCGTCAGTTTCTGCCTGACTATGAGAGAGAGTGCTCATATCTGATTGCCGACTCGCAAAACGGCGACCTCAACCTGACGCCTCCGGTACCTCCGCAAGAGAACAGCTTCATTATCGATATTGCCGACAAACTCTCTTTTGAGGGGATGCTCAGGGGAACTTTAACGGTAAGCTGTACCGGTTTTAACGACACCTTGATGCGCTCAATCATGATGAACCAGAGCCCCAAGGAGCAGGAAAACTTCCTTAAAAGACTTTTTTTAAGTCAATATAGCGGCCTTGAACTTAACACCATAAAATGGTCCGATCCAGCTGATCGCAGGGAGAATTTTACTTTTTCTGGAAAATTTTCAGTTACAGGCTTATTTTCTCTAAACCTTAGTACTGGGCAAAAAAATCCTCCGGACAGACGGTTTCAAGCTTTGGCTTTAATGGAAAAACCGGGTTTACTCGACCGCTGGATCTTGAGCAAAGCCAATCTGGTTAAACGGCGCTACCCGCTTAAACTCGGTTACACCTATACGACAATTGTCAGAGAACATTTAAGCTTCAGTAAGCCACCAAAAAAATTATTATTGCCGGACAAGACCGAGATCGACAATGAGATCTTCTCCCAGAGCATAAAATTCAAGCAGAACGAACCCGACAAACTCCTCATCGAAAGGATTTTCGCCTTGAAAAAAACCGAAATCGAGCCTCAATATTACCAGTTGTTAATGGGCCTGCAGAACCATAACCGCTCAAGAGCATTAACTCCGATTGAGATTGAGTGGTAAAAATAATGATTAAGAAAAGACAATATTTAAAAATAATTTCTATTGTACCGGTTTTAATCTGGGCATTGCTCCTAATCTCGAATGGCTGTTCGGTCGCCGCTGGCAATGCGGTGGAAACCGAGTTTACGACTGGGGCTGATGCTGTCAACCTTAAGATCAGAAAACACTATACAGTGGCGGTTGACGGCTCCTACAAACTGCATCTCTATGTTAAACGCCGGATTTTGACATATAAGGGCAAAAAAGCGCACGCCGATTTTAAATTCACCTACAACCAGGCTCACGAGAGTGTTAAGTTAATCAAAGGTCAGACAATAACCGCTGGAGGTGAGATCTTAGGGGTTAAAACGGAAGAGATTCACGACATTCCGGCACCTTGGAACAGTGAGGTCTCGATCTACTCTAAAAGCCGCCAGATGGTCGTCAGCTTGCCCGCCGTCGAGCCCGGCAGCGAAGTCGAAGTTGAACTTGAGGTCAGCGCTAAAGTTGGTTTCTGGTGTGAGGAGCACTTTCGCCTCTATGATCCGATTATCGACAAAGAGGTCATTATCGACTGTCCGACGGCATGGGCCCTGCAATTCCGAAATCCTGAAAATTTAGATATTAAGTTCGAAAAAGATATAATCGACGACCAGCAGAGCAGATACCACTGGCGGGGAGAAAACATTTCCGCGCTGACCCCGGAGAGATGGGCCCCGGGAGTGGCAGAACAGGGCTTTTGCCTGTTCGTTTCAAGCTTTAACAACTGGGCTCAAGTAGCTGATTATTTTAATTCTTTTTTCGAAAAATCGAGTCCCCAAAAAAACGATCAAATATATTGGCCCCAACTCCAAGGCTCACCATCAGCAGAGAACCCCCTCAGAGATCAACTTTTTCGTCAGATGCGTGACCTGACAACCTACGCGATATCCTTTTTAGAGACCGATTTCAAAGTCCAAAACCCCGCCAAAACCAGACGTCTGGGCTATGGCAAGAGCTGCGATCTAGCTCTGCTTTTTGCCTCCCAGCTCCGCCTGCAGGGAGAAAAAGCCCACATCCTCCTGGTCAACCGCCAACAGCACTTTCTGGAAAAGTTTGCCGACCTCCCCTATCCCGGCTGGTGGGATACGGCTCTGGTCGAAAGTGGAGGTGATTTTTTTCTCTTTGCAACCGATAAACCAGCCCCCGGCATCACCGGTTTTGACAACCATTGGGCCCTTGATCTCAAAACTGGAAAACTGGTTCAAATAAAAGATCGGGAAAGAGCTGAGATCAAAACCGAACTTACCTTTAACGCAGACAACGACTCGCCCGACAGCCAAGGCAACCTCAAGCTGACCATTAAAGGCAGTGCCGCAACCTCATGGCGAGCCCAATGGCGCGACCTCTCACCGCCAGAGAGAGAGATCACCTTATCCCAACTCCTTCACCAGATCAACCCGCAAGCCTCACCTTTAAGCCCACTGACCACACAGGGCCTGCAAGATGATCGCCAGGAACTCATTTTCAGTTGTAATTTCAAAGTAGAGAATCTTTTTGCTGACTTAAGCAACCAGAGTGAGCAAATGCTTTTGCCAATCAAGGCCCCCGACTTCCCCCTGCCCCTCCAGACCCTGCTCAAAAGCCGGCAGCAGCCCTTAACTATCAATAACAATCTTGTCATCAGCGACCGCATAGTTCTCAAGCTCCCCGCCAACTTCAAGATCAAGGAGCTCCCAGTCGCCGCAAGCGGCAATTTCGCACTCTTAAATTGGCAGGTTAAAATTATATTTGACAAACAGACCCAGAAGCTTACCTACGAACGTAAACTTGAGCTGCAAAGGGGAATCTTTGAGACTGAGATGCCAGCCTACGAGAAGTTTGTCACTGCCATTCGCAACTTGTACCGTCCCGAAGCTTTACGAGTAATCTTTACAACCTCTGCAGCCCCATAAAACAACCGATATAGAACCATCACAGATTGCAATGAAAAAGATTGACAGTACTTACCCGAACTGGTAAATATTATTGCAATATTTATTGGAGTTAATAACGCTGGTTAGTTTAGCGTATTACAAATTCCTACACGGCCTTTGTAATGTCATTTATCAAATTCTGAGATAACTAATCATATAAATAGAGGACGTAAGTGATGTCGCAGTCACTATTAACAAATGCGGAGACAACTTACCAACAACTATCCATCAATACCCTGGTACCCAATCGTCAGGCCGGCGTTAAACTATTTTTACGCACTGAAAAAAACCATTATGCTCTTTTTATCAACAACACCAGTCAGATTTCTGCTAAAAAAATCGAACAACTCCAAGAAAATAGTGTCAAATACCTCTACCTTGACACAAGCGACCAGCAAGACTACCTGAACTATCTCAAAGAAAACCTTTCATCCATCCTTAGCAATCCGGAATTAACAGACAACGATAAAGCTGAAATCATCTACAATACCGCCAGCAGCATTACTGAAGAGCTTTTTTTAAAGCCCAGCACAAAAGGAATCAAACAAACACGAAACCTGGTTAATTGCATGATCGACACAATTAGCCATTCACCTAAAACCAGCAATCTGCTGATGATGATCACCAGTCAGGATTACTACACTTACACCCACTCCATTAACGTCGGCATCTACGGCATCTCAATGATGCGTAAAACCAAGCCATCAATCAGTGAAGCGGAGCTCAAAACCTTAGGGCTGGGTTTTTTTCTCCACGACCTCGGTAAAGCCCGGATCCCCAACACCATCATCAACAAGCAAGGACCTCTCGATCAATTAGAGTGGGAACTTATGCGGGAACATCCCATGTTAGGAGCGGACCTGGTTCGTAAAATGGGGGAAGACAGTCCTCCTCTTACAGACATAATCCTCACCCACCATGAACGCAATTGCGGCTCGGGATACCCTAATAAACTCACCCAAAATGAGATCTCTCTACCGGGAAAAATCTGTGCTCTTTGTGACGTTTTCGATGCCTTAACCACGAAACGACCCTACAAAAAAGCCCTCTCAACTTTTGAAGCATTAAAAGTCATGAAAAACGAACACCATGAACATTTTGATACGGAACTTCTAAATCAGTTCATTCTTTTATTTACTTGAAGATTATTTTTTGAACTGCTCACGTAATCTGTATTTCAAAATCTTGCCACTGGCACTACGCGGCATCTCGTCAATAAAGAGAACCTGGCGCGGAGCTTTGTAGGAAGCGATCTCAGTTTTGCAAAATTTCCTCAATTCATCCTCGCCGACTTCAGCTCCTGGTTTTAATTGCACAACTGCAGTCACCGCTTCCCCCTACTTTGCATCCGGCAAGGCAATAACGGCGGCCTGGCCGACCCCAGGGTGACGATAGAGAACTCCCCATCCTTAACCTTGCAAATTAAATCATGGCGTTAATGCCGATCAGCTCTCTCCCGATCATGAGTTTATGCATCTCACTGGTGCCGCCGAGAATGGTACTTAAAACCGCATCCCGATAGTGGTGTTCAAGATCATACTCATCCGTACAGCCGTAGGCGCCATGCAGGCGAATCGCTTCAGCAGAAGCCTTGACGGCCAACTCCGAAGCCAGCCATTTAGCACTCGAAAGTTCCTTGCCATGAGGTTTGCCCTGATCTTTAAGGTCAGCCGCATAGTAGAGTTGCCAACGCAATGGCTCAATCTCTGCCGCAAGACGGGCAATAACCTCTTGCACCAGCTGAAAACCACCTATCGCTTTACCGAACTGGGTTCTCTCCTGAACATATTTTATTGACGAATTAATACACCCTTGCGCCATGCCTAAGGCACCTGCCGTAATAAAAACCCGGGCCGTATCAATGCCGTGAAAAGCGCCATGGAGACCGCGGCCGACTTTGCCGATGATATTTTCAGAAGGGACCTTACAGTCGGAAAAAGCGAGATTAACAATATCGCTGGTGCGGCCGCCAACCAATCTCACCTCCTCAAAACTTATACCTGGCAATTTACGATCAACCAGTAAGAGCACCATCCCCTTATTGCCAAGTTTCCTATCGGTCTGAGCCAGAACTAGAATATAGTCAGCCAGTCCACCCCCGGTAACAAAATTTTTCGTCCCATTAAGCAACCAGTGATCACCCTGCAAAACCGCGCTACTCTCAATCGCCCCGGGGTCACTGCCGGCATTGGGCTCAACCGTAGCCGTAGCAAACATCAACTCACCGTGACAAAGTGGTTTAAGATATTGCTCTTTCTGTTCTGGAGTGGCGACCTTGGACAAAATCGTGCCACTCAAGACCGCATGGCCAAGGGTTCCCAGAGCCATCGTCCAGCTGACCTTGCTGAACTCCTCCCAGATAATTGCCGCTGAAAGGTAATCGAGAGCCGAGCCCCCATACTCCTTGGGTAAGTGGGCCCCCAAAAGGCCAAGTTCAGCCAGTTTTTTGATCAGGACTTCCGGGGTACGACGCTGATCTTCGAATTCACGCAAAAGAGGGCGCATCTCATTTTCAGCAAATTTTCGCGCCATATCACGGAGCATCAACTGCTCCTGGGTAAAAGAAAAATTCATCATCAAACTCCTGACCCGGCAGAGCCGGGGCTAAAATTTATTCTACCTAAAATCACAAACCCTGAACCGTGAACTCTGAACTGTTTTCTTACAAAGGAATATTACCATGATGTCCGGGACGACGGCGGCGTTCCTTGCCCCGTAAAAGCCGTAGTGACCGGGTCAGACTACGGCGGGTTTCGCGGGGCTCGATAATGTCCTGAATATAGGTCACTTGCGAGGCCAGAGAGAGAGAGTCAGCGTAGAGTTCCTGGTATTGAGCAACCTTGTCGGCTTTAAATTGTTCGGGCTCCTCGGCTTCCAGTAGCTCTTTCCCGTAAAAAAGACCAACCGCCTGTTCAGCTCCCATCGCCCCGATCTCAGCCGTCGGCCAGGCAAAGATAAGATCGGTGCCAAAACCCGGTAAAATCCCCATCCCCAAAGCCGCACCCCCATAAACTTTACGGACCAAAATTGCCACTTTAGGGACAGTGGCTTCGGAAAGAGCATAGAGAACCTTGGCGCCATGCGTGATTATGCCGGCATGCTCCTGATCTCTACCGGGAAGATAGCCAGGGGTATCAACCAACAATACCAGAGGAATATTAAAACAGTCGCAAAAACGAATAAAGCGGGCCTGTTTCAGAGAACTTTCAATCGTCATACAACCCGCTTTGACCAACGGCTGATTGGCGACAATGCCGACCGTATAGCCGTCAAGACGGGCAAAACCGACAATAATCTCGCTGGCAAAGCCTGCCTTTACTTCGCAGAAGTCACCCATATCAACCAGTTCGCTAATAACCTTGTGCATATCATAGGCCCGAGTTGTACGGGCTGGAACCAGATCGTTAAGATGATCAGCCAAACGTTCGGGGTCGTCTCCGTTGTCCCGACGGGTCGCAGATTTCTGCCAATTGTCGGGGAGAAAATCGAGTAAGCGCCTGATTTCAGCAAAACAGTCAAGTTCACTTTTCACCTTAAAATCGGCGACCCCGGTCTTGCCGCAGTGAACCTCGGCTCCACCCAGCTCTGCCATTGAGATCTCTTCGCCGGTCACTGATTTGATCACTTTGGGCCCGGTAATAAACATATGCGACTGTTTATCAACCATGAAGATAAAATCCATCAAGGCCGGCGAGTAGACCGAGCCCCCGGTGCAGTTACCGAGGATCGCTGCAATCTGGGGAATCACGCCTGAACTTAAAGTATTGACATAGAAAACGACTCCGGCATGTTTTTCATCGCTGACTCGATAAGGATCGTCACTGCCCGCCAATTCTGGCCGCACCACCCGCGCCCCCGGTGAATTATTGAGGGCAATTATAGGCACCCCCATAGTCATCGCCAGCTCATGAATCTTATAAAGTTTTCGACCATGCATATAACCTTGAGAACCACCCAGGACCGTGGCATCCTGAGCGTAAAGACAGACCTCGCGCCCGGCAATCGTCCCGTGCCCGGTAACAATACCATCTCCGGGGGTACCTTCCCGATGTTTGATGAGACGGTTGAACTCAACAAAACTTCCCTCATCAAGCAGGGCCGCAATCCGTTCTCTGGCCGTCAGGTGGCCCTTGGCATGTTCTTTATCGATCTTGGCCTGGCCGCCTCCCAAGGCGGCTGCCGCCTGAACCTCTCTTAAGCGTTTAATTTTCTCCTGCATAACCTATTTCTCCTCATATACTGAATCATTAAACACCCCTTTAGTGAAAATCTCGAGAAACATCTCGCCCAGAGCTTCGGCCGTAACCGCACCGCCCTGCTGAAACCATTTACAGGTATAGTGAACCATACCAAAAAATGCGAAAGCGGCAACCGCCGGCGGCATCGGCTTCATAACCCCGGCGCCCTGCAGTTGCGTGAAGATTCCGGTCAGAGCCTGGGTGTAGCGCCGCTCTTTTTCGATAACTTGAAGCCTGTAATCCTCACTCAGCTTATCGATATCATTAATCAATAAAACCAGGCGGTCACGATCTCCAGCATAAAAACCACTGTAAAAAAGCATAAATTGACGCAATTTTTCGACCGGGTCAACATCTAAACTACAGATTTTTTCGATCTCGATAAGGGCGGCACTTATATATTCATCGAGAAGCCGAAACAGAAGCTCCTCCTTACTCTTAAAATAGTGATAGAGAGATCCTTTCTGGAGACCCATAGCCAGTGCCAGATCATTAATCGAAGTCCCGTGATAACCTTTCTGTGCAAAGAGGGCTGCAGCCGTATTAAAAAGCTGTTCCTGCTTATGAATAAATTTTTCCGTCATAAAAAAATACCGACCGATCGTTAGATTTAATTTATGGAAGAGCACTAAACCAATACTCATAAAAACACAAGACATTTTATTGAACATGTAATCCCACCTCCGAAAGGCGGGGTCATTGCTGTGTCACCACACCTGACCCCAGGGTTACCGGGCCTGCCGTCTCAGAGGCAGGGACAGACCTCCAGGCCGAGGTTAAATGGGGTCAGAGGTTAAATGGCATTAAATGGGGTCAGAGTAAAATTAAATATTGCATAGAAAAAAGGTGTATGTTATTTGAGATTTATCAGCTCCACTTTTATTAGTATAAACCTGAGTGAGTAAAATGGCACGACTCCCAAGAATCTCTCCTGTAGATGTAGCGGTGCACATTATCCAACGCGGCAACAACCGTCAAGTTTGTTTTGCATCAGATGAAGACCACGGTGCCTATACAGGGTGGTTGCAAGAGTATAGCCAAAAGCATACAGTAGAGATCCATGCCTGGGTGATGATGACTAATCATGTTCACCTGTTATGTACTCCACGACAACCCGGCGCCATAAGTCTCATGATGCAATCTTTGGGACGTCGCTATGTACGTTATTTTAATTATGCATATCAAAGAAGTGGAACGCTATGGGAAGGACGTTACAAATCTTGTTTAGTTCAGGATGAGCGGTATTTATTGGAAGTTTACCGGTATATCGAGCTTAATCCTGTCAGAGCGGAGATGGTGACAGATCCTGAAGAATATCGCTGGTCAAGCCATGTTGTTAACGCAAAGGGCGAAGCATCAAGCTTGTGCACGCCACATCCTGAATATCTTGCCCTTGGTGAAACTTCCTATGAGAGACGGGAAAGTTATCGTGCTTTATTTGAGAATCATGTAGAGCGTCATGATTTTTTGAAAGAGATAAGAGAAAATACGAACAAAGGCCTAGCAATGGGGCATGATCGGTTTAAGGATGAAATAGAAACGCTCACTGGCCGGCGGGTAACAGCCAAAAAACGAGGGCGACCAGTGGGATGGCGAAAATTGAAAAATTAATCTCACACCGCCTCCCCCATCAGCCAAGAGGCGGGGACAGACCTCCAGGCCGGGCGCGAAGCGCCCTAGCCGCTCTGAGCTCTGTCCCCTTGCGAAGCAGGGCGAAGCGATAATCAAACTGACGCGCTGGTAGTTTTTGCCAAACACAACAAAACAAAACAAAAAGGCCCGACGCGTTAGCGCCGAGCCTTTTGAAGTTTATCTTGTCAGAGTGTCAGAGAATTTATCAGAGTTTCAAAGAGGTGAATTTAATTTTACTCCGACCCCAATTAAACTCCTG
>CAYWGC010000005.1:0-108692 GCA_964457755.1 uncultured Thermodesulfobacteriota bacterium | reverse complement strand
CGGTTATAAAACCTGCCAAAGGAGCTGCACAGGCAACTTTTCCGGGCCAACGCCTCTGGCGTCGGATATTTGTAAGAAAGCCTATAATCAGCCGCTCCCGTTGTCACCGTTGTCGAGTTTGCGTTCAGCACTGTCCGGCGCAGGCCATGAAATTGGTTGACGGTAAAATAGTGATTGACTATAAACGCTGCATTCATTGTTATTGTTGTCAGGAACTCTGTCCTTACGGTGCTGTACGGGTAGGTTATGGAATAGGATTATAAATGAAACTTGAAAATTTAAGTTGTATCGACCTCGACGAGCCTCGTCTTGAAGGCTTTTCTCAATTTATCAGTGCCTGGCTCTATCAGGGGGAAGATTTTACCTTTCTGGTAGATCCCGGACCGCTCTCAACCATTCCTTATCTTGTCGCTGAACTGGAAAAAAGGGGAGTTAAAGAGCTTAATTATATCTTGCTGACCCATATTCATATAGACCATGCCGGAGGTACCGGTGAGTTGTTGAAAATTTTCCCTGATGCGCAAGTGATATGCCACCCTCAGGGAATTAAACATATGATTGAACCGGAAAAACTTTGGCAGGGATCTTTAAAGATTTTAGGCTCTATGGCGGAGGTTTACGGTGAGATAATAGCGGTCCCTGAAGCCAATATCAGTTTTTCTGAGGAGATTGGTGAGACCGGGATTCGTGCCTTTCTAACCCCCGGTCACGCCCAGCATCATCTCTGTTTTCTTTTTGCCAACCTGCTTTTTGCAGGTGAGGTTGTGGGTGTCCGCAGCCCGGCTAAGAGCGGCATCTATATGCGGCCGGCAACCCCACCAAGGTTTATACTTGATGTCGCACTCGACTCGATTGATCGTATGATCAAATTGTCACCGCGCTATCTGGTGATCGCTCACTATGGTTTGGTTGAACCCGCATTAGAATATCTGCAAATTGGTAGAGATCAACTCAACCTGTGGGTCGAAGGAGTCAAGAAAACTGGGTTGGGTGGAGATGACGATTCGGAAGAGAGGCTGTTTGCGTGGCTTTTAGAACACGATATGAATTATCGAAGGATTAAGGAACTGGCGCCCGACATTTATGCTCGGGAACGCTATTTTCTCGGTAATACGATGCGCGGGATGATTGGCTATCTAGAGAGTCTTAAAATTTAAAGTTCGAGCTCCGTAACAACCTGATTTTTCCCCCGCCTTTTAGCCAGGTAGAGAGCGTCGTCAGCCCGCTTGATGAGGTTGTCAAGCTCATCCTCTTTGGCAAAAGTCGAAATCCCGATACTGACTGTAATCTGCAGGGCAACCCCCATTTTTTTGCTGCTCAGAGTGCTTTGCGAAAGGAGTTTTATTATTTTATTGGCGGCTTGGACGGCCTGATCAATATCAGTTGACGGCATCAGACAGATAAACTCTTCCCCCCCAAAGCGGGCCGGAAAATCTGAATCACGCAGGTTCTGGCGCAGAAAGGCTCCGAGTCCGCGCAAAATCCCATCTCCAACCTGATGACCATGCTCATCATTGACATTTTTAAAATCATCGATATCGATTAAGAGAAGACTGAAACCCTGGTCGTAACGTTGCGCCCGGGAATGCTCCTCCGCAAGCCGGCTGAAAAGGGCCCGGCGGTTATAGAGACCGGTAAGCTCATCAATAGTTGCCATGTCGGCAACCTCTTCCATTTTTTTCTGCAGGCGTGTGACGGTCTCTTGAGCCGCGGTAATGTTATAATGGATTTCAGTGTTGCTGTTAACAACAGTTTGTAACTCGTCTATAATCTCTGATTTTAATTGATTTAAATCTGTAGTTTTATCAGAAGATTTGAGATTTAAGAGATGGTTGTCGAGCTGTTCATTATGTTGGCCGGTAACTTGATCAAGTTTGTCGATTATCGCCGATAGATCTTTCATGATACTCAAGCCTTGATCCTGCTGGTTACATACCTCTTTAAGGTCACCCTGTTGTTGATCTTCAATGACCTCCTGTGACTCTTTATCGGTTGAGGCAAGATAACGGTAAAAATGACGCGAATAGATGTCTGGCAACATCGGAATACGATGTTCAACCATATGGTGCAGGGTTTTTTTAGCAATGCGCGCTACGGTCAGGTAAAAACGTTCCATAAAATATCTCTATATTAGATCAGCAACAAATATTGCAATTTTGCCAGCTCTTTACTAGGAGGTTGTCAAATAATTATTTTTGTAGAATTTAAATGGATAGCCGTGGTAAACTATTTTGATTTGAGAAAAAAGCTACGACTTTTAAGATAAAAGTCTTTGGATAAGTCCAAAAATTGAATTATCAAAAAACCAGTACAAATTATAGTTAGTTTTTGCCTTTCCGTCAAGAAAATAACTTAAACAAAGCAATCCTATGGATATTTTTCACATCGATCGTACCTATCGCAACATTCGGCGCTATCGTCAGATCGTCTCGATTTTTATAAAGTACGGCTTTGGCGGTCTTCTTGAGCAGCTTAATCTCGACTATTATCTGGCTTTGGGTAAAAGCCTGCTTACCTTGCAGCGAATCAAGCGTGATGATCTGATCCGTTTTTCCAAAGGCGAGCGTTTACGTCTGGCTCTGGAAGAATTGGGTCCCACTTTTGTCAAGTTGGGCCAGTTACTTTCAATGCGACCCGATCTGGTTCCCCCTGAGATCTTGATCGAATTACGTAAACTCCAAGACAAGGTTCCCGGTGTCTCTTTTAGCGAAGTCGAAAAACAGATTGAGACTTCTCTAGGATGCTCATTAAAGGAAGCTTTCCTGGAGATTTCTCTTCAACCGGTTGCAGCGGCTTCGATTTCACAGGTGCATCGGGGCCGACTCCAAGATGGAACTGAGGTCGCTGTGAAAGTCCAGCGGCCTGAAATCGAAGAGGTTATCGCTACCGATATCGATATCATGTACACACTGGCAGAACTGGCGGCTAAACATATTAGCGAAATGGAGCCTTACCAGCCAACTCTGTTAGTTCGGGAATTTGCCAAAAATATTCGCCTGGAACTTGATTTCAATGTCGAAGGTCGCAATATTGACCGCTTTGCTAAAAACTTCGCTAAAGATGCAACCGTTCATATTCCCACTGTCTACTGGGCTCAGAGTAGTAACAAGATATTGACCCTTGAATGGATTGACGGTGTTAAGGTCGATGAGTTGCAAGAGCTGGGGGGGGCTGATTGCAATCCCGGTATCTTAGCTACTAATGGTGCCGATTTTATCTTAAGGCAGATTCTTGAATTTGGTCTTTTTCACGGTGATCCTCATCCCGGAAACCTTTTTATCCTCCCTGGAAATATTATTGCTCCAATTGATTTCGGACTTGTCGGGCGTCTTGACGATGAGCTCGCCACCGCCCTGCTTGATTTGTTACTTTCAGTTCTCAAACAGGATGTTCAAGGTTTGTTGAGGGTACTCTTCAAGGTCGGGGTTGTCGATGAAGAAAAGGTGGATTTGAGAGAGTTAAGAGCCGATCTTTTTGATCTTATGGATCGTTATGTTGGGGTCTCGTTAAAAAATCTTCGCCTCCAGAGTCTGGCGCATGATTTTGTTCGGATTGTCAGTTTTCATCAGATTCGTTTTTTACCAGACTTCATGCTTTTGCTGAGGGTTCTCATTTCGGTTGAAGCAACCGCCCGTAAACTTGATCCTTCGTTTGACTTTTTTAATCATGCTGCTCCCCTGGTACAACAGCTGGCAGAGAAGCGTTTCTCACCAGAACATCTGCAAAAAATCGTCAGTTCGCAATTACGAGAGTTGACCTCTTTGCTGGAAATTGTGCCCGGCGCAACGCGGGATATTTTGAAAAAGTTAAGTCGCGGACATCTGCGTTTTGAGTTTGAACATTTAGGTCTCGACCGATTCAGTAAGAAGCTTGACCGGATCGCCAATCGGATCTCTTTTACAATGGTGGTATCAGCCATCATTATCGCCTCATCGCTGATCATGTCAGCTGATAACGGCTTTAAAGTTTTTGGTTATCCGTTATTGGGGATTATCGGCTACGTTATGGCGGGAGGTCTGGGAACCTGGTTGGCAATTGCGATTTTGCGATCGGGGAAAATGTAGATTTTGAACCTGGGGTGCTGACGCACCTTGTACCAGCAATGACCCCAATCCCGACAGCCTGTGAGCGGTACCTGAATAGTTACAAAATATTTTATTCGTTTTGTGTGAAGCTTAACTGGTGATATCTAATAGTTTTTTCCCAATTTTCCAATTACATATGCTTTAACCGCTGCCGTGTCAGCCTTAATCAACTCGAAACGGCAAGGAAGTTTATCCAGTGCGGCAATGGTTGGTGGGACGGTTGGTGAGGTGCCAATCGCTTGTTTGACAGCATCGGGGAATTTTGCCGGATGAGCTGTCGCTAGACAGACCATAGTTGCCCCTGTCGGGTTTTTAAGTTGATATTCATGGGCGGCACGAACTCCAGTTGCGGTGTGTGGGTCTAAAGTATAGCCGGTTTTTTGCCAGGTTTCTTTGATGGTTGCCAAAATGGTCTGGTCATCAACCCGGGTACTGGCAAAATCTTTTGTCATTTTGCTGAAGCGGTCGGGGCTGATGTCAAGTTTTCCCAAACTGGCAAATTGGGCCATCATCGCTTTAAGATCTTCGGGGTTGCGACCAGCCAGATAGAAGAGGTAGCGTTCAAAGTTGCTGGCCAGTTGAATATCCATAGATGGACTCAATGTCGGTGTAACCTTGCCGAGATTATAGCTGCCGGTATTTATGAAACGGTATAAAATATCATTGGCATTAGTGGCCAGGATGAGCTTCTTTATTGGCAAACCCATCTCTTTTGCCATCCAGCCGGCAAAAATATTGCCAAAATTTCCAGTTGGCACAACGACGTTAAAATCTTTACGAGCCGCAATCGGAAGTTGGCTGTAAGCGCTGAAATAGTAGACAATCTGGGCCATGATACGAGCCCAGTTGATCGAATTTACAGCCCCTAACTGGTATTGTCTCTTGAAGTCGAGGTCGGCGAAAAGTTCCTTAACTATCCGTTGTCCATCATCGAAATTGCCTTTTATAGCAAGGTTAAAAACGTTGCTATCAAGGACCGAGGTCATCTGTTTTTCCTGTACCTGGCTGACTTTTCCATTTGGGTAGAGGATGAAGATATTAATGTTTTCTTTGCCGCGAACCCCATGAATTGCCGCACTTCCGGTGTCGCCTGAGGTGGCTCCAATAATATTGAGCGAGCTTTTTTCGCGAGCCAGCAGATATTCAAAAAGGTTGCCGAGAAATTGTAGGGCAACATCTTTGAAAGCCAAAGTTGGTCCGTGAAAAAGTTCCTGGATGTAAATGTTACCGACCTTTTTAAGGGGGGCTACAGCTTTGCTGGAAAAACTTGCATAGCTGGTTTCTATAAGCTTGAACAAATCGGCTGCCGGAATATCTTCACCAACAAAGCGAGAGAAGATTTTCATTGCCAGCCGGGGGTAGGGGAGATCGCTTAACTCTTCAATCTCAGCAGTCGAAAAGACCGGAATGGACTCAGGTAAAATCAGACCGCCATCACTGGCGAGCCCCATCATTATAGCTTGGCTGAATGATACAGGGTCAATCCCGCCCCGAGTACTAATATATTTCATAATTTAGTTTAACTCAAAATGGTCAAAATAACAAAATAACCTGTTTGGTTCTGGATGAATCGGATTAGGTGCTAGGAGGCTGTTCGAGAATGCCCTTTTTCCCCAGCTCAGCGTTATTTTTTGAAAATAATGCTCGAAATACTAAGTGTATGTCTGTGCTTATTTTCAAAAAATGCCTCGATCTGAGAAGAAATTTCTATTCTCGGACAGCCTCCTAGTTATTTACCGAGCCGAAAATTCATGGACTGCGTCAATCATCGCCTTGGCATGGTCGATTGGGGTGGTTGGTAAGATGCCGTGACCGAGATTGAAAATGTGACCGTTGCGGTTTTCAGCCTGTTCGATGATTCTTTTGACCCGTTTTCTGATTTCGGGGATTGGGGCAAAGAGAGCAACTGGTTCGAAATTACCTTGGACGCCACGTTCCGGGCCGATAATATCCCAGGCTTTTTTGAGATCCTGACGCCAATCGAGACCGATAATATCACCACCGGCAGCCACTACCTGAGGTAAAAGGGTCGAGGCTTGGTTGGCAAAATGAATTTTGGGAACATCATATGCATCAAGGGCGTCAAAGATTTTGCGGTTATAAGGAAAGACATATTCCTGATAATCAAGTGGTCCGAGACAACCGACCCAACTATCGAACAACTGTACAATCTGGGCGCCAGCCTCGATCTGCGCTTTAAGATAGGAGATCACGGTTTCACTGATCATCTCCATCAATTTATGGTAAACTTCGGGATTGGCATACATCAGGGTTTTGACATGCTGGTACTGTTTTGACCCACCACCTTCAACCAGATAACTGGCCAGGGTAAAAGGTGCCCCGGAGAAACCGATCAAGGGTACTTTACCTTCGAGTTCGCGGCGTAGGATGCGAATTGCATCCATGACAAAAGGTACCGCCTCTTCAGCTTCGATAACGTGCAGGGTCTCAAGGTCAGCGGCTGAACGGATCGGCCTGTCGACCACCGGCCCCCGTCCTTCATGGAATTCGATGGCTGAACCCATCGCCTCGAGAGGTACCAGAATATCCGAAAAGAGGATAGCAGCATCAATCTCCATACGTCGTAAAGGCTGCAAGGTGACCTCAACTGCCAACTCCGGGGTTTTGCACATTTCCCAGAAGGAGTGTTTTTTTCTCAAGGCTCGATACTCGGGCAAATAGCGTCCTGCTTGACGCATCATCCAGACTGGAGTGCAGTCAACATCCTGACGTCGACAGGCTCTTAAAAAGCGATAATCATTTTTCATCTTGTCATAACTCCTATAAAAGCTTATATAAATTTTTTTTTCTAGTATATCAATTTATTGTCGTTTTGTATAAGCAAGCGCGTAACTAACATAATTGACCATTTCATTCAAGAAAATTGTCACTTTTGCTTTAATAATGGAGGTAGAGACGGTTGAATTCTCATCTTGATTTAAACCCTCAATTCTGGCGTGATTACGTTCTCTCTCGCAAACGTTCCCTGGCCCGTAAAAAAGTCGCAACCGGTAAGAAGTGGGATCAGATGGCAAAGCATTACCATACCTTTGAAGAGGATGAGTCCTTTGTGGCTGAACAGCAATGGATCAAGGATGGTTTGAGTCGGCGGGGAATGCTGAATCAAGATCAAGAGATTATCGATATGGCATGTGGACCCGGTACTCATTGTTTTGATTTTGCTAAAGTTTGCCAACAAGTAACCGCGGTTGATGTCTCGAGTAAGATGATTGAGCAGGTGAGGTTGCGACAACTAGAAGAAAAAGTTGATAACCTGATTATCGAATGTCAGGACTTTTACGATTTCAACCCCCCTAAACAGTATGATACGGTTTTCGTGTCAATGAGTCCAATATTAAATGAACTTGATAGTGTCGACTGCCTCTTGACTATGAGTCGCCGTCATGTCGCTTTGATCTACTGGGCCGGAGTTCGCGACAACCCACTTTTCCAGCGCTGTTATCAATTGATCTACAAAGAAGATTATCAATGGGATGCAATGGATGTCACAACTATTTTCAACTATCTCAATGCCCTTGGTTATTCGCCCGAAATAAGTTATCTGCATCCGCTGTGGAAACGCCACGATACTCTAGCAAATACAGTTGAGCATATGGTCTGGCACCTTGAATTTTATCGTCCTTTAAGCGAGATTGAAAAGAAGCTGGTCAACGATCTGGTCGCTCTTGAAGCTGACAGCAAGGGGATGGTTACCTACTACACCAAGGTTCGCAAAGGGGCACTTTTTCTTGATAAAGAGGCTGGTCGTCAATAGCGTTTTATCCCTTTGAAACAAAACTTTAAACTGTATTGACTTTATCTTCTTTTGATTGTATAGTCTGGGTAAGGTTTTATTGAGTGATTATTTTTTTTGAGTAACTATTCAGCTACCACTTGCAATCTACCGGGATTGGGATCATTGCTGGTACAAGGTGCGCCAGCTACGCTACGCTCACAGCGAGCAAAGTTCAATGCGATTGAATGCAGCTTTGGCGGGTCTCTGAGTAGTTAAGCTTCTGTTCAGATTGGAGGACAAGATGAACGCTGTTATTAGTGATACAACAAATGCGGTAAAAATTATCGAAGGCGTTTGGTGGGTTGGGGTCAACGATCACGTCAACCCACTTTTTGAGGGGATGTGGGCTTTGCCTGACGGTATGAGGTACAACGCCTACCTGGTTCAGGGCAAAGAGAAAACTGCCCTGATTGAACTCTCACGTAACGGCTTTGCTGAGCCTTTCATAAAAAAAGTCGAAGAGATTATCCCTTTAGAAAATATCGACTATATCATCCATAACCATCTCGAGCCGGATCATTCCGGTATCATTCCGATTATCTACAAACGCTGTCCGCAGGCAAAAGTTCTGGCCACGGCTAAGGGCAAAACTTTTCTCGATCAGTTTTATGGAGAAGGGGAGCGGGTTGAAGCGGTTAAGGATGGCGATAGTATCGATCTTGGTGGGCGCACCTTACGTTTTCTCAATTATCCCTGGCTTCATTGGCCCGACACCATGTTTACTTATCTGGAAGAAGATAAAATTCTCTTTCCCTGTGATGCCTTTGGTGGTTTTGGGGCCCCTGAAAAGGGCCTCTTTGACGACGAGATCGATCTTGAAGCCTACTGGCCTGAGTCAAAACGCTATCTGGGAACCATTGTTGCCTCCTATTTAGGCCACGTCGTTAAAGCGATCGATAAATGGGTCAAAGGGGGCATGGGAATTAACATCCTCTGCCCCTCACATGGTCCGGTCTATCGCGGGAACCCGATGTCAATTATCAGCCGTTATCAGGAGTGGGCCAAGAACGACAAAGGTGATAAGGTCGTCATGATTGTCGGTTCGATGTGGGGCAGCACCCATGAGATGGGAGCGATTGTTAAACATCGCCTGGAAAATAATGGTCTTGAGGTCAAATATTTTGATGCCGCTTTAGCCGAACCAGGACAAGTTATGGGGGAGATGCTCAATGCCGGAGGCATTGTTTTTGGCGGTCCCACTTATGATGCCAACATCTACCCCCGTCTCGAATATTTTCTGATGCTTTTCAAAAGTAAAAAGAAGAACGGTTATCCAGTAGCAACCTTTAATCAGAACAGTTGGAATGTCAATGTTACACCAAAGATAAACAATTATCTGGAAGCTATGAAGTCGCAAATAATTCCGCCCCAGGTCGTAGGTCACGGCTCTCCCAATGCTGAAGTCAGGAAAGAGCTTGAATTGATGGCCGACAATCTGACTGCCAAGATGAAAAATACCTGCTTCATTCCACAGGCCTGATCAGTCGGCTAATTATTATTTTTACAAAAAAGTCCCGGTCAGCTTTGAGTCGCCGGGACTTTTTCTTGCGGGCAACACCTGCCAATATATAGCGAGTCGACCAATCCTTGAATATATCAATATTGACTGGAGAACTCTTTATTGCTATAAGACAGTCCTATGGAGACGATAGCCCAAAAGATTATAGTTTATGCGGCCCCGATTCTTTTCGGCCTGACTGTTCATGAATATGCTCATGGATTGATGGCTGATCGTTTAGGTGACCCCACACCTCGAACGATGGGACGTTTGACTTTAAACCCTCTCTCCCATCTTGATCCAATCGGCACTCTGGTTTTTTTTGTAACCCAGGCTTTTGGCTGGGCTCGCCCCATTTCGATTAATCCTGAAAAGCTTAAATCGCCCCGTCGAGATCTGATGTGGATAGCCTTGGCTGGTCCTCTGGCAAACCTGTTGTTGGCTCTTTTTTGTGCCTTCCTATATCACCTTCTCAACATTTTAACGACTGTCGCTCTGGGGTTCGGGGGAGGGTGGCTGATGGTGCCCTTGCAAAAAATGGCAGTGGCTGGAGTTGTGGTTAACCTCTCTTTGGGATTGATTAATATGATCCCGATTCCACCTCTGGATGGCGGCCGTATTTTAGCCGGTCTTCTCCCGCAACGATCGGCTGGTTATCTTGAGAAAATTGACTCTTATGGAGCTATCCTGCTTATTATTCTAGTTTTGAGTGACAGTTTAAGTTTTTTTCTGTGGCCTTTGCTTTCGGCCATGACCGGCTTTCTTTTATACGGGGCGATCTCTTTCTGATAGAGGTCAATTCAAAACTGATTACGCAACACCAGAAGGCTCCTTTAGGGGCCCTTTTAATTATTTATCAATTCAACAGTTAAAGTTTTACTTGAGGTTTTTATGGTTGCAAAAAAAAGGGTTGTTTCGGGCATGCGCACAACCGGCAAGCTTCATCTCGGACACTATCACGGGGTTCTCACTAACTGGCTTAAATTGCAAGATGATTATGATTGTTACTTTTTTGCAGCCGACTGGCATGCCTTGACCAGTGAGTACCAAGACCCAGCCATCATCCAAGAGAGTACCAGAGATATCTTTATCGAT
Source organism: uncultured Thermodesulfobacteriota bacterium (assembly GCA_964457755.1). GTDB lineage: Bacteria > Desulfobacterota > Anaeroferrophillalia > Anaeroferrophillales > Tharpellaceae > Tharpella. The sequence continues at coordinate 98,218 of CAYWGC010000005.1, read as the reverse complement.
TGGCTGAGTGTCGGCATTGATCCTGACAAGGCAACCCTTTTCATTCAGTCTCATGTCAAGGAGCACGCCGAACTGCATCTGTTACTATCTATGATTACGCCTCTGCCTTGGCTTTTACGCAATCCGACCTATAAGGATTCCCAAAATGAAGGGCAGGGGGATGAAGCCACTTACGGCTTTCTCGGTTATCCGGTTCTGCAGGCGGCTGACATTATAATCTATATGGCCAATCTTGTCCCCATCGGGGTTGATCAACTTCCCCATGTCGAGTTGACGCGGGAGATTACACGTCGTTTCAACCATCTCTACGGTGATACTTTTCCGGTACCAAAGCCAATTCTGACCGAACTTTCAAAAGTAACCGGTTTGGATGGTCGCAAAATGAGTAAAAGCTACAACAATGCCATCCATCTATCTGACGATGAAGAGACTCTCAAGAAGAAGGTAGGATCGATGGTCACCGATGTCCAGCGGGCCCGGCGTAAAGATCCCGGTGACCCGGAACAATGCAATCTCTTCCCTCTGCATCCGCTCTATTCAAAGTCGGAAGAAGTTGATGAGATCTGTGCCGCTTGTCCCAAGGCTGAAATCGGCTGTGTTGACTGTAAAAAAATTCTTTTGCGTAATTTAATAAACGGCCTGGCACCAGTTCATGAAAAGCGACGCTACTATCAGGAGAACCCGCAACTGCTCGATGAAATCATCAGAAGTGGTACCGAAAAGGCTCAAGCAATAAGCCGGGAAACCATGATAAAGGTAAGAGAAGCGGTCAAACTCAGCTGATATAATGGAAGATCAAAAAAGTAATATAATTCGTCTGCAAAAGTATATTGCCGATTGCGGAGTAACTTCAAGACGGCGGGCCGAAATTATGATCTCCGAAGGGCGGGTAACTGTCAACGGGGATGTTATAAATCGGCAGGGAGTCAAAATTGATCCGTCAGTCGATCAGGTTACAGTTGACGGGAAGCTTCTGGTTTTGGACTCTGGCGCAACCCGAAAGACTCTGCTTCTCTATAAGCCGATTGGTTATGTTACGACTATGGATGACCCGCAAAACCGACCTCTGGTTAAAAATCTCTATGCCGATCTTAAAGAGCGGATTTTCCCGGTTGGCCGGCTTGATATTAACACATCGGGCCTTTTGCTCTGTACCAATGATGGAGCCCTGGCCAACCTGCTGATGCACCCGCGTTATAAATTTGAAAAGGAGTATCAGATAACTGTAGCCGGGTATTTTGGCAAGAGTGATCTGGCAACTTTAAGATATGGGGTTGAGCTCGAAGATGGCCCGGCTCAACCTCTAAAGGCAGAAATCAAACATAGCCAGAAGCGACAAAGTGAACTCTCAATGGTTATTCGAGAAGGCCGTAACCGGCAGGTACGTCGCATGATGATCGCCTTGGGTTTTTCAGTTTTATCATTAAGGAGAACCCGGTTTGCTTTTCTCACGCTTTCCGGGGTGGAAAAAGGGGCTTGGCGCTGGCTGCAGCCAGCCGAAACAGATCGTTTGCGCCGTATGGTTTCGTGATAAGAGGATCTTTGCAAAAATGAGCTCTGAACCGTTAAAAGTAATCTTTCTCTGGCATATGCATCAACCCGATTATCGAGATGCCGAAGCTCATGGTGCCCGGCGTTCAATGATGCCCTGGGTGCGCCTGCATGGGGTTAAAGATTATCTTGATATGGTAACCATCCTGGATGATTTCCCCAAAGTTCGGCAAAACTTTAATCTCGTCCCCTCTCTCCTGGATCAATTACAAGGCTATGTCGATGGCAGCTTAAGCGACCAGGCCCTCGAACTTACCCTTAAAAAAGCCGACTCCTTGACGGTCGCAGAACGCGTCATCCTGCTTGGTTCATTTTTCCATGCGAATTGGGATAACATGGTTAAGCCCTATCCGCGCTATTGGGAACTGCTCAAATTACGGGGCTTTCATCCCGCGGCAAGCTCTCTTTATGAGATCCAGCGCTACTTTTCTCGACAAGATATTCTCGATCTGCAAGTCTGGTACAATCTGGTTTGGATGGATCCATCCTTTCACCGGGAATATGAGCTTTTACATAACCTTATCCATCGGGGCCGTAATTTCACGGAAGCCGACAAGCAAGCTCTTATCTTACTCCAGCAGGAGATCCTCAGCAAGATTATTCCGGCCTACCGAAGTCGTCAAGAAAGCGGACGGATTGAACTCTCGACAACCCCCTATTACCATCCCATCCTGCCATTACTCTACGATACCAACCTGGCTTCTATATCTCAACCCCACGACCCCTTGCCCAGATTACGCTTCTCGCATCCTGAAGATGTTGCGATCCAGATTAATAAAGCGATCGAGCGTCATGAGTTCTATTTTGGCAGCCGGCCGGCCGGTATGTGGCCATCAGAGGGGGCCGTCTGTCAAGAAATAATACCTTACTTTCATCAAGCCGGTATAAAGTGGATTGCCACCGATGAAGGCATTCTGGCCAACTCAATTGGCCGCGAACCTGAACGTGATCAATCTGAAGTAGTAAAAGATCCGGCTGCATGGTACCGTGCATACAGGGTCGAAGAGGGGAGTGGTTCAGTTGATATTATTTTCCGTGACCACCTACTTTCTGACCTTATTGGATTTATCTATTCGCGCTGGAATGAACAGCAGGCCGCGGATGATTTTATAAAACGCCTTATGGATATTAAGAAAGCCATGGGGAATCAGGTCGGGGAGGGAGCGGTCGCTGTAATTTTAGATGGTGAAAACGCTTGGGAACACTATCCCGGAGATGGTGCTCCTTTTCTTAGGGAGCTTTATGGACGCCTAAATGACAGTCCCGATCTTGAAGCCACAACTATCGGTGACTATCTGAGCCGCCGCCAAAAACCGGTGCCTAAAATTAAAAGAATATTTCCCGGCTCATGGATAAATCGCAATTACAGGATCTGGATAGGGCATCAGGAAGATAATCTTGCCTGGGAATATCTAGGTCAAGCCCGGCGCGCGCTGGTACTTTTTGAGCAGCAATATAATGAATTAAAAAACCATAATGAAAACTTAAAGGAAAACATCAAGAAAGCCTGGGAACAGATCTATATTGCTGAAGGAAGTGACTGGTGCTGGTGGTATGGTGATGATCATAGCTCGGAAAATGATGCTGATTTTGATGAGCTTTTCAGGCAACACCTGATGGCGGTCTACAGTTATATCGGCGAGAAAACCCCTGAGCACCTGCACAGATCTATCATTCAAACCGGAAAATCACTGCATCCCCAAACGGAAATTTCATCTTTTATAAGCCCGAAAATTGATGGAGATTTAAGTAGTTATTACGAGTGGCGGGCGGCGGCAGTTTACGATGTCGCTCAGCTGGGTGGTGCCATGCACCGTTCAGAATATTTGATAAAAGAGATATTTTACGGCTTTAATCTGGAAAACTTCTTCCTGCGGGCTGATGTTGCACGTAAATTTCTTATCGAGAACAGCTACCATCTGTTAATCAACATCATCAACAGCCGCCAGGAAAAACTTACTTTCGAAACCTGCCATCTTCAAGACGCACAACGCCTGATCATGATTTGTGAAAACTCTGACACCGATATGCATGATCGTGTCGACGAAGATTCGCAAACCGCAGGAGGGCTGCACTTTGCAATTGATTCCATCTTTGAGGTTAAAATTCCATTCGCATCACTTGAACTTGATCCCGGCAGTGATCTAAATTTTTCGATCACCATTAAACAGCAGGGCCATGAAGTTCAGCGCATTCCTTCGGGAGGCTACCTTCATTTTGTAGTCCCGGGCTCTGAATTCGAAGAGCGCATGTGGTATGTTTAGTTAAGTGTTTGAAATTAAAGTACATATTGATTTAGATTGAAATTGTAAATCCACCGATGATTTCCCGCTGACTTCGTTACCCGCTTCTTAACTTCTGATAAGATGTATTATGTTAACTTTCAGACGGGTTGAATATAGAACCAGTTCCCTTCAATTCCCATCCTACACAAATCCCATCCTACACAAAAACCTTCCACTTAAAATTCAACAACGATTTAATACTGGACATCACTTCAACAATCCTGATACGAACGGGACTTAAATTTTATAATTCCTTTTCCAGATTACGAATCAAATCCGGATCTACGGTTAATTTTATCTTCTCTTAAATTAAGGTTGTCTGAGCTATGAAAAAAAATATTGCAGTGGCTGGCAATATAGGATCAGGCAAATCTCGCCTCATTGAATTTCTTTGTAGCAATTATCCTTTAGTTCCATTACGCAACAAATCTGTAGAAAATCCCTATCTGGAAGATTTTTATGCAGATATGTCGAAATGGTCTTTTCATTCACAAATTTTTATACTCGCTAAAAAATTTCAGCATTTTCAAAAACTTTCGGCTACATTTCACTCTGTCATTCAAAATCGCACGATCCATGAAGATGCTGAAATTTTTGCGCGCAACCTTTATCAATCTGGAAACATGAGTGAAACAGACTTCAAAACTTATTATGATTTCTATTTAAGTCTGGCTTCGACTTTACCTGCTCCAGATTTACTCATCTATCTCCACTCTTCGGTTAGCGCTTCCAGGAAACGTCTTCTGACTCGTTCTCCATTAAATGCTCAAGTTACGAACTCTTACCTTAAACGTCTGAATCGTCTTTATGTCAACTGGATTGCCGATTACAACCTTTCAGAAGTTATTATAATTGATACCGAACAGCTTGATTTTGCATCCAACCTGGTCGATCGTGTCGATATACTAAGCGCTATTGAGAGATATATTTAACTTGACAATTTGCACTTCATCCAGTAAGGATTCGCGCAAAATTTATATTACCCCATGGAGGATATCAACACATGATTTGCCAGACTATAAGAAAAGGAACTGAATGCTTTTTAATGAAAGCTAACGGCTGCTCTTTTGCCGATGGAAGTTGCAAACCAATTATTGATAAATGTGAAGGGTGCGCTAAGATTATTGTGGTTGACGAGAAAAGTTACTGTAACTCTTTCCCCGACCCGGCGAGCAAATGGATCACCGGCACTTGTACTATGGCGACCCATATCAAACGCGACGTTGAGCAGATCAAGAAAAAGATCAACCCCCTAAAAGCCTCGAAAAAGGGTATTCGCAGCTAATTTTTTTAATTCATTAGCAGAACAACTTGTGTTACATATTTAGAAGGCAGGAAGAATTAGACCTCTTCTTGCCTTGTGATTTTTTAAGACTCGAATTTTTATATGCGTATTACAGGCGGTACCCTTAAGGGTAAAAAGCTTAATACCGTTAAAAACCCTGCTGTCAGACCGACTAAAGCGATGACTCGTGAGGCTCTTTTTTCAATATTAGGGCCCGGTTATTGTCAGGGAAAGGTTGTTCTCGATCTTTTTTCGGGCAGTGGCATTATGGCACTTGAAGCCTTAAGCCGAGGCGCTCTTGCTGTTGTATGCATAGATTCAGATATCAATAGTTGCAAGCTCATACGATCGAATTTCACATCCTTGAGCATACCGAGCTCTGCCACACTTTTGCAAATGAGTGCGTCACAGTCTATATCTCACTTTTCGCTTTCCGGGGCAATTTTCGATCTGATTTTTTTAGACCCTCCCTACGCAACCCCTGAGCTTGGTGTTAATATTATTGACGAAGCTTGCCGGGCTGGAATTTTAGGGCCAGGAGCTATCGCTGTACTAGAACATATCCCTAAGGTTACGTTACCCCAAAGTCAGACAATGCATATCTGGAAGCAAAAAAAATATGGTCACTCCATGTTAACTTTTTATAGCCAGGAACTTTAAAAATCCATAAAACTTTAAAAATTATCTCGGAGCCTGTTTTGACACAACTCAATGAACCGCAACATCAAAGAACAGTCGCAGTTTTTCCGGGCTCATTTGACCCCGTCACGGTGGGCCATATTGATTTAATCGAGAGAAGTTCTGCTGTATTCGATGAAGTTGTTGTTGCGGTTGCCTGTAATCAGGAGAAAACTCCTCTTTTCACTGTTGACGAGAGAATCGAGATGATCGAGAACATTTTTTTGCATAACTCACATGTCAAAGTCGAAACCTTTGGAGGTCTTTTGATTGACTACCTTGTCAAAAGAGAAACCCATGTTATTATTCGCGGACTAAGGGCCGTATCTGACTTTGAGTACGAATTTCAGATGGCTTTAATGAATCGCAAACTGGCTCCTGGAATTGAAACTTTTTTTATAACTTCCAACGCTCTTTATACCTATGTCAGTTCACGCATAGTTAAGGAACTCGCCTCTTTGGGCGGCGATGTTTCAGATCTTGTGCATCCGCTGGTTGAGAAAAAAATTAAAGCCAAGTACCGCTGTCGATGAGGAATTTCTGAAAAACTACTGTAAAGTTGCCGGAGCTCTTTTATTGTGGAGTACCTGGGGGGTTGTAGTTAAAAAACTACACCTCAGCCCGCTTCATATTGTATTTTTTACAACACTTTTTTCTCTGCCCTTGATTTTAGTTATCGCCCTCTGTAGACCCGTTTCACTCCGTCAAACCTTTACGGGCCTCTCCAAGAACTCCCACCTGCTGGCTTTACTTGCACTTAGTTTACTTCTCAACAACTATTTCTATTTTGCCGCATTCAATCAAACCTCAATTGCCATTGCCGTCTTTTCGCACTATACTGCCCCCCTTTTTGTTGCCCTGCTGGCCCCATTATTGATTGCGGAAAAGTTTGATAAACGTCTTTTAGCCCCTCTCTTCATCTCTCTTTTTGGCCTCGCCTTTATCCTCGCTCCGAGTTGGCACGGCAACTTTTCTGTTGCGGATCTAAAGGGGGCTCTCTGCGGAGTTGCTTCAGGCTTGGCCTACGCCTTTACGCTTATTTTTGCAAAACGTTTAACGGCCCGGTTGGCAACCCTTTCTCTGGTCTTCTGGCAAAGTGTTTTTATAGTTATCTTTCTTTTGCCATTTTACGCCTTAAATCCTTTATTTATTCTGCCGGCGTCATCCTGGTTTCTATTGATTGTTGTCGGTACTGCTCTTTGTGCTATAGCTCCCCTAATTTATCTCTCCGGATTAAGTCATATAAAAGCTCAGTATGTTGCCGTTGTTGGCTACATTGAGCCTTTATCGGCGGTTTTCATGGGACTTTTTTTGGTCCATGAAGCTCCTCTCTTGTCGACCTGGTTAGGGGGAACGGCAATTCTTTTTTCCGGATTTTTAGTTACATCTCTCAGGAATAAAACATAACTATGTCAAATATAAAAAATCATTCCAGGATATGGAAGAGTAAAGAGTCACCACCCCAATTACTCAAAACCCTTTGCGACGACCTTGAGATATCTCCTCTGATAGCCTCAATCCTGATTAACCGGGGCTTCGGGGATTCTCAAAGTGCCCGTGATTTCCTCTCCCCCTCACTCCACAACCTCCCCGATCCTTTTCTTTTATCGGGAATGGAGAAGGCTGTTGACCGGCTGGTTCTGGCTTTCCGGCGTCAGGAGAAGATTTTTGTTTTTGGTGACTACGATATGGATGGTATCTCGGCTACCGCAATCTTGGTAGACTATCTGAGACGTACCGGTTTTCAAGTCGACTACTCAATCCCTTCACGACTCACAGATGGCTACGGACTTAATTTGGAGGCTGTTAAAAAAGCTAAATCAGCAGGAGCTGATCTGGCCATTACGGTTGATTGCGGCATTTCTGATTATGAAGAGATAGTAGTGGCAAACTCTTTAGGATTTGATATTATTGTTACAGACCATCATCAAATACCGGAAAAACTGCCTCCGGCCTTTGCCATCATCAACCCCCATCTTGCAGATTGCCACTATCCGGACAAGGTTTTGGCTGGGGTCGGAGTTGCTTTTAATCTTATGATGGCTTTAAGAAAAAATTTACGCCAGACTGGTTTAACCAAAGATGTTAACCTGCTTCAGTATCTCGATCTGGTAGCCTTAGGTACGGTTGCAGATGTAATGCCTCTGACTGGAGTAAATCGTATTTTTGTTAATTTTGGCTTGATTGAGATTAATAAGTCATATCGGCGTGGCCTGCGAGCGCTAATTAATTTATGCCGTTTTCAACGCGGTCAAACTATTAAAGCCCGGGATCTTGCCTTTCGCCTGGCGCCTCGAGTTAATGCCGTTGGTCGGGTTGCCAACGCCGCAGTTGCGGTTGAACTATTTTTAACGAAAGACCAGGCTGTGGCAACCAGGCAAGCTCAATATCTCGAAGAGTGTAACGAACAGCGGCGGCAAATCGAAAAAGATATCAAGAGAGAAGCCGATGAAATGATCGCCGGCGATGAGAATCTTAAGGCGGCCAAAGTCATTCTCCTGGCTTCGGAAAATTGGCATCCAGGGGTTGTCGGTATAGTTTCATCCCGGATAGCTGAAAGTTATGGTAAACCGACAATTCTGATTGCTTTGGAAAACGGTATTGGCAGAGGCTCTGGGCGCAGCATCCCGGGAATCAACCTGGTTGAACTGCTGGAACATTGCCAGACATACCTTATTCGTTTCGGCGGTCATGAACAGGCTGTCGGATTAACCGTTGCTAAAGAGAGTATTGCGGATTTACGTATCCACATTGAAAGATTCATGGCCTCTTGCGGATCTTTAAAGGAAGGGCTTCCCGATATCCTGATAGACGGTATTCTCTCATCGACTGAGATTAATCGCAAATTACTTGAGGATCTGGAAGTTTTGCAACCTCTAGGTCAAGGCAACCCGGAACCGACTTTTGTCCTGCAGTCAATGCGGTTGATTAAAGCTACAGCTATCGGTCAGAGTGGCCAGCGCCATATGAAATTTATCTTTGCCGACAAAAAAAATTGTCGTTTACCGGGTATTGCCTTTAATTTCAATGGTAGTTGTCCTGTAGCCGGGGAAAATCTTGACCTTGCCATCACTCCGGAAGAGAATGTCTGGCAGGGGAAATCAGAGATCCGTATCAATCTGGCAGATTTTCGTACCGCCCAGTAGAATTTTTAGCGGTCAAAAAAAGGACTTTTGCTCGTAATTGAGAGCGGAATTGCATATGCCATTTTTACCTCGGCCGGCATCATCCCCAGTTCCAGCACTGCCTTGGCACAGGAAAACATGATCCGATTATCTATATGATGTGAGGCGGCAACCGCAACCGCACTACCTAATGCTATGCCAAGATCAATAACATTAAAATTGCAACGCCCCCCCCCTTCCTCTTGACAGGCCTTACAGTCGGCATAACCGCAATCTCCGCAACGGGGTATGCCGAGCGGCTTAAAACTGGTACCGATCACTAATACGGCCGGTACTTGGTAGATATTAACGGCATCCCTTTCAAAAAAAGTGATCCCTTCTTCCTGAGCTATCTTTTCCATTCTTTTGGCAACCCGGTCTTTTTCGTCGGCGGTCAATAAGGCTACAGCAATTGTGTCTTCCCCCTTGCCTTTTGGGGCCGTACGTGCGGCCACAGCCATCAACTGAGCGACTTCCAGAACCGCTGCTTTCTCAAGATCTTTATCGAATGTGATCATTTTCACCCCCTTATAAATAAATATGACAAAATTTTTATCGACTGCCGACAAGAAAATTGTGGCAAAGAGATAATAAACATGATAATCGTAATTAATAATTTTTACAAGCTTCCACATATATATAAACTCTTTAAGGTTTTTGTAACATGTCAAAATCGTCTCTTTGGGCTCCTTGGAGAATTGACTATATTCTCGAAGACAAAACTGAAGAGAAAGATCCAGGTTGTCTTTTTTGCCGTCTTCAAAAAGAAAAAAATGACCGCCAAAACCTTATTTTAGAACGTACGCAATTTAGTTATGTACTCTTAAATCGTTATCCGTACAGTAGTTGCCACTTGCTGGTACTACCGCTTGCGCATGTCGCTGACCTTGCTGAGCTTGAGGAAGAACCCTATATCGATTTAATGATACTGTTGAAGAGATCGATTAAAGCCCTGCAGGAAGCCCTGCATCCGGCTGGTATTAATACCGGTTTAAATATGGGAGCAGCTGCCGGAGCCGGGATTGCAGCTCATCTCCATTTCCATATCGTGCCCCGGTGGGCTGGAGATCATAATTTCATGCCGGTGATTGCTGACACAATGGTAATGCCGCAACACCTTGATTCATCGTATAATATGCTGAAACCTTTTTTTAGCAGTTGATTAACTTTTTGTTTTATTGTGAGGATTTTTACAGATGCGCTATCTAAAAATTGCTGTGATTCTGGTTTTTCTGTTGTTGGCTCTGGTTTTTATCTTTCAAAATAGTGTTGCCTTGTCGGTCGGTGTAGATCTTAAGTATGGACTTGGCGAATATGTTTTACAGAAATCACTGCCCCTCTATATCGTGGTTTTTTGCGCCCTTTTTCTTGGGGTCGTAATGGTAGCCATGTTTGATATTGTAATAATTTTTAAAAACCGTCGGCAACTAAAAAAGCATAAAAAGAGTATCAGTGAGCTTGAAAGTGAACTGGCAAAATTTCGTAATCAGCCATTAACCGAAAGTAGTGTTTCGGTTGATTCATCTGCGGTAATTTCTCCGGCGAGCACAAGCTCAGAAAAAACTGCTTGAGTTGGTCGCAAACCCCAAAGATTGTCTTGAAAAATTATATTTTTCAAGACAATCAAAAATAATTAGTATGCATACATGCCTTTAACCTATCTGCTACCCGTAGCGCTTTTGTCTTTGCTGATTTTGCTTCTTCTTTTCTGGGCAAAGAAAAAAATTAGTGGTTTCGGCAGCCGCCTTTCTAAAGAACCGGTAGCGCAAGACCGGCCTCTCCTTGACGAAAAAAAAGAGTCCACAGACAAGTCGACTCTTTTACGAACCTATTTTAAGGGACTCTCTTATGTCCTGGCCAACGAGACCGACAAAGCCGTTGCAGAATTTGTCAAAGTAGCTCGCATTGATACGACGACAACTGAAATTTATCTGGCTTTAGGACAACTTTTCAGAAACACTGGCGAGATGGAACGAGCCATACGTGTACATCGTGACATTCTCCTGCGACCCAATCTTCCCGATGATGTACGACAGCAAACTTTTTTCGAGATCGGTCTCGATTACAAACGGGCGGGCCTGCTCGATAGAGCCTGTCGTGCTTTCGAAGAAATTCTGGCTCGCAACCCCCAAGACCCTGATGCCCGTAAAGAGCTCTCCTCACTCTACGTAAGTTTGCGCGAATGGGAAAAAGCCCTTGCCCTTCATGAATCTTCTCCATCTTCTAAAAAAGAGCTCAACCTTATAGCCCATTTAACAACTGAGGTTGCCAAAACGGCTGAGACGGTTGGGGATCGAGAAAAGGCTTTGAAGTTTTTCAGACAGGCTCTGAAACTTGATGATAGCTGTATAGACGCTTGGCTCCATTATGGGGATTTTTTAAATAGCGGCAACCAAACAGCAGAAGCTTTAGAGGCTTGGGAGAAAGCCTTTATCCTGAACCCTGACTTTGTGAGCCTGGTGACAAGTCGTTTCTCTGAAATACCTGAAGATATAAGAAAAAAAGTTGAGCCCGAATTTTTCTCCAGGCATTTAGATAAGTATGGTGAAAAACGTAAATTCAAACTCGCTTATGTTGCCTGGCTAATTAAGTCTGACCACCTTGAAGATGCCGCAAGTCGCCTGGAACAGGTGATGAGTCATAAAAGTGGAGATGCTGAGGTTTTTTCCCTGGCCAGCAGCCTGCTCCAAAAAATACGTTCTACAAGTGGTAGAGACAGTGGTCTCTATGACTCACTGGTTTGTAATTTTTTCTCTACGCAATTAAGATTCGAGAAAGCCTATCGATGTCGAAAATGTGGTTTTCAACTCGATGAAATGACCTGGAGATGTCCGCGCTGTTTAACCTGGGACTCTATTGCAGTTCGTTAACACTGAATATGTGAAGATTGGCACAGCTCCATCTTGGAGCTGGTTAATTCAATTTAACCTGCATCAGTCTACGACCGGTTTTTATCATGCCATCTGACATTAACAATAATCAGCGAGATTTTTATCGCTGCAACATTGAACTTCCATTTTCCTTCTCGATAATCAAGGGGAAAGATGTTGTTGGCCCATATACTGGTCGAACCCTTAATCTCGGAGGGGGAGGAATGTATTTTGCCACAACCTGCCCCATGTTGCAAGCCGGCACTTTGCTTCTGGCTGAATTTCAGACTCCTGAAAAAGAAGAAACTCTTCCTGAAGGGGTCTTGACCGGGAACTTTATGGCTCGGGTGATCCGTGAAGATAGTGAAGACAGCGATTCGCCCTTCGAAAAACGTTACGTTTTAGCAGTCGAGTTTAAATTCCCTCACACAGCCACTAAAAATGAGATCGTTGCCTATCTGAATCGTTACGAAGGTCAGCTAAAAAAATTCGAGCATACACTTTAAAGATTATCTCGATATTTAAGTTGCATGCCATTGAGGAAATTGCGCAAAATCTGGTCGAGACAGTCACGATAGTGTTTATGACCGGGTTTACGGAAAAACGCACTCAATTCGTGCTTACTTACTTTCGTATTAGTCAGGCTTAAAATTTCCAGAATATCTGCAGCTTGCAGATCTAATGCGATTTTTAATTTTCTGAAAATAATATTGTTAGTTAATTTAACCTCGGGGCTGGGTTGTAGCCCCTCTTTCTTGCCTCGTTTCTCGTTAATCAAGCCATTTAAGAAAATTGCCAACTGAGTGTCGCTGCACTCCATAAACTCAGTATCATCTTCTTTCCTCAACCAATTGCTTATCTGCTCGCGGGTTACCTGATAGTCAGCCAGGGCAAAAATGGCGATCATTTTTGCATCTTTAAAGTCAAAAGTATAGCGTATCCGGCGCAAAATATCGTTGTTCGTCATAAATCTCCCCGTCTTAATAGAGCGCAGTTTCAGGTTGGATTTTTTTCCAATGAGCCAATGAAATCAGTTATTCGCTCACAACCCTGGTCATTTAGATAACTTTCAATTTCATCGACAATCTCGCTGGCGGTTTGTGGATTTATGAAACTGGCAGTCCCTATTTCAACAGCGCTTGCCCCTGCCAGAAGAAACTCCAGGGCATCACGCGCGCTTATGATACCACCGATACCGATAACCGGAATTGATACGGCCTGAGCTACTTGATAGACCATGCGCAGGGCCACTGGTTTGATGGCTGGTCCGGAAAGACCACCAGTAACATTTCCTAAAACCGGTCTTTTCCGGTCGAGGTCAATGGCCATGCCAAGGAGGGTGTTGATCAACGACAGGGAATCACTGCCAGCCTCCTCCACCGCTTTGGCGACTGCGACAATATCGTTGACATTAGGAGAAAGTTTAGTGATCAATGGCAGTGATGTCTCTTTGCGGACTGCAGCTACCAGTTGCGCGGCAGCTTGAGGATCGGTTCCAAACTGAAGACCACCAGCCTTAACATTAGGACAGGAGATGTTGATTTCAAGAGCGGTAATGCCATCAACCCCATCTAGTTTCGCGGCCAGAGCCGCATAGTCAGGTTGGTTGTTGCCAAATATATTGACGATTACGACAGCTCCAAGTTTTCTTAAAATCGGGAGTTCGTCAGCCAGAAAACGTTCGACACCAATATTTTCCAAACCGATGGCATTAAGCATGCCGCAGGCGGTTTCGGTGATTCTGACTCCGAGGTTACCGGTTTTAGGTTGCAGGGACAAACCTTTGCTTATTATAGCCCCGAGTTTAGATATATCAAAATAACTGGCATATTCACGGCCATAACCAAATGTTCCAGAAGCTGTCAGTACCGGATTTTTTAAAATCACTCCAGGGGCAATTTCAACCTTGAGATCTACCATCAGAAAACCACCTGCTGGGCCGGGAAAACAGGTCCCTGAGTACATACTTTTGCCATTTCTACCTCACCGCTAACACTCTTTTCGGCAAGCACCGTCTGCACACACCCTAAGCAGACACCAAAACCGCAAGCCATGCGATTTTCAAGACTTAGATAACCTTCACTGCCAGCCTTTTGTAAAACTTTCTGAACGCTTTTCAACATGGGTTCAGGCCCGCATGCGAAAACTCGAGCTTCAGGTTCCTTTTGCAAGGCAATAGAAAGTATTTCTGTCACCAAACCCTGGCGCCCGCAACTACCATCATCAGTAATTGTCTGAATATTTAATCCGATAGTGTTTGCGGCCGTCAGTTCATTAAGCAAGACCAACTCTGAATAGTTTGCAGCACCATAAAGCAAAAAGATTCCGGCTAGAGATTGGTTAGAGTCGAGGGCTGAAAAAATGTATGAAGCAATTGATGCGATGCCCATACCGCCAGCGACTAGATAGAGAGACTTTTTCTCATTTTCAAAGTTGTTATTGGGATAGCCATTCCCCAAAGGACCGTGAACAGCTATCGATCCTCCACTATCGAGTTGGCTCAGCTGAGCGCTCCCCTTGCCAACTATTTTAATGACAACCTCAAACCAATCTTCCCCCCAACGACAAATGCCGAAAGGCCGCCGCAACAGAGGATCGAAGAGTTTGTCACCTATCCCGAGCATGACAAATTGGCCCGACTTCGCGGCTCGGCAAAAATCAATTGTTGCCTTAATACGTAAGCGGTAAATATTGAATGAGAGTTTATGTTTGTGAACTATTTTCGTATTAAAAAGATACAATGTCCAACACCCTTTTTTCGTCATCGATAAATTTAAGACCAAATATCATATGATCATCTGGATTTCGTTTAGCCCATATCATTTCAGCTTGGTGTTCTTGGACTTCACCACTCTTTTCAGTAACCTTGAGAGTCGTTTTAACGGGCTCATGGGTCGTAATTCGCAACCCCCCATCAGAAATATCGAGAGTCTCAGCAGAGACGATATCGGCGTCAACAAAAAATTCAACCTGAGCCTGAATCTCTATCCTTGGAAACTGCCTTCGACTTTGATTTTGATCGTCCATGTTAAGCCTTATTTATCTGCAACTATTATTGGAAATTCTTACCACTGCTTATATGTAGATATCTGTTAATGATGCAAGAATAAAATCACGAAAGTTTATACTGACATGTAAATAATTGGACTTTTAAATAGCAAAGTGTTATTATTCTCCAAGTTTTTGCCAACGTTACCCATAAATTATTTTAAGTTCCAACAGAGATAAATAATAATGGAGGATAAAGATGAGGTTTTCATTAATTGTTGCAGCACTCTTTTTTTTGATGGGACCTTTCACTGCCTTTGCCGTTGATGTACCTTCCGGAACTATTCATGTCACTAAAGCTGATCCGACAACCGACCGCAAACCTTCCATATTTACTCACTCTAAACATGAAGAGTATGATTGTGAGTTATGCCACCATGAGTGGGATGGGGACAGCGAAATAGAGACCTGTGCCAGTTGTCATCCGATATTTCGTCATACTGAACATTTGGATCAAAAGTGTGAGAATTGTCATGCGAGTTGGGAGATGTCCAGAGATATTAAGGAGTGTGGGGATTGTCATGCCGACAATGATAAAGGGGGAACCCCTAATATTATCAGAGTATCCCATAGAGCCTTATGCAAACGGTGTCATCGGCAACTTAAAAATGAGAATAAGCCAACCGGACCAACGAACCCTTGTACCTCTTGTCATCGCGAAGATTGATTTTGATATCACTCAAAAGTTACGCTGTAAAAGCAAAGCCGCGGTAGTACCATTGTCGTAGTATCCAAGTCGCCGTCCGCTAATAAAAAAGCCCATTTTTTCATACAGAGTAATCGCCTCCCGGTTTCTTTCAGAGACTTCCAGATGAAGTGTCGTTACCTGCATCATCTGCAAACGCCTTAAGCTCTCATCAAGTAGAGACTGGCCAATACCCCGTCGCCGCAATTCAGGATTGACAGCAATTCTTAATAGTTCAGCTTCAGGAAAAATTACTTTGCAACAGCTATAGCCGTAGGCAATAGTTTGGCAGGGAGATTTGACAATGATGGTTGTTGAGAGTGGATCAGAAAGTTCACTGACGAAGCTCTCTTTACTCCATGGAGGTTTGAAAGAGAGCTGTTCTATTGCCAGAATCTCAGCAATATCATTTATGGTGGCATTTTTAAAGGTAAGCAAGTGTTCTCTTGTTCTCTTTATGAACCGCAATCGGAAAGGTCACCCGCCAGTTTTTCGAGGGCATGCGGCAGAGCCGGTAAAATAAATCCAAGACACTCGGTTGCGGCTTTCGGGCTTCCCGGAAAATTTATAATTAAAGTTGTTTTGCGGATACCAGCAGCCGCCCTGGAGATCATGGCATGGGGGGTTATTTTAAGACTTTCTGCTCGCATCACCTCAGCAAAACCAGGTGCGGGGCGCTCGACGACAGCCATGGTAGCTTCCGGGGCCAGATCTCGCGGCGAAAAACCGGTTCCACCGGTAGTTAAAATCAGATTTATCTCTCCACTATCACACCACTCAATAAGGACATTCTTGATCTCTTCAGGCTCGTCGCTGACCATCTTTTCAGCAACCACCTTAAAAACCTCAATATCAGCTAGTCGATCACGCAAAGCCGGCCCACTTAAATCTTGACGTTCTCCTTTCGAACCGCGATCACTGATAGTCAGGATGGCTGTGTGATGTTTCATTTTCGCTCCCTTTTCGCATATACTTATACTCTATTCCATCAATCAAAGCCTGCCAGCTGGCTTCAATAATATTAGTTGAAACGCCAACCGTTCCCCATTTGTTGCCCTGATCATCTTTCGATTCAATCAAGACCCGGGTAACCGAGCTGGTCCCTTTGTCAGAGGAAAGGATTCTGACCTTGTAGTCTTCAAGCTTGACATTTTTAAGTTCAGGATAAAATTTTTCCAGGGCTTTTCTTAAAGCCCGGTTCAAAGCATCGACCGGCCCCTCCCCGACTGAGGCGGTATGCTCAATAACACCGCCGACCTCAATCATAACAGTCGCCTCAGTCAAGGGCGGACGGTCATGTCTGAATTTATTGACCATGACCCGAAATCCCATAAAAGTGAAAATCGGTTTATAGCTGCCGGTCGTTTTTTTGACCAAAAGCTCAAAAGATGCCTCCGCCCCCTCGAACTGAAAACCTTTTTCCTCAAGATCTTTAATCCGTTTTAAAATCTCGTCAGTCTCCTCCTTAGAACCTAAGTCAAGACCATACTCTTTGGCTTTATAGATAATATTACTGCGACCGGAAAGATCAGAGATTAGAACCCGCCGTTTATTACCAACCGTTTCAGGGTCAATGTGCTCGTAGGTATGGGGATCTTTTTGGACAGCGCTGACATGAATACCACCTTTATGGGCAAAAGCACTGCGGCCGACAAAAGGCTGGTGAAGACTGTGACGCTTATTGGCGATTTCATCAACATAACGGGATAACGAAGCCAGTTGGCTTAGATTTTCCGGGTTAATAACATTATAGCCCATCTTGATTTGCAGATTCGGAATAATGGAGATTAAGTTGGCGTTACCACAGCGCTCACCGAAACCATTAATAGTACCTTGAACCTGAGTTACACCATGTCGCACCGCCAACAAAGAACTGGCCACAGCGGTCTCGGAATCATTATGAACATGAATGCCTAAAGGAACACTCTCCCCCATCTCCTGTCGAACAATGTCAATAATTGTGGTAATCTCATCCGGCAGGATACCGCCATTGGTATCACAAAGAATCAAGCATTGGGCGCCGCCCTCCTGAGCCGCTTTCAGGGTTGCCAAGGCGTAATCACGGTTGTTTTTAAAGCCATCAAAAAAATGTTCAGCATCATAGAATACTTCATCCATATGCTGCTTCAAAAAAGCCAGTGAGTCTTTTATGGCTAAAAGATTTTCCGGCAATGTTATATGGAGGGCATTAAGAACATGGAAATCCCAGGCCTTGCCAAAAATAGTGGCCACCTGAACCCCGGATTCAACAATTGCTTTAAGGTTCGGGTCACGTTCAGCTTGATTCTGAAATTTACGGGTACTGCCAAAAGCTGTGACTTTGGCTTGTTTAAGTTCAACTTCCTTAATTTTGTTGAAAAAGCTGAAATCTTTGGGGTTTGATCCCGGCCAACCGCCCTCAATGTAGTGAATACCAAAAGCATCTAAACGGCGAGCAATCCGGATCTTATCATCGGCCAGCAGAGAAATATCTTCAGCCTGGGTTCCGTCCCTAAGGGTTGTGTCGTATATTTTTATCATAGTTCCGTCGTGAAGCTTCCTTAGTTATAAACATTAAAATTATATCAACCTTCATCTCGAGTCTCTTCAGCTAGTTCAAACTCCTGATGTAAAACACGTACCGCCAATTCCGTGTATTTTTCAGCAATCACACAGGAGACCTTGATCTCTGATGTGCTAATCATCATTATGTTGATATTTTCCTGAGCCAACGCTGCAAACATACGCCCAGCAACATTAGCGTGGGTCCGCATTCCGATACCGACAATTGAGACTTTCGCTATGTTTTTATCACCATGAATATCAAGAGCCCCGATCTCCCGGTTGGTCTCCTCCAAAGAGCTCATGGCGTGTTCGTAATCAAGTTTAGGTACGGTAAAAGTTAAATCTGTCAACCCTTCAGCCGATATATTCTGAATGATCATATCAACAACAATGCCTTGCGTGGAGATGGCGGTGAATATTAAAGCGGCAATTCCTGGTCGATCGGGAATTCCACAAATTGTAATTTTAGCTTCATTTTTGTTATATGCGACACCGGAAACAATGGCTTTTTCCATTCCCTCTTCCTCCTTACAGACAATAGTTCCTTGAACATCAGAAAAGCTCGAACGAACGTGGATCTTGATACCATGCTTTTTAGCAAATTCAACTGAACGAATCTGTAAAACCTTGGCTCCGAGACTGGCTAGTTCGAGCATCTCATCATAAGATATTTTTTCGAGTTTACAGGCTTGCTTGCAGATATTGGGATCGGTTGTATAGATACCATCAACATCTGTATAGATCTCACAAACGTCTGCCTTAAGGGCGGAGGCGATAGCAACAGCACTGGTATCAGAACCTCCCCGACCCAAAGTTGTAATGTTGCCATCCTCATCAACCCCTTGAAAGCCGGCTACAACAACAATCAAACCCTGCTCCAAAGAATCTCTGAGACGATTGCTGTCAATGTCCAAAATTCGAGCCCGGCTGTGATCACTGTCGGTTCTGATACAAACCTGAGACCCCAAATATGAGATCGCTTTTTCTCCCAGAGTTTCAATTGCCATTGCCATAAGGGAAATTGAAACCTGTTCGCCGGAGGAAACCAGAACGTCGTGCTCGCGACGATTATGCTCAGGGTTTATCTCATTGGCCAGATTAATAAGGCGATCGGTCTCGCCTGACATCGCAGATAAAACAACAACAACCCTATTGCCTTCTCTTTTGGTGGATACTGCCCGTCGGGCTACATTCATTATTCGGTCAATCGAGCCAACTGAGGTTCCGCCATATTTTTGTATAACTAATCCCATCTTTTAAAATCGTGCTCCCATTTTAAGTTCATTGATGATATTGTAAAGAAATCGTGTTGGCAACGTTCTATTTGATTATTAAGGGACTGTCAACTTCAAAACCTTAAAAAGTAAGCTGCCCACAAGTAAATTATTATCATTTGTTGCGCTTGAGAGCTTGCACAATGACAACCCCTTGTGATAAAGAAAACCAATAACCCATTAACAATTTGATAAACATCTAATGCGGGAACAAGCCTCGCAACTCAAAAGTGACTCGGCCCGCAAATAAGTGCTCTTATCGGAACGATTTCTTGTTTTTAAACAAAAAATCGTTTTGTAAAGCACTAAAATTTTTGAAACGGAGTTTAATTGATATGTGTCAATCAAATGCTTACCTGGTTGACCAGTCCGGTGGCGAAAAACTTCTTATGGAAGATGTCTCGCTTATCACCCCTCTTGATGAAGGTGGGGTTGAACTGGTTGGGCTTTTTGGTGATCGGTTAACGGTTCAGGCAGAGATTAAGGAGATGGATTTGCTTAAGCATAGAATCGTCATGACCGAATTAGTCGAGTAAAAATATTATTATAATATCAGTAAAGCGTATAGGATTAGAAAATGGCAGATATAGCAATAAATTTAAGTAAAGAGCTAAAAAGTGTTCCAACTACTGATAAGCTTGGTTTTGGAGTTCATTTCAGCGATCATATGCTGGTTATGGATTATAATCTGGAAAAAGGCTGGCATGGCACTCGGATAGAACCCTACGGACCGATTCGGATAGACCCTTCAATGATGGCTCTCCACTATGGTCAGGCTATCTTTGAAGGCATGAAAGCTTTCCGGGCAGAAGATGGCAATATTAATCTTTTCCGGGCTCGTGACCATTTTCGACGTTTTAATAATTCGGCCAAAAGAGTCTGTATTCCTGAGATTGATGTTGAAGAGTTGTTGGAAGGCTTGCAAAGATTACTTGAGATTGACAACCAGTGGGTTCCATCGGCCCACGGTACAGCTCTCTATATTCGTCCATTTATTTTTGCAACCGATCAGTTTTTGGGGGTTCGGCCCTCCCACACCTACAAACTGATGATTATCCTCTCGCCGGTTGGAGCTTATTATTCTGAAGGTTTTAACCCGGTCAAGATCCTGGTTGAAGATCAGTATGTGCGGGCTGTTCGGGGAGGTCTCGGTGAGATCAAAACTCCCGGCAATTATGCTGCCAGCCTGCTCGCGGCGGTCAACGCCCAGAAAAAGGGGTTCACGCAAGTCCTCTGGCTTGACGCCTATGAGTTGAAGTGGCTCGAAGAGGTCGGGACGATGAATATTATGGTGAAGATCGATGATGAGGTTATTACTCCGCCTTTAAACGGCAGTATCCTGCCCGGAATAACTCGTGATTCAACTATCAAGATTCTTAAAAACTGGAATATTAAAGTAGTTGAAAAACAGATCAGTATTGACGAAGTTATGCAGGCCAGCGAAAATGGTCGCCTGCAGGAGATGTTTGGAACCGGGACAGCCGCAGTCATTTCACCGGTTGGTTCAATTACTTACAAAGAAAACAGCGCAACCATCAATAATGGCGAAGTGGGAGAACTTTCGCAAAGACTCTTTGATGAAATAACCGGCATTCAATATGGCACTCAAGCAGATGTCAACAATTGGATTGATACTGTCAAAGTCCTTTAAGTTGAAAACAGCTGTCATTAATCTGGGCTGCCCAAAAAATGAGGTAGATGCCGAAAAACTCATCTACCTCCTGCTTGAATCAGGCTTTGAGCTCCTTCCAGAACCCGATGAAGCTGAAGTCATAATTGTCAACACTTGTGCCTTTATTCAGCCAGCGGTTGAAGAAGCAGTTAACACAATCTTAAATATGGCCACCCTCAAAGAAGACGGCGCTTGCCGTCTTCTGGTGGTCTGTGGTTGCCTGCCGCAACGCTATGGGTTGTTACTTACTCAAGAAATCCCTGAAATTGACCTTCTTTTCGGAACTTCTGATTTTCATAAAATACCTGAAGCTATAAAGAAATTTTCAAAAGAGCCTGACCTTAAACCAGCTATCAGTGTAATCAGCTCACCCGATTACAGCGCTCTCCACTCAGTTCCACAGCATATCACTTCACCTGTGGCCTACAGTTATCTCAAAATTTCCGAAGGCTGTAATAACTGTTGCTCGTACTGTATGATCCCCACGATTAAAGGGCCGCAACAGAGTGTGCCTCTTGCAGCTCTTTTGACCCAGGCCCGACAAATGCTGAGCCGCGGGGTTAAAGAGATCAACCTTGTGGCTCAAGATATCACAGCCTACGGCAGCGACCTGGAGAGTAAACCCCAACTGACAGACTTACTGAAGGCTTTAACCAGACTGCCGGAAATTGGCAGGTTGCGATTACTCTACGCCTACCCTCACCGCATAACCTCTGAACTTATTGATTTAATAGCACACGAGAGTTTGATTTGCAGCTATATGGATATTCCGATTCAACACTTCAGTGACCCAATTCTAGCAAAAATGGGTCGCCATGACAAAGCTAAAGATATACGTTATACCTTGGAAACTATGAAAAACAGGATCCCGGATCTTTCCCTACGTAGTACCGTAATTGTCGGCTTTCCCGGTGAGAGTGATGACGATTTCAGAAAATTACTTGATTTTGTCAACGAAGGTTTCTTTGACTATCTTGGAGCCTTCTCCTACTGGCCGGAAGACGGAAGTCGGGCTGCCCAATTTCAACAACAGATCTCTGATACCTTGAAAAATGAAAGATTACAGGCTATACTTGAAGTCCAGCAGGGCATAACTGAAAAACGTTTACAGGCTGAGATCGGCAAAACCAGAAAGGTGTTGATTGAGGGCCTGAGCCAGGAGAGTGATCTTCTTCTCCAAGGGAGAACTGCTTTCCAGGCGCCCGAAATTGATGGTGTAACTTACCTTACAGAAGGTGATGCCAGCCCCGGCACTATTGTCGATGTCGAGATTTACGACGCCCACGAGTTTGACCTTTTTGCCCGTATCAAATAGCTATGGTGACTCTCTGAAATATTACTATGGCATGAAAATAGCTTTTGCTTTTATTTATAACATTTTATAAAAATGTCAAATTTTGCTTATACAGAAACCATAGATCGAGATAAGGCCTTTTTTGAAGAAGATGAATTCAGACATCAGATAAAGGTATTGAGACGCCGTCCGGGTGATTATCTCGATTTTATTGATGGTCAGGGGAAAACTTATAAAGGAAGGATTCAAGCAGTTGACAACCTGAAAAAGAGATTGCAGGTTGAGATTACAGAATGCGATATTTGTCAAAAGCCTTTGCCCCTGCAACTCGTGGTAGCGTTACCCAAAAGTTCTAAGATTGATACTATTATCCAAAAATCAGTTGAACTTGGCGTTACTCGGATAACTCCGCTAGTAACCTCAAGAACTGTCGTACGGATCGACTCAAAAGAGAAAAGTACAACGCGGTGTCTACACTGGCATCGAGTCGCGGTTGCCAGCCTCAAACAATCCGGCAATCCCTTTCTTCCTCTAATTGACAAACCCACAGCTCTGCTTGATTTGGAAAAGAGTGGAGATAGAACTTCTCCTATTGATAAAATAGTTTTTCACCCTCAAACACCTGAACCATTTTCAGAAACGGTGCGGACTTTAAATAAAAATGCCGCAACTCGATTACTTTTGGGGCCTGAGGGAGGTTTAAGCGAAGACGAAATAGTATTTCTGCGGTCGCAAGGTTATATAGTGAGCAGTTTGGGGAAGCGGATCATGCGTCTTGAGACTGCTGTCGTTTCAGCTCTTACTTTAGTGCAATTTGTAAAAAGTTAAGGGTGTCTTGAAAAATTAGAATTTTTTCGAGGTATCCTTAACAAGATTACTGTTCGTTTGTAATTTAAGCTTGTACAATTGTGAGCATTAATAAATTCAGATTGTTTTTTTACGATTGAGTCAGGAGGTTTTTGTGAAGTGTCCTAAGTGCGGCTATACTAGTTTTGACTACCTGAGAGAGTGTAAAAAATGTGGCGAAATCCTTGATGACTGTCGTCAATCTCTGAATCTGAAAATGCTAGAACCGACCCTCTTTACCGATATGAAAGATAAGGTTTCTGGAGATCTTGTTGATGACAGTAAGCCAACACCTAAAGAGTCGAGATCGTCTTTTCCTGACCCTGACTTATTGCCACCGACACCTACCCCGCCAGCAAACCAATCGATAGATATTGAACCTTCAGATTTGAGTACTTCAGGTGAACCTTTGCCTACAGCCCCCTCTAAAGGTATAAGCAGGGAACTTGGAAGTCTGGGCAGCATGAATAACATAAAGGCCCGTCCAAAAGAGCAATTACTTTCTGAAGAATTGCCTAAGATTGAGCTGGACACGACCTCCAATGAGGTTGTTGGACTGGAATTGACTCCCTCTTTCAACGCTGATGATCCTGATACCCCATCCGCACTATCAGGCGAAGATAATAAAAAGGATAAATTCTCTTTATTTGAAGATGAAAGTAATGAGCAAGCCGACTTAGGTGAACTTATTAATGACGACGTTCCCTTTGAATTTACGGCAAACGATATTGACAGTGGCATTAAAGAGCCGTCCGCCAATACCGATAATGATTTAATCGAATTGGAACTTGACATGGATAACGAAGAGAGTCTGGATCAGATTTTGGCAGATATACAAACAGATAAATAGTTCAATTAAAAAAGGGCGGCAGATTTACAAATCTGCCGCCCTTTTTTAATTTTTAGATAATGTACTATCTTTATTTTGTTGCAGAATCTTGACTTTGTGGTTTTGAAAGAGAAGTTATCCCTGCAGCAATGCTGTCCAGTCCCACGTCACCGGCTGTACCATTACTCCTTTGTAACCAGGCCTCAGCGACCGAGTCCGCAATTCTATAACGTAAAAAACGTTCCCCTTCCGGTCCCGAAAAAACTTTAGCAGTCGCCTCGATCTGCATCGCTTCAGCTTTAGCCTTACTGCGTACCAACATAACTTCTGCTTTGATGGTTTCTGCCGTCACCCAATTTTTCGCTGCTATGATCTGGGCTTCTGAGGCCATGATCACACTCTCTCTGCGAGCCTGGGCATCTTGCAGGGCCGCCAGCTTCCTGCCTTTAGCCGCCTCTTCAGTCTCTTGGGCCGCAACTGCTGCAGCTTTCACTCTAACCTTATTTACCTCAATAGCTGCCTCAGCTTTTTTGATCTCTTTTACTTTTTTGAGAAGATCTGTAGAAAAATGTAACTTGTTACATTTAAAAACAGATAACTCCAGTCCCCGACTCGCCAGATCCTGGTTTACTTCCTTTTTTATTGACTCAACAAACTCAGACTGCACTTTACCATCAAAAAAACTTCCAGCGTCATAATAGGCAGTTTTTGCTATAATTGTGGTTGTCGTAATTTCAGTTACCATTTTCTCGACATCACTGTCACTTAAGGCAGCCAAACGCAAGCCTGCCTGAGCCGGAATAACTCTATACCAGACCGTAAATTCAGTCCGTATCGTATCACCGTCTTTAGTTGTCAGCAGCATACCAGAATCCTCTCCAGAAGCATCAGGCAGCGACAGCTCTTTTTCACTAATTTCAATACGGGCCAAAGTCGTCGTAATCGGATTATACCCGGAAATAAACCAATAATGTTTTCCCGGCCCCAGAATTGTTAGATTAGACCCTTGATCAGCATCGCCAGTCATTACAACTCCACGCTGATTGGCATTAATTACAGGGGCAAAATAGTAACTTGCCGCAATCAAGCCGGCACCGCCTAAAATGATAACCAGAACCACCAATGCTTTAATAATTTTACTCATAATTGATATATCCTTGGTAAATTTTGAAGAGACCCTACCCTCTTAGCAAATCATCTTGTATTCAGTCAACCTTTTCACGTTTTTTTTCAGATTTTCCCTTTGCCCTGACGTATAACTTCATATTCACTGCCAGTCATATCAATCATAGTCGATGATTCAGAATCGACATTTCCGTCATCAAAGAGATAGCTGACTTCATTTTTAAAGGAATCCTCCAAAGAGCATAAAGAGTCCCCCTGGTTTGAAAATTCTTTGACACTGACAGCCAGTAAGGCAGTGCCGAGATCGGCAGCAAGGGTTAAACAGGCAGGGTGATTCGGAACCCTTACACCAACCGTGCGACGTTTAGTTAAAACCATTTTAGGAACCAGGCGGGAGGCTGAAAGAATAAAAGTATAAGGGCCGGGAAGCAAGTTTTTCATCATCCGGTATGCCGGATTAGTGACATTGGCGTAGAGACTTATGTCTTTTAAATCAGCGCAAAAAAGTGTAATTTTTTTTTCATGGCGGCCGGTTTGTAAACCGTAAAGCTTATTTATCCCTTTTTTACTGCTTAAAGAACAGACCGCAGCATAGTTGGTATCAGTTGGGATTATCGCCAGTTCACCATTGTCTAAGTCCGCAATCACCTGTTGTAGTTGACGGGTTTTAGGGAGGCCGTCATAAAGAGGGAGAATATTCATTTATAAAGCATTACCCTTCTTCGACCTTCTCAGCCCGCTTACGGCCACAAATACGTGCGACAATAATGCTCATCTCGTAAAGTACGATAATGGGTCCGGCCATCATCAGTTGGCTGATGATATCAGGGGGGGTTAAAATAGCGGCCACGACAAATGCTCCCAAAACAGCAAATTTACGTTTTTCCGATAAAGTTTGGGCTTTAATCAAGCCAAAAAGGGCCAAAAAAGCGGTAACGACTGGAAGCTCGAAAACAACCCCGAAGGCGAATAATAAGCGTACTGAAAAAGAGAAATACTCTTTAACCGTGGGCATTGGTGTAATGAAATCAGTGGCAAAGCCCATAAAAAATTTAAAACCAAATGGAAAGACAACAAAATAGCCGAACAGGGCTCCACCGACAAAGAATAGAGTGGCAAAAAAAACAAAGGGAAAAACATAACGCTTTTCGTTGGCATAGAGACCCGGGGCTGAGAATCTCCAAATCTGATAGATAACAACCGGGAAAGCCGCAAAAAAACCAGCCAAAAGTGAAATCTTAAGATAGGTAAAAAAAGTTTCGGTCAAGCTTGTAAAGATCAATCCACTTTGAGCCGGCATAACCTCAAGCAATGGCGCCATGAGCAAACGGAAAAGATCTTCTGAAAAATAATAGGCGACAACCGTAAACAGGGCAATTGCAATAAAAGCAAAGATCAGGCGTTTACGAAGTTCCTCAAGGTGATCAGTGAGATGCATCTCACGATCTTCTTTACTATTGCTTGGTTCCCCCTGATCTTGCTTTTCGGGGTTTTCAGTTTCACTCAAACTCATGATCCAGCTTCTATATTCTCACTCTTGCTACTGTTATCGGCAAGATTATTTTCAGATTCTAGTTTTTCCACAGGCCTACCTTCTGGATCTGGGGGATCTTCCGGATGCTGAATCTTGCTTATTTTTCGCTGTTCTTCACTCTTTTGCCGGTCATTTTTAGTAGTTTCCTCATCCTGGTAGACACTCGCTTTGAAATCATCAGCTGTACGCCTGAATTCAGCCATTCCGCGGCCCAGAGTCTTAGCTAACTCCGGCAACTTCTTGGGGCCGACAACTAGAAGGGCAACTACGAGAATAACAATTACTTCTGTGAGACCAATACCAAACATCTTATTACCCTATATAAGTTTATCTTTAGGACTTTACGACGGTGACAATGTTTACGATTAGAACGAGGAAAAGTCAACTTAAATGTTATTCAGATTGATTTACAATTGATGATTTACACAAAGAAAGGGCCGCCAAATTGGCAGCCCTTTCTTTGTGTAAATCATCAAACGAATCTGTAAAACTCTACAAATCCATAAACTGCCTACTTCTCTTCAATAGCATCGGTCGGGCATACTTCTACACAAGCGCCGCACTCAACACATTTATCCTGGTCGATGACATAGACATCACCAGCTTCGGAGATAGCATCTTCCGGACACTCTTCAGCACAGGTACCACAAGCTACACATTCATCAGTAATTACGTACATTCTTTCCTCCATTTTAAAGTTCCGCACTTTAAGTAGATTTGTTTAAATATTGCTTAAAGTGCGGATTTTTATTGGGCCGCCTTGAAAAGACAACCATTAAAAAAAACTTAAACCATTACTTCAAACCATAAACCAAAAAACCTAAATTGACATCACTTCTTTCTCTTTTTCCACAATTACTTCATCAACCAGTTTGACAAATTCGTCGGTTAGTTTCTGCATCTCAGTCTGACCTTTTTTATTCTCATCTTCGGTTATATCTTTATCTTTTTCCAAAGATTTAAGCATTTCGATACCATCACGACGATTTGAACGTAATGATATTTTACTGGTCTCGCCAATTTTTTTGACTACTTTAACAAGTTCCTTACGGCGTTCTTCAGTCGGTCTGGGTATTGCCAGACGAATTTGTTTGCCGTCATTGCCTGGATTAATACCTAAGTCTGACTTGTTTATAGCCTTTTCAATAAGCGGTATCACGGAGTTATCCCAAGGCTGTATAGAAATCATACGACTTTCAGGAATAGCCAGTGAGGCCACCTGATTTAAAGGGGTCATGGTTCCGAAATAGTCAATCTTGATACCATCCAGCAAAGACAATGAAGCCCGTCCGGTTCGCACCCGACCCAACTCTCTCTTTAATGCTTCCAGGGCTTTCTGCATACCGACTTTACAGTCATCGGTAACTTCATTAACCATCTCCAGGCTCATATTCAACTCCTTTTTGACAGTGCCGCAAAAAAATCAATCGCCGACACGGGTTCCGATTTCATCACCACATACAGCGCGTTTAATATTGCCGTGTTTGGTCAGATTAAAAACCAGGATGGGCAGACTATTATCCATACAGACTGAGATTGCCGCGGCATCCATAACCTTTAAACCTCTTTGCAGTACATCAAGGTAGCTGAGCTGATCAAAACGCTTGGCTTCAGGGTTTGTAACTGGATCACTATCATAGATACCGTCAACCTTGGTCGCCTTCAGAATGATATCTGCCTGAATCTCCATAGCCCTTAAAGCTGCCGCTGTATCAGTAGAAAAAAATGGATTCCCGGTGCCCGCGACAAAAATGACGATGCGCCCTTTTTCAAGATGCCGTACAGCCCGGCGCCGTATATAGGGTTCGGCAACTTCGTGCATAGAGATTGCCGTCATCACCCGAACTTTTACGCCATAACGCTCAATTGCATCCTGTAGAGCCAAACCGTTAATCACAGTAGCGAGCATACCCATGTGGTCAGCTGTGGACCGGTCCATACCTTTCGCAGAAGCAGTTATGCCGCGAAAAATATTGCCGCCACCGATAACAATCGCTGTCTGCAACCCAAGTTTATGAATATCAACAATCTCCTGGGCAAAACCTGAAATTGCCGAAGGTTCAATACCGTACTCACCGGAACCCATCAGGGCCTCACCGGAAAGTTTCAGCAGAACTCGTCGAAAAGCTAATTCTGGAGCTACAGCATTTTCAGGAAACGATTTAGACAAAAGGGCTACTCTCTACAAAGTTTGACACTATTTAAGTTGATCGGCTACTTCCTGGGCTAAATCACAACTTCTCTTTTCAAGTCCCTCACCCATAACAAACCGAGTGTAACGTCGAATACTAATATTTTCACCGGTCTTAGCAATCATCTCTTTAAGACATTCATCGATAGTAAGGTCAGTATTCTTAACGAAAACCTGTTCCAGCAAGCAACTTTCCTTGTAGAATTTTTCGATTTTACCGTCGATAATCTTGTCGACGATTTTTTCCGGCTTACCGCTATCCAAGGCCTGAGTACGGAAAATACCGCGCTCTGTCTCAACGACTTCGGGAGCAATATCTTCACGTGCTAAAGCAACCGGAGCTGCAGCGGCGATATGCATGGCGATATCTTTAACAAAAGCAGTAAAACCATCGGTTCTAGCAACAAAGTCGGTCTCGCAATTAACTTCAACCATTACTCCAATTTTGCCACCGGCGTGAATGTATGAAGAGACCACTCCTTCCGAGGTGATGCGGCCACCTTTTTTAGAGGCTGAGGCCAGCCCTTTTTCACGTAAATAAACCAAGGCTTCTTCGAGGTTACCATCTTTCTCTTTTAAAGCGCCCTTGCAATCCATAATTCCAGCGCCGGTCTTCTCGCGAAGCTCCTTGACCATTGCTGCAGAAATCTGAGCCATTATTTTATCTCCATTGATCAGGTTATTTCAAATTATATAATCACCACTGAGAACCTAGGTGGCTATCCAAGAATGCCCTTTTCCCCATCTCAGCGTTATTTTTTGAAAATAATGCTCGAAATACTAAGTGTATGTTGCACCCCGCAGGAAGTGCCCTTGGGGTATGCTTTATTTTCAAAAAATGCCTCGATCTGAGAAAAAATTTCTATTCTCGAACAGCCTCCCAGTGAAAAATTCGCTTTATCACGACGCTGCGGCTTCAGTGGCAAAAATTATTTCAACTGAATTAAGCTTTGACTTCATCTGCCGGTGCCGGTGTAGCAACTTCAGCTGCCGGTGCCGGTGGAGCAACTTCAGCTTCACTCTCGCCAACCCTTTCGACAATCGGCATCTTGCCGTCATCAACCACGACCTCGATTTCTTCTTCACGTGCCATCATCCGCTCATCCCGCAAGGCCCGGCCTTCAATACAAGCTTCAGACATGCTTGTGCAAAAGAGCTTGATGGCGCGGATAGCATCATCGTTGCCCGGCACAACATAGTCAACGGCATCGGGATCACAGTTGGTATCGACAATCGCGACTACCGGAATACCAAGTTTCTGGGCTTCGGCTACGGCAATTGACTCACGTTTAACATCAATTACAAAGATACAGGCTGGGGCTTTTTTCATGCTCTTAACCCCGCCCAGGTTCTTCTCAAGTTTTTCCCGCTTTTTCTCGAGTTTCAGAACCTCTTTTTTGGGCAGCAATTCGTAGGTTCCGTCCTCTTTCATGGTCTCAAGCTTACGCAGACGGGTAATACTTTTTTTGATCGTATTGAAATTTGTCATCATGCCGCCAAGCCAACGATTGTTGACCCAGTACATGCCACTGTTGACGGCCGCTTCTTTGATACTTTCCTGAGCCTGCTTTTTAGTCCCGACAAAAAGTACATCTCCACCTTCAGCGACCGTGTCGACGATGGTCTTGTAGGCTATCCGGTAGAGTTTGATAGTTTTCTGGAGATCAATAATGTAAATCCCGTTACGCGCCCCAAAAATATATTTTTTCATTTTCGGGTTCCAGCGCTTGGTCTGATGCCCGAAATGAACGCCGGACTCCAGCAATTGTCGCATTGTTACCATTGCCATGTTGTTGCTCCTTACTTAAAAGATGTTGGTTTAACCTCCGCTCTCTTTTTAAACAAATACCAACCGGACAACCCGGCACCGCAGTATCTGTCTTTTGACTTAAAATTTATCAAACCAGATCTGAACCCGGTTAAATCTTAAATCAAAATAAGAAAACGTGTGAATTTGAACGCGGCCTAGTTACCACAAGAAAGCTCACTTTGCAAGGGGAAAAGAGCGTGTTCTGCTGACATTAAGCCTCGGCTTTAAAGCTCTGTAGAATTTGTCGTGCAGCCCTGACATCAGATGCAATCAATTGCTGTAACTCCTCGATCCCGGCACAGGTCTTCTCTTTACGCAGATGCTCGACAAAGATGATTTTTACTTTCTGCCCATAAAGATCCTGATCAAAATCAAGGATATGAACTTCAACCGTCAGGCCGGTATCCGCAAATGTCGGATTATAGCCGATGTTGACGACCCCCTTATGACGCTTACCATCATATTCAGCCCAGACCGCATAGACACCCTCGGCGGGATAAAGTTCCACTTCTGAAACCAGGTTGGCAGTCGGAAAACCGATTCCCCGACCACGACCCTTACCACGCACAACTTGACCAACAATTGCACAGGGACGACCTAAAAAACGCGAAGCCCTTTCAATCTCTCCCTGCATTATGGCTTCCCGAATTTTGGTACTACTGACTAACTCTCCATCAACTTGACAGGGAGGTGCAATCTCGACCTTAAAGCCATATTCCAGGCCCAACTCCTGCAATCTGGAGAGCGAACCTTCACGGTTACGACCAAAGGTGTAATTGTCACCCACTATGACTACGGCCGCACCAAGATGTTTGACCAAAACATTTTCGACAAAATCTTGGGCCGTAAGATCAGCAAATTGGTGGTCAAAAGGAGCAATTACGAGATTGCCGATGCCACTAGATGCAATCAAATCAGCTTTACGTTCGTATGAAGTGATCAAAAAGATGCGGCGTTCAGGAAAGAGAAGTTTCAAGGGATGCGGGCGAAAGGTTAGAGCTGCTGACTGCAAACCAAGCTTTTCTGCCCGGGCCTTCGCCAGCGCAAAAAGAGAACGGTGTCCAAGATGGACACCGTCAAAGTTACCAATTGCTACCACCTGACTTTGAGGCGGAAAGCAGTATTCACGAAAATTATTATAAATCTGCACGATTTTTCATTATTTTTTAAGGTAAAAAGTATCAGGTGTTAGCTGTCAGTTTAAGAGATCAATAAGCAACAACTCAAACTAAGAGCTAACACCTGATACCCAACAGCTGTTATTAAATCAAAAGAATATTAACCCACAGTTTAGAAACTATCTAAAATGACGCAGGAACTCACCATCTCGATCCATAACCACCGTAGCGCGGTCCCCTAATGATTTACTGTAAGCCTGCAATGAACGGTAAAAATCGTAAAAATCGGGATCCTGACCAAAAGCATCGGCAGATATTTTTATCGCCGTCTGTTCCCCTTCACCTTTAATCTGTTCTGATTTCATGTAGGCTTCAGAGATGATAATAGTACGTTCTTTGTCGGCCTGAGAGCGGGTTTTTATGGCCGCCTCTTCACCTTCCGAACGATAACGTTTGGCCTGCCGCTGACGTTCAGCCTGCATGCGGGTAAAAACATGTTTTTCATTCTCTAGCGGGAGATCGGCAGCCTTGATTCGGACATCAAGTACTTCGATACCATACGCTGCCGCCGCCTCGTTACTCTGGATGGTCACCTTATGCATAATCTCTTCACGCACCTTAGAGACAATATCAATAAGGGTTTCCCGGCCCAATTCAACCCGCAACTGCGAATAGATAATATCATCAAGTCTTGACTGAGCTCCCGATTCGGTGCGCACGGATTGATAGAATTTCAGGGGATCAACAATTTTCCATTTCGAGTAGTTGTCGATAACCAGATTTTTCTTGTCGCTGGTGATGATTTCCGCTGGGGCCGCATCGTAATGGAGCAGACGACGGTCAAAAAAACTTACCTGCTGGAGGAAAGGAATCTTGAAATTTAAACCCGGATCCTTGACCACCTTAACCGGTTTACCAAGCTGCAGGATCATCGCCTGCTGGGTCTGATCAACCACAAAAAGACCGTTGTAGATAAAAACTACAACAATTACCAAAATAATCAATCCTGATTTGGCGATATTCATTATCTGACCCTCCCGACCTGAGATTGTGACCCGGTCTGGGCCGACTCATTTAGATTACGATTAAGGCTCGGACGGGCATCCAGAGGCAGTAACGGCAATAAAGAACGATTTACTTTGGGATCGATAATGATCTTGTCAATACCCCCTAAAACCTCTTCCATCATCTCCAGTTGCATCCGTTTACGGGTAATTTGCGGAGCCATTTTGTAGGCGCTCAAGTTGGCCAGAAAACGATCTGCCTCACCGGTTGCCTGGTTTACCAGTTCGGCTTTATAGGCCAGAGCCTGGTTGGTCATCTGTTCAGCTTTACCCTTGGCTTTAGGCAGAATATCATTGCTGTAACCCTGGGCCTCGTTAATTAAGCGGATTTTATTTTCTTTGGCGCTGGCAACATCCTGAAACGATTGAATTACCTGTTTGGGCGGGTGCACATCCTGAAGCTGGACGGCGACTATATCGACACCGGCATTATAACTGTCGAGAACCTCCTGCAGACGTCTTTCACAATCCTGTTGCACCTTATTTTTACCGGTCGTCAGAACAATATCAATGTCATTTTTCCCGATCACCTCACGCATTGCGGCTTCGGTTGCGACGCGCACGGTAGCAGTTTGATTATTAATATTAAAAAGGTAAGCAATCGGATCACTGATACGATACTGAACGATGAACTGGGCATTGACAATATTTTCATCACCGGTCAGCATCAGCGATTCACGCGGCACCAACTGATATCGGGCGGGGGTACCGGAAGAAATTGATCGAAAACCGATCTCCAGGCGTTTTACCTGAGTGACTTTAGGTTTTAAAACCGTCTCGATCGGTTTGGGTAGGTGCCAGTGGGGTCCCGCTTTAGTCGTATAGACGGCCTCACCAAAACGTTTAACAACTCCAAGCTCATCCGGACCGACAATGTAAAACCCGGTCGCCAACCAACCCACCAGAAGAATCGCAATCAATAAAAACGGTCCACCCGGCAACCCACCTGAGACCCCTTTTCCAGCCCGATTAAAGACCTTTTTAATGATGTCCTCAATGTCGGCCGGTTGTTTCTTATCATTTTTTTCGTCGCCGTTATATTCCCAGGGCATCTCTTCTCCTTAGATCTTTTAGTTATAGAATTTAACAGTTTATAGAGGTAGCACCAATAGTCTCTACAAACCTTCATAAGTAAGCTTTCAATTAAGCAACTAAGCTGGCAAAAGTCAACCTGTTATAAATAAACTTAAGTTTGGCTATTGCCCTAATGGCATAATATCACAACCGGCCGGCGGCACAAACGTAAAATGAGAGAGCGGCAAAGCCTTATCGGGGCCACTCTGCCATTTGTAGGTAATCACAATTTTATTGGCAAACAGATCAACCATCTGGGTCTCGATAAGAGCATAAGCTGAAGCTGAAAAAATCATCTTCAGATTTTGAAATGGAGGCGCCTGATCACCGGCCAACGGAGAGAGTTCAACCGTAACCCGCTCCTCTTTTTGAGTGATGACAAGATCAAATTTTTCTGGCTGGGCTTTAAGTTCTGATAGCAGGTTGATAATAATCCGGGCCTCCTTGATCTCCTTAACCGAACCGGTCATGACCTGGTTCAAGTCAGGAGTATAGTACCAGAGAGTTTTTCCATCTGAAACTAAAAGCTGTTTTTCCGGTATCTGGTACTCCCAGCGCATCTTGTCGGGCCCCTGAATCCAGATCAGCCCCATGCTTAAAGTGCTCTCATTGGTGTCAGTATAGGTCGTTTTCTGAGTAAAACGACCATTAAAAGCCTGCTCTTTGCGGTATTGCTGCCGAATCCCGGCCAGAATTTTTTCGCTATCGATCTTCTCTGCCTTTTTGACTGCAGCGGTTTTTGCAGGAATCGCAGTCTCTGTAGCGGACAAACTCTTTTCCGCCACAGGTTCAGCTCCGACACTCGAAACCAGCAATAAAGAGGCCAGCCCGACTACACATATTGAGGGCTGAAAAATTAATCTGCAAAAATTTTTAATAGATTTTGTCATCATCAGTAAATTACTCCTTAGAGATTAAATACTCTCTTACTATTAGCACTGGTCACCGCTGCAATCTCAACCGGATCAAGTTTGCGGATTTTAGCAATCGCCTCAGCCACAAAAGCGACATAGGCCGGTTCATTCCGTTTACCCCGATGTGGAATCGGGGTCAAAAAGGGGGCATCCGTCTCAATCAGCAAGTCATCCAGGCTCAACTTTTCGGCTACCTCTTTCTGGATATAACTTTTGGGAAAAGTGATGGTTCCCGGTATCGAGATGACAAAGCCTAAATCGACAAACCGTTTAGCCCAGTTATAATCAGCCGAAAAGCAGTGAATAACGCCGCCATGCCGATAACCCTCTTCGGAACGGATAATATCATAAACTTCCTGGTGGGCATCCCGGTCGTGAATAACTACCGGCAGACCCAGCTCACCCGCCAGATTCAGCTGCCGGGCAAATTCGCGCCGCTGCACCGGTTTGGGTGAGTGGTCGCGGTAAAAATCGAGGCCGATCTCCCCATAGGCTACGACTTTGGGATCGTCGGCCAACGCCTTAAAGCGCTCATAACCGGCCCCATCCGCATTTTTGCTGTCATGCGGATGAATCCCGATGGTTGCGTAAATACTCGGATATTGATGGGCCAGTTCAATGGCTCTGATTGAATCAGCCATATTGGTACCGATAACCATCATCTTCTCAACCCCGGCCGCAAGCGCCCGCTGAACCGCAGCATCAACATCGTCATCAAAGGCACTTAGATTTAAGTGACAATGTGAATCAATTAGTTGCATACCTACCATTATCCTTTATAACCTGTTCATTCCAGCAAAAACCGGAATCCAGCCGCATTAAAAATAGACGTTTATCTATTATCTCTCAATAAAATTCTCAAACTCTCTAACAAAATCAACTAAAGCCTCAGCCGTCAGCTGACAGAGTTTTTCACCCTTCTCTTTTGAGGCAAACGCTGGATCACCCCAGACTCCGCCGGGCCAGTAGGCTTGTTTGTTACGAACTAGAATATAGTCATGAAAATCAGGAAATTCTCGTTCTGAGGTGCCCTTGACCAGCCCGGGAAAGAGATGTTGAATCCGCGCCGTCTCAACCTCACCGGCATGCGAGTCGCCTTCAACCTCAATAATCTGGCGTCCGGCCCGATAGCAAAAATCGTATTCATTAATTACCGCCAGACGAATATCAGGAAAAGCCGCCAGCATCTCCTCCCCGACCTCAACCAGAGCCCCGATATGGGTTTTTCCGGCATGCCCGGAGATCAGGATAAAATTCCGCAATCCCTGTTTATAGTAACCCTTGACCAAGTCCCGAACCAGAGCTCGAAACGTGTCGGGAGAGATCCCCACGGTCCCGGGATGTTCAGAAGTGCTGCGACAAATTCCGTAATGCACCTGAGGCGCAACAAAAACCGGATAGATAGCCGCCGCCGCTTTGACCGAAGCATATACCTGCATCGTATCCGTATCCAGCGGCAAATGTCTACCATGCTCTTCAGTTGAACCAAAAGGCAGAAAAATGGTTCGGCTTTTTTCAAGACCCGCCGTAAACTCAGGCATCGTCATATCGGTGATAATCAATTCATACTCCTTAATCAAGTAAATCGAAGTCCCTCAACCATATTATGAACAAAGTACAATGTTCCTAAAGATCAAAATCACACACACCCCTAAATGTGGTTTACTTCAACGATTTAATGAATTCAATAATGTCTCGATTATGTATATCATTTTCTTGCTCTGTTGTCTTTTTGAGTGATGAATACTCATACCAATCGTGGTCAAGATCTTTATCCAGTTCTTGAAATGAAAGTTTTGGCAGACCAGATTTATCTGCCTCGAAAAATTCATTTTCAATAAGAACACTTATTAGCATAGACTCTAACAAATCGATATCAACATTATCACGATTTTTGAAAACAACATCTCCCCATTTTTTATAATTTCCAGCATCCCTATACAGGTATTCAAACTTAGCATTCATTATTTATTGATCCCAAGATTTAGCTATGTTTCAAAGATGTTTCTACGGTGATATTCAAGAAAATGCTCATCCGGCTGAAATTTTTCAGGCAGGGTAATTTGTTTGCCATTATAAATTTTTATAGAAGCATTAAAGAAACTATCATTGATAATATTTTTTTTTGATACACAAATGGTCATATCTTCATCGATAGTAATCATACCAAGATCAAATGCTTTATCGTGCAACATGGAAAGTGATAAGCCATTTCGCGGGTTTAATCTGTTCGATTCATTTTCTCGCCATGGAATAATATGACTTGCGACTAAAAGCTTAGGTTCAGAAAGACCCGTTATACAACACCTATTGTTATAAGCGCTAAGTACGGCTTTTCGAAAAAAAGCTTGTCCCACCCTTGCTGTTGTTTGGATTATTCTGTTTTTTCCTATATAATCATCATGTACATAAGTTTTATCTTTTTCATCTACATTCATAATCTCTGCTATGGCTTTTTCTGATTCAAAAATAAAGTTCTCCCAATCTTCTTGCATTTCATTCCACATTTTGCGATCTACAGCAGACGCTGCTTTTAAACCTTTACGACCAGTGGAAGTAATCGTCGGGTCAAGACTTGCTATATTGCTAAGTTTCATAGCCAAAGCGGAAGATGACCTGCCAATACATTCAGCATATTTTATAATTTGTGGATTACGTGAATGTAGTTTGCCAAACGGTATTTGGCAATAAAGATTAAATGCCACCAATAATTGTTGTCGTGTCCAATTTTTTCTAACAACCGACATGATGTATGCCTTCTGACTTCGTTTCGTTTTTTTTGATGTATATTGAACCTTAATAGCTACTACTTCATTCTTAGCAAGCTGTCTACCAGGCAGCAATCTGAAAAAGTTTAGTGTAAAACACAGTGTAAAACAGGGACAGACCCTGAGATTCACTTTACAGGTTAGTCTCTAATAATTTCATTAAGACCTTCAATTACCAAATCCAGCTCCTTAGTTGAGACTTTGCCTATTCTTTTACCAAGCCGCTTTTTGAAGTTGGTTTGTAAGTGCAGCAGCGATAACTGTTCCCGAATGTTTATTGAATACATCTCGACTAAGAATTAGAACAAGTCGAAGACCCGCCTGCTCATGACCAATTGATGGATTTAAATTTGCCCAATAAATATCCCCTCTTAATATTCCGGCCATTCTTCAATCTCCGAAAAAAGTCCCTCGTCAGCAATAGCCTGCTCAAATCCGGGATCTAATTTTGCGCATTCGGCTGCAAGACGATTTTTTTCAATTTTACTGAGTTTCTCTTTAACTGCATCCTGAATGGCCTTACTGCGATTTGGGTAAGCACGGAATTTGACGAGAAAATCGAGTTGAGTTAAAATGTCCTCTTCCATTGTAATAGCGATTTTTGCGGTTGCCATAACCCACCTCCTAGTATTACAATATATCATACCGTAATATTTTGACAACAAGGAAATTCAATTAAAGCAACTCGTTTTTTTAATATTGCAGTAGATCCTGAGCTATGATATTTAACGAATAGAATTTGTTTCTGACCGTTTATCAATGCAAACTAACTGACAAGAGATTGCCGGAGAAAAAATATGCTTACTTTATCGTCGCGTGTGCAACAGATTAAACCCTCCCCGACTTTAGCGATTACCGCCAAAGCCAAGGCCCTGCAGGCTGACGGCGTTGATGTTGTCAATTTCGGTGCCGGAGAACCTGACTTTGATACGCCGGAAAACATTAAAGAGGCCGGTATCAAGGCGATTCAGGATGGTTTTACCAATTATACCGCAGTTCCCGGAATTCCGCCGCTCAGACAGGCGATTGCGGCCAAACTGAAGCGGGAGAACAAGCTTGATTATGAAGAGAACGAAATAATTGTCTCCTGCGGCGGTAAACACTCCTTCTACAATCTGGCTCAGGCTCTGCTCGATCCGGGGGATGAAGTTATTATCCCGGCCCCCTACTGGGTCTCATATCCGCCGATGGTCTCTCTGGCCGGCGGTGTACCGATAGTGCTGGAAACCAGCGAAGAGGAAAGTTTTAAACTTTCACCCGAACGTCTGCAGGCGGCAATTACGAAAAAAACCCGGGCTGTAGTTATCAATTCACCATCCAACCCCACCGGTGCGGCCTACTCCTGGGAAGAGCTGCAAGCCCTGGCTGAAGTCGTTGTCAAGAATGATATTCTCCTGATCAGTGACGAGATCTATGAACATATTATATATGACGGTTTTGTCCA
Source organism: uncultured Thermodesulfobacteriota bacterium (assembly GCA_964457755.1). GTDB lineage: Bacteria > Desulfobacterota > Anaeroferrophillalia > Anaeroferrophillales > Tharpellaceae > Tharpella. The sequence goes on along the minus strand of CAYWGC010000005.1, from coordinate 59,151 downwards.
GCGTAGTCCGGCCGAGATCAGTCCCGCAGTTAAAGAGCGCTGTATCATCCTTAACGGGGTCTCGAAATCCTATTCGATGACCGGCTGGCGCATTGGCTTTACGGCCGGGCCCGCCCCCTTGATTGCGGCGATGACCAAGATTCAGAGCCAAAGCACCTCCAACCCGACTTCGATTTCGCAGATGGCTGCAATCGAGGCTTACAACGGCCCCCAGGATTATGTTCGCAATGTGCTGGTTGATTTTGGCAAACGCCGCACCTACATTATCAAAGCTTTAAACGAGATTCCCGGGGTCTCCTGCTTTAACCCTGAAGGAGCTTTCTACACATTCCCCAGCGTTAAAGGACTGTTCGGAAAAACCTGTAAAGGGAAAAAAATAGATTCGTCCTTAACCTTGTGCGATCTACTTTTGGATGAGGCTAAGATCGCCGCTGTTCCTGGTGAGGCTTTTGGGGCTCCCGGTTATCTGCGTCTCTCTTATGCCACATCAATGGAAAATATAGTTAAAGGTATCAAGCGTTTGGCGGAATTTGTTAAAGGACTTTCATAGATAGTAAAAAGGCTTTCTTAAACACGAAACCGACAAAGAGTTCTTTGCGTCGGTTTCGTGTTTTTATTTTATATTTCGAAATAACCATCCACAAAAACGGCAAAAATTAACAACGATATGATAACCGTAACCAATCTCAGTAAAAGCTTTGGCGGCCAGAACCTTTTTACCGATGTCAGCCTCCAGTTTGATCCCGGCAATCGCTATGGCGTTGTCGGCCCCAACGGGGCTGGAAAATCAACTTTCTTAAGGATCCTCTGCGGTCATGAAAGTTACGACAGCGGTACTGTAAGCCTCCCGGCAAAAATGCGGGTCGGCACCTTAAATCAGGATCATTTCGCTTTTGAGGATGATCTTTTAGTCGATGTCGTCATGCAGGGACAAAAAGATCTTTCCCTGGCTTTTGCCGAGAAAGAGAAAATTCTGGCGGAGCCGGAACCCTGTGCTGAACGTATAATCGAGATTGAGGAGATCATTCAACATTATGACGGCTATCAAGCCGAGAGCCAGATTTCTCAAATGCTTGAGGGCTTAGGTATTGCGACAATTTATCACAACCAACCGATGCAGGTTCTCTCCGGCGGTTATAAACTCAGGGTTTTACTGGCCCAGTGTCTTTTCAGCAAGCCCGAAGTCCTGCTCCTTGATGAGCCCACCAATCATCTCGATATCATGTCGGTGCGCTGGATCGAGGACTATCTGGTCGATTACAAAGGAACCCTGATTGTAGTCTCCCATGATCGTGATTTCATCAACCGGGTTTCAAGCCATATCGTTGATATCGATTATGAAACTATCAAGATCTATCCCGGCAATTATGATTACTATCTAAAAGCCCGCGAACTTGAAGATCTGCAGCGCCGTCAGGATTCGGACAAAGCGGAAAAAAGGATGGATGAACTCCAGACCTTTGTTACCCGTTTTAAAGGTAAAGCCAGCAAAGCCCGGCAGGCGCAAAGCAAGATGAAACAGATAACTCGGATGGAGAAAGATATCGTCAAACCGCTCTACTCCTCCCGGGCTCATCCACGCATCACTTTTCCTATCTGCCGCCCCTCCGGCAAAACCGTACTTGAAGCAAAATCGATCAGCAAAGCCTACGGCACTAAAAAAGTTCTGCACGAGGTCTCTTTTACACTCAACAAAGGTGATCGCCTGGCAGTCATTGGCCCCAACGGCATCGGCAAATCAACTCTTTTGAAAATTATCATGAATGAGCTGGATGCCGATCAGGGCAGTGCCAGCTGGGGCTATGAAACCCATCCGGAATATTTTTCCCAGGATCACCGAGAACTGATTCCGAAAAACTCTTCACCTTATGAATTCCTTTATAGTTATGGTCCGGGTGAGAGTATCGGCACAATCAGAGGTCAACTCGGCAACCTCCTCTTTTCCGGTGATGATGTTCATAAATCTACGGCGGCGCTCTCTGGTGGTGAGGCCGCCCGCCTGATTATCGCCAAACTGGTCTTGAAAAAAGGCAATGTCCTGGTGCTTGATGAACCGACCAACCATCTTGATCTGGAATCGATCGAAACCTTTATCGATGCCTTAACTAAGTTTGAAGGAACCATTATCTTTGTCAGCCATAACCGCTATCTGGTTAATCGCCTGGCCACTCGCGTACTGGAATTAAAAAGTGATGGCTTTGACCTCTACCCCGGTACCTACGCCGAATATCTTGAGCACCTGGGTCACGATCATCTAAGCGGAGCGGCTCCCGTCACGCCGCAATCCGGCCCTACCCGGATGCGCAAAACAGATGGGGAGAAAGCGAAGGAAGAAAAGAAAAAAGTTGCAAAGAATGATCAGGGAAAAAGCAAGTCCGCTGTCAAAAAACGAGCGGTTGACACTCGTCAGATCGAAGACAAAGGTCAGCGCAAGAAGCTCAATAACCGCTTGCGTCCTTTAAAAAAAGAGGGGGCTGCAGCCGAAGCCCTCTGTGAAGAGCTTGAGAAAGATAACGAGAATTTCAATCAACTCTTTTCTCAGCCTGATTACTATTCGAAAACTTCTCCTGAAATAATAAAAAAGCAGGCGGCTGAAAAAAAAGAGTGTGAAGAAAAACTGGCCTGGGCCTATTGCAAATGGGAAAAGCTCAACCAGGAGATCGAAGCCCTGCAGAAAGAGTTTGAGTTATAATGAGCGAATCGATCAGCAGATCTGCGAAAAAAGTGCGCAATCCGGCCTTACAGATTATCCTTTTTGAACCCGAGATCCCGGCTAATACCGGCAATATTGCCAGACTTTGCGCCGCCGCTGAACTGCCTCTGCATCTGATCCATCCTTTAGGTTTCAAAACCGATGACCGCAACCTTAAAAGAGCGGGCCTTGACTACTGGTCCGAGGTTGATGTTACCGAACACGAAAATTTTTTGGCCTTTTCTGACTTCTGGAAAAAGCTTAATCCCGCCCCGCTTCCAATTCTTGCCTTGAGCGCCAAAGCTGAGATGAACTATAATAAGGTAACCGGGATCGAACCCGGTTTCGGCCTCATCTTCGGCCCCGAAACCCGAGGCTTGCCCGAATCACTGCTTGACCGCTATCCGGCCTGCACGGTGCCCATGTGGGGCAAGGTGCGCAGCCTTAACCTCTCGACCACCGTCGGCATCGTCGCCTACCATTTCCTGCAACAGTTAAAAATATTCTAAAAAAACCTTCTCTTGACTTAGGTCAAAGATTAAGGGTACATTACTCTGTAAATAGAGATTAAGATAATCAAGTTTAAATATTAAACTTAAAATTTTAATCTTAAAAGAGGAGATCAACTATGTTCTGTTTTCAATGCCAAGAGACTGCTAAAAATCAAGGCTGTACGATTAGAGGTGTCTGCGGCAAACCGGAAGAGACCGCCAACCTCCAGGATCTTTTAATTCATGTTCTCAAAGGAATCGCTGTTTATGGGGTAAAACTCAAAGATTTCGACATCCAGGACAATGAAACGGCACTGTTTACCTCCAAAGCCCTCTTTGCCACTATCACTAATACCAACTGGGATAATGACAGCTTGTGTACTTTCATTAAAGATGCTCTGCAACGCCGCAATCAGTTGCGAGACAAATTTCTCTCCGCCTACAAAGCTAAAAATGGACAGGAATTTGCCGGAGCTCTGCCTGATGCCGCGACCTGGTTTTCCGATGATACAGCCGAGTTTGCCGAAAAAGCTAAAAGTGTCGGCGTCCTGGCCACTGAAAATGAAGATGTCCGCTCTCTGCGCGAGCTTTTGATTATCGGTCTCAAAGGGGTTGCCGCTTACGCTGATCACGCCGCTGTCTTAGGTTTTGAAGATGATGCAATTTACGCTTTTATTATGGAAGCCCTCGATTCAACCACCAAAGATCTTTCTGTTGATGAAATGGTTGGCCTGGTTATGAAAACCGGTGAAACATCCGTTACAACTATGGCCCTGCTTGATAAAGCCAATACCTCAACCTACGGCAACCCGGAAATCACCGAGGTTAATCTCGGCGTCCGCAATAATCCCGGCATTCTGATCAGTGGTCACGACCTCAAAGATATGGAAGAGTTGCTTAAACAGACTGAAGGCACCGGCGTTGATGTTTACACTCACGGCGAGATGCTGCCTTGTAACAGCTATCCGGCTTTTAAGAAATATGACCATTTAGTCGGAAACTATGGCGGCTCCTGGTGGCACCAGAATAAAGAATTTCAATCATTTAACGGCCCCATCCTGTTGACCACCAACTGCCTGGTTCCTTTAAAAAAAGAAAACACCTATCTTGATCGTCTCTTTACCACCGGTGTCGTCGGCTATGTCGGCGCAAACCATATTGCGGATAGAGAGAAGGGTGGAGTCAAAGATTTTTCAGCTATTATTGAACGGGCCAAAAAATGTGCTGCTCCGACCGAGATTGAAACCGGTAAGATTATTGGCGGTTTGGCTCACAACCAGGTTCTGGCTCTGGCCGACAAGGTAGTTGATGCAGTTAAATCTGGAGCCATCAAACGCTTTGTCGTTATGGCCGGTTGTGACGGACGCCAGAAATCGAGAAGTTACTTTACTGACGTTGCTGAAAACCTGCCGAAAGATGCAGTCATTTTGACCGCTGGTTGTGCCAAATATCGTTATAACAAACTCAACCTTGGTGATATTGGCGGTATCCCCCGCGTTCTGGACGCCGGACAGTGTAACGACTCCTACTCGCTGGTAGTTATTGCCCTCAAACTTAAAGAGGTCTTCGGCCTTGATGATATAAACGACCTGCCGATATCCTACGATATCGCCTGGTATGAGCAGAAAGCGGTTGCCGTTCTCTTAGCACTCCTCTTTCTCGGCGTCAAAGGCATCCGCTTAGGACCAACTCTGCCGGCGTTCGTCTCACCGACAGTTCTTAACGTCTTGATAGAAAACTTCAATATCAAAGCGATCGATACCGTTGAAGGTGACATCGCCGCGATGATGAAAGGTGAATAGTTAACAAATAATCAACCTATATCCATTACAAAAAAAGGCAGATTTTCGTTTTAAAAACGGAAATCTGCCTTTTTTACGTGGTAAACACTTGTTTTAAAAACGTCCATTGACAGTGCTGACAACATCCTGTAAGGAGCGAATCTCTCTCGGACAGTCTCCTCGTCTACCTTTACAGTCTACGACATAAGGGTTACCATGACAAGTAACGATAAATCATTGCCTATTTTTACACTCAGCAGCACCTTGATTTTCATCGTTACCATGACTGCAACTGTCGGTATGTTATGGTTTTCCTTCCATATTCAACAAAAAGCTCTTCTGGAAATCTCTTTCGGGGGAAAGTTAGCGGCCGGGGTTACGGTTTTACAGCGTAATTTTCTTTTCATGGGAGGGGGCTCCGGTTTTATCCTGCTCATTCTTTCATTGATTCTCGGACGGGTTCTCTGCCAGCGTTACCAGACCTATTGTCTGCTTAAGGATAAAGAGCAAGGTTTAGTCTCAGCCAACCATGAGCTCGAAAAATCTTTAAAGAATATAAAGGTTCTCGAAGGCCTGTTGCCGGTCTGTGCGGTCTGCAAGAAGGTTCGTGACGACAAGGGTTCCTGGAATCAGATTGATCATTATCTGATCGAACATGTCAATGCGCAAATCACCCACAGTATCTGCCCCGAGTGCAGCAAAAGCCTCTACGGTGATTTCCTCGACGAGCAAGAAGGTTATAACCATGAAAACAGCTAATAAAATCACCAGTGATTTTATTAGCCATAATCAAAACTGTATCGTAATCATCTTATGGATGATAGCATATAGGTTGGTTTGCTAAAAAGATAATTTCCCCCAGAATATTAACACTTTCCTGATATATCCCCGGCGTTTGACTCTCTCTTGGACCAGCTATATTGAGTGTTGCAATTTTGTTATTAGAGAGCCATTGGCAAACCATTTCAGGATCGGTTTTTTTTTGCAGATCTAAGATCAGTAAGGCCTTTTCATGCTGACGAGCTTTTTTGATGGTTAAAGCGGTACCACCTGAGGGCGTACCTCTGCAAATAATCAGAGTGCCGTCGGAATCTTTAACATTAAGGTTGGTTCTGATCTGATATCTGTCAGATCCCGTTTCCTTCAGTGGATAGCGTGAACTTATAGGGCCATCTTCAGCTTTTCGCCCTCTGGGGCACCAGCCACCGACTGGAAGATTAAATTTCAAGGCAGTGTCAAGGGCGGCCCGGTCGACGCCGGTTTGCCCACCGGAGATGACTTTCAGGTAAATTTTTTCCATATAGTTATCCCCCTTACATTGGTGTGATCAGCAGAATCTTTTCCAGCTTGTGCAATTGAAGTTTGATGCCGTAGAGTTCGGAAAGGTTTCATGAAGTTATTACTACAAACTCTTCAATCAGCCATACTTATACTATGTGCTGTTTTTCTTGACAACCACCAGCGGGGATATTACAATTATCATATATTTTATTTAGAAAGAAGAGTAAAAAAAGGTGAAAATTACGCCTTTGCCGAATTTTTTGTTGACCACATCCGTGATACCGCCAACGAACATCAGATTAATTTGACAAACAGAGAGTAACTTTCATTTGCAGATCGTGGCAAAACAACAAAAATTTCCAGCCGTAATCAACGTCGGCAATCTCGGCCCCATCACTTTTGTCTCCAGCAACCGGGCCCGAAGAATCAATATCAGCGTCAAAATCGCTGGAGAGATTCGGGTGGCCGTCCCTAAACGAGCTTCGCTTAAAGAGGCCCGGCAATTTGTTTTAAGCAAACAACCCTGGATCGAAAAACAACTTCTCCGGCTCAAAAAAGTTCACGCAGAGGCCGACAAATTTTCCGAAAAAATCAAAAAACTGGATATTAATGAAGCCGCCAGTACAATTGCCACCCGCCTTCAGGAACTGGCCCATGAACATGATTTTAACTACAATAAACTAACAATTCGGAACCAGAAAACCCGCTGGGGCAGCTGCTCGGCAAAAAACAATATCAGCCTCAATATCAAACTCGCCCTCCTCCCAGACAAGCTTATGGATCTAATTTTAGTCCATGAGCTCATCCACACCAAGATTAAAAACCACGGCCCTCAGTTTTGGCAAACTCTAGAGGAAATATTCCCCCAAGCCCGAGAGCTTGACCGACAGGTTAACAACCACAGCGGCCTTCTTCGTATTCCTCTCTAATTACAACAGCAGAAAAAGAGATATTTTTCAAGCGGCTGTTACTTCGGGCAACAGGTGATCCATCAAAGCTTTGCGCATATCTCTGGCCAGTTGTTCTTTGACGAGATGGTAGCAAGGTGAATAAGGGACCAGAAGTTTCTGGCACAAAGCCAATTCGTGGGCCAGAATCGGCAAAGAGAAGTAGAGACGATGCGGATCTTTATTGGCGATGATTGATCTTATGAGATCGTGATTACGGTGCAGACCCAGCATCAGGGTCTGGTTATCCTTTTTCTTTAAAGGTTGGCCCTCTTCATTTTCAAGATCGAGATTGCAGTGTACGGTATCGGACAAGGCCTTGCCCTCGTCGTCGAAGAGGCCGGTGGCGATTACAGCTTTTTGATCTTTGACATCAAAAAAAACCGTCCTGATATGCTTTACCGGAAGATGCAGGTTTTTGGTAATCGCCTCCCTGATGCCTTGATTAGCAAAGAAGATATCAAGCTCTTCAAGCAGTTTACGCTCTGTTTCAGCTAAATCCCGCTCGCCTTCAAATTGAACTTCGGGAGAAAGAGCCTCCTCTTCAACCACACCGGCCTCAACCAATTCCTTGAGCCGCTCGCTTTGCTGTTTGATCGTATCCAGGTTGACCACATCCACGAAAATCGATTTAAAAATAACATCATAAAAATCCGGCGCCCCACCGCCCGATTTGCAGTAAGGGGGCAAGACAATAAAGTCGTGCTTGAAGTTACCGCCTAACCAGCGAAGATTATCTTGTCGGGGAGAGTAGAAAATTGGCAAATCTTTACTTTTCAATTCAAGAAGATCTGCAAGAGAAAAATACTCTCTGCGCCCATTTATACGATAGATTTTGGCCTGAGCCAACCGGGAGATGGCCGCTAGCTCTTCTTTTTTGTCGATTGATTCATTATTTTTCGGATTAATCACATAATCGCATAATTTGCTGATCAAAATGTACTGGTTAGGTAAAATCAGTTCAGGGGAAGAGTTCTGCTGCAATTCACAAGCTAATTCCTTAATCATGACATTGGCCAGGGTGCGAATCATACTACCGTAGGCGGAATCCATCCTGAAGGAATCTCGACTGATTGTTACACTGAGATTGTTGCAATTAATGGTCGTCGATGTATCTTCGAGAAAAGGCATTGATTTCCGCTTATAATCCCTGAGATCATACGTCATCGATTGGCCGCCGGTTATTAGGCAGTTGAGCGGCAGGGACATAAGATATTCATATTTACAAAGTAACTTCACATAGTTGCGAGGAAATCTACCATACTCCACAAAACCATCACAGTGTCCCGCCTTAAACAATCCAGCACCTTCTTTCTCGGCTTGCTGCCAGATAGATGCATACTCTCGACCATTGATGGTTATCCGGCAGGGATAATACTTGAGACAAGACTCAGCATGATCAAGACAAAGGCTGACCGATGCGGGATCGTCGAATTCAACCTTGACCTGGGTTGAAAAAGAGATCTTCTTTTTCAAAATCCGGGTACTGATTTGAGGACGTTTACCCGGCTCTTTGACCTCAAAAATTATTTCAACCACCTGATCCTCACATCGTGTAATCACCTGCACTCTGCGGGTCTTGAGTTTAGGATTGAAGATAGAGAAAAAACCAACCCCAAAAGTACCGATTTTGTTTATGTTATTATTTTTATCAGTGCCGCCCAAGGTAACCAACAAAGTTAGTCGATCACGATCCATCCCCTCACCAAAATCAGTGATACTGAGCCAGCCCTTACCACTTTTGATCTTCCCCTGCCGCTCATCCCAGGGGGTTGAAGAGGGATAACTATCGAGAAAGTTTTGGATAAGTTCGCCAAACCCGTGACCGGCGCTGCCGGCAAACTGGCAGGAGATAAGTTTCAGCCAGGCCTCGTCAAGGTCTATCTCGATACCATTTGGATAGATGACTTCCATTATTTTTTTATCCGGGGATTTCACTTTTGCCTTTGCCATTTTCCGTCCTCCATATTTTTTCTAAGATGATAAGCTCAATGGGTCATTTCACTTGACATACCAGAAAGCTGAGACAGAGTTCTGAGATATTCATTGAATTTTAGTCCCATAGCGGTTCTGGCCGGGGCTTGCGGTTTTCTCTTAACGACCTCGGCGGGTGCATAACCTCTAATCATGGCATCAAGCTTGATCAAATCTTCCCGGGCCTCAGGGGTTAAGTGATCCAATATTTTTTTCCGATCTTCGAGACACATGGCCAGAGCCCAATGGCCGGAAAGAGAGGGCAGTTTTTCAGAAAGGAGCAAAAGTCTGCGTACCTCAGGATGATGCAAATTGAGAATTACGGTCTCATCTTTATAGAGAAATTTCTGGCTGAGACATGGACTAACCCCGTCTCGTTCAACGAGATAGTTAACCCGCCAAATGATCTCTTCCAGGTCGGTTCGGGCATGCCGGGCCTCGCTGCTAAGACCGCTATTGTCACTTAAGTAAGAGATGATATCCGAGTTGGCAGCATCGGAGGCTAAGGAATGCAATGACATTTCATCTGCCTCAAACTCTAACCCGGGCCTGAACTGCTCCAATAACTCCGGTCGGAAACCGAGAAATGATTCAAAGTTAAGTTCTTGCCGATTCAACTTTTTACCGCTCCCGGCCGGCTGTTCAAGAACCAGATCTTTAGTTCCCAAATTCAACAGCTCGGCGGCAAACAGCTCCTTTAAAAATTTAAGCCCGCCCCGAGGCTGAGTCATTGAGAGAACCGGTGCGTCAAAGGCTGCGTAGTCAGCTCCGGCATTATCCGGATCCTCAAGATAGATTTTACCGCTTTTATCGACCAGCTTACGTAGTTCGACTATAGACAGGCGCAGGTGTCCCCAGACGGTAAAAACCGGGAAGTGGCTCCAACGACAGCCGGGACCGGAATCATAGACTAGCAGGCCGCAGGCCAGATCTTCAATCTCGACGATATTGATAAGTGGGTTACCGGGGCTCAAGTTAAGATAAATTTCATGCACTTGGTCAAAATAATCTGGTAGAATGACCTTGCGCAAATGTCGTGACAACGGAATAAGAACCTCTTCATTACGCAATCCATGCCGGCCAAAGGGAAGTTCAAAATCCGGACTGTCGACCCGAACAGAGATGCCGGGAATCGTTATATCGCGACCCAGGTCATGAGAAAAGAGATTGTAACGATCGGTAACCATGACCTGATTCTGATAAATTTCATAACTATTCTGGCCGAACCCAAGAATCGCATCATAAGAATTTACACCGAGATTAAATGTATATTTCCGCCCTAACCTCTCCCCATACGCTGACCATCGGTCATTAATATGACGAAAAGGTGACGCCCCGTTTTCACCAGTTTCCGATTTTTGGATGGTAATCGTCATCGGTAGATAACGAACATAGGAGTAAAGGACATCACCCAACCTCTGCAGCTCCTGAGCCAGAGAGATTTTCTTTTTAAAAGTGATCGCGAATCTGGTACCCGGCTCTCCGACCGGCTCAACCCGCTGCACATGAATCGGCTTACCATCAAGAAGAGAACCGATCTGCATCTTCCAGGATTCATTTCCCGTAGAAGTCTCCATAGCCAGGCTCGCAAGATCAGGAATCGCCAAGATACAAGCCTTGCCGACCCCAAAGCGACCAACGGCCAAGCGCGGATCGCCTTCCTTGACCGACTTAAACAGGGTCAAGAAGTCGCCGACCCGCTGCTGATCCATACCATGACCATTATCGCAAACATAAATTGTTATATAGTCATCATTTTCGCGGCCCAGCACCCGACACCAAGTGGCTCCGGCATCATGAGAGTTGACCACATATTCTCTGATCCATTCACGATAATCACTAAATTGTGAGCCAATATCTTCCAGAAGATGTTGACAATCGGCCCGGATTCCCTGTTGGCTGATTTCGGCTAAAATTTCTTCCAGGCCTGCTGGTGAATTTTTATTACTCATATTATTTCTCCTGTTTTTAATTGGGGGGTGTCCTTTAAGCCGCATAGAGAATTTTAAGATCATCCTGAACCTGGCGGGTCTCATACCGATAGTCTTCGGCCTGTTTGAGCATCGTCTCCTTTATAAGACTATAGAGCTCCGGGCAACCAAGCTGCCGGTGTTTCTCCATTATTTCCCGATTATTTAGATATTTAACCAGCAGACTTTTACTTTCTGCAACCTGTTTGGCCAAAAGTTGATTTTCCTGCTGAAGATAGGCTATCTTTTCGACAATGGTTTCACCCTTGATCATCATATCAACGTTGGAGTCTATGCCGGCAGAAACATAAATCTCCTCTATATTGTAGAGCATACCTCTTAAGTTGATAAGATTCTCCTCACTCCAACAGACCTTGCTGGCAGAAAGTTCGGAATCAGATCTTTTCATCTCCCGGGAACGGAGAAACATTTCCCGGATGTATTGTTTCTGACCCTCAGTCATCTGCGCAAATTGAAGGTTATGCTCCAGCCGGTCCGGATGGGTCAGAAGACTTATTTTACGCAGAAGCTCTTCACACCCCTTTTTAACTCGGGCCTGCTCCTGTTTATCTATACTTTTGCCAAACTCCAGCAAAAGACCCAAACTCATACCGGTTTCCAGGTTTTCGAGCCGCTCTTCAGACTCTCTAAGCTGCTCTGCGGCCAAGTCCTGTAGATGTTCCGGCAAGAGATCAGGTTCAGCCTGTTTCAGTTTGTGCATCTGTTTGTACAGAGCCATACTTTCAAACTCCTCTTCCATCTCCATAAATTCCTTGCCAAATTCAGCCAACCAGCGGATTTTAAGATGCTCATTGGCAATTTTACTGTTTTCAAGACGCAGTAGATATTCCCCCAGACAACTTTTATGATTAAGCCATTTATATTTTTCCACATGAAAACTTTTAATGTTAGCCGGTGTTGCCGCCTGATAAGCATCCATTTCAGCCTCTTTTCTATCGGCAAACAGAGAAAACGTCGGGGCCACGACAGGATCGAGATAGAACCGATTAAGAAGCATTTCATGAATCAGCATTGAGAACGCCTCCCGGTATCGCATCAGCGGACTTGCCGCAAAACCGGATTTCGCCAGAAGATAATAAAGCGCATCGACATCCGGTGAAAAAGTCTCATGGACCTTGCGTTTATCGGGATGGTAAGCTTCCTCAAGAAGCTCATCGAGCCTGACATTTAAGGAGTTATCATGCTGCCAGTGACGTAAGTCAGCAACGTGTTTTTCCCAGGAGCCCTTTAAAAGCAAGCCGCAGACATAGACCATCGGTTTTTGGCAAGCTGCGGCCAGCGCAACCAGCTCTTCCGGGCCAGGAAAGAGGTGACAGGTATCGTACTGCCAGAAAAATCTGGCCTCTTCGCTGGAATTTGTAAAGACGGGTAAACCTTGGATTCGCAAACCTATTTCCGGATCGCAACTGCAGAGTTCTCCAAATTCATGTGTATTATGATTTGACTCACAATATTCCGAAATTATTGCAGATATTTCATGGCCCAAAGTGCTATAGTTATACATACTTTACCTCCTCACAAATTGCTCTCGCTGGCAGACAAATAGTTTTCTTTCTGAAATCACAGATACCGCAATCGTCTATTTTCACATTCTCCAACATCTGTAAAAAACCTTGGTAGTCAGACGTCGCCTCTCGCACCATAAATTCATTAAAAACCTGGTGTTCCAGGAAATCACGGCATTTTTCGACATCTTCAATAACCTGCCTATTACTGTCCAGCACGCTAAAAAGAGCAGGGTCCGGCGGCATCACATCGGCGCTCCAGAAAAAACCTGGATGATTTACAGTGGAAGTATTTGCCGGTTTTTTGGGATACGGCACCTCGATAATGGATCTGCCATTACTTAAAATTGTAAGCCTGTACATCTCCTTCAGATCTTCTGAACAAAAGGAGAGATAATGAGACATAACCAGAATGAACCTGCCACCCACCGCATCGTAGACGACATTTTTAACCCCCGCCTGTGAGATTGTCTGTTTTTCAATAATGGAAAAATCATCCGCCAGTGTAAAAAGAACCACCTCACCTTCCGTCCAAAGCACGACCCGCCCAGGCCCGGCCGCAGCCAGACCCTGCGGCACAGCAAAACCTTCAGCAACCGTGGTAATATGATCCCCTTCAGGCGCAATTATCTTCTCATCACTGTCAGGATCAAGTTCGACTAGTTCAAAATGATAAGGATTAAAAGCCATCAACGAACCGTCGGCCAGGGCAAGGATGACATGTCTACGGCAATCAGCAACGGCCATTACTGGAGAGTGAAAACTAAATTTGCCCACAGTTTTCGTCGCATCACCTTTGCCATCTCGAACCCGAATCTCTTTTTCTCCTCTCTCAATAATAAAGTTGCGAACATCATCGCACTGAAATCCAATAGTGTTACTGTTTAAAAAAAGCATCAATTCTCCGGCTTCCATCAAGGGATAGCTCGTGGACTTTGCGCCATAACCGGCCAAAACCGGTACCTTTTTACTTCTAGAAATATAAGTCTTGAGAGTGAAATCTTCAGGCGAGAGAATCTTTAATTCCTGAGAGACCATAAGAACGGCAATCCGATCCTGAAAACGATCTGCCACCAGTTGGTTGATCGGGCCACTGGTCATCTTGATCGATTGTTGTAAAATCAGGTTGCGGTCGTATGAACGTAAGTTTGCCTGACGATCACCAATAAACAGACGTCCGTCATGGGAGACTGCCACCGCCCGGGGAATAATCTCCTCAATAATTTGTTTATGAGGCTCAATGGAGTTCCGGGTGACGGTCATTGACTTAAGATCAATTCGGCAAAGCGCATAACTGTCGAAACAGGAGACAAAGGCAATAATCTCATCATCTCCCAGCCACCCCAGGTCCAAAACATAGCCCAATTCGGCAAAACACCGCCTCGGCTCTTTGCCCGGAGCAAAGAGATAGACCACTCCTTTTAACCAGGCCAGGGCCTGACTGCCATCGTCGGAGATAAGACAGTTTCGGCAACCACTTCCACCTTCAAACTCTTCAGGAAGCGGAAAACGGTTTATTTCATTTTGATTTTGATCAAAGAAACTAACACTGTCACAATCTATAACTACCGTATGATGGTTGGCCGCGATTGCGGTTTCTACGACCTGCTCTTGATTATCGCGTTCATGAATGGTTACAGCTGGCCGGTTAGTCGCGTCTGAGACTTCAACATAATCAGTATAACCAGGTTGCCGCATAGCCGCACCCTTAAACAACAACCGCTCACCAGAACGGGAAAAACTTATGCTGTTTGGCAGAATAGAAAAGGGTGCCTCCCCCAGACCGTATGAGATGAACTCGATCAACTCAAGCTCTTGCTTTTGCAAAAAGGCACTGATAGAAAATATCTTTATGCCACATGCGGCCTTGTATTCTTCAAAACCAACCCTTGGGAAAATACTGACCGCAAAAATATCTTTTTCAAGACAAGACGTGACCGTAGACACCAAATCACCCACTTTTTTTTCCTGGATAATCTTCCCCGTGGTCACGGAAAGCAGGCGCAGATAGCCAGTCATCGTGCAGATAATAATGTGGTCATTATCCAGAAAACAGGCGTGCCGATAATTAAGAGCCGTCCCGTCATCACTACTATTGGAGCCAGAAACATAAACGGCAAGCTCATCGGAATAAACTTGTTGTTCCAATTTAAGATTTTTCAGGTCCCAAATGTCAATACTCAGCTTGTCAGCACCACCTCGAAGGCAAGTTATGAATTGTGTAAAAAAGACCCTTGACCGATCCGGGCTGACACCATACTCCCACCGAGTATCAAGAGGAACCATCTGCTGTTTGTGCCACTTATCCAACTCACAAGAGACCGGACCTTGAATTATGCCTGCCAGTTGACCCTGCAAAGCCAACATCGGCGGCAACAAATCACCTTGAGACCCGTTTTTTTTAACTTCAATTGCACCATTTCCACTCATCACCACCTCCATTGCCAATTCTTAAGAGCATCTTAAAAAGAATTAAGAACTCCCTTCTCTGTCAACAGAAGAGCGAAAGGCGTACCATTTTGAAAAAATTATCACTAAAACAATAATTTTCATCACATCAATATTTAAATTCAACCTGTTATTTCAATACTTTACACAATTTATCAAACAATAAAAAAGAGTAGTTAATCATAAAATAATTTTCATCCTCTCAAACGACTCAATCTCCACAACAGTCAAAAGCGTGGAGTTTGTTGATTTTTAAGTAGAGCTTATTGATGCCCAGTGGAGTTTGTCGATTTTCAAGTTGACTTTCCACATTTAAATCCCCAATCAACCTTATGAACCCAAAATATATCGATAAAAAAGAATAAAGGCTGCCAAGACAGTGGCGAAATTTTTATTTAACCATACATCTGTCGTTATTTAACTTGCAAAATTCAACTGGCTCGTTTATTTATGGAGTCAATTCCCAATTAAACGAGGCACCAAGTATGATTGAACGTACACTGAGTCAAGTCATAGCCCAAGTATCTGAAAGTTTTCCTGTCTTACTTGTCACAGGACCTCGCCAAATCGGAAAAACCACGCTACTTGAAACTTGTGCAGAGAAAGGCCGGAGATATGTTACCCTGGATGATTTAGAGCAGAAGGAGTTGGCACAAACGGATCCGGCACTTTTTTTACAGAAACATAAACCACCGGTTACCATCGACGAAATTCAGTATGCACCCGATCTTTTCAACTACATCAAGATGGCGGTTGATAAAAGCAAACAACCAGGTATGTTTTGGCTCACCGGATCACAGAAATTTCATTTAATGAAAGGCATTACCGAGAGTCTTGCCGGACGGGTTGCCATTATTGACATGCTGGGGTTTTCGCAGGCGGAAGTTGAGGGAAGAGCTTTTGCTCTCCAGCCATTTATGCCAACCACCGACTGGTTGGAACAGGCGCGGAGCTTAGCTGGAAACCCGAAACAGGTTATGGATGTTTACGAAAATATCTGGCGCGGTTCCTTCCCCAAAATCATCGTTGATAAAAAGATTTCCCGCGATATATTCTACAATTCTTATATACAAACCTACATCCAGCGTGATGTTCGAGACATCTTAAATATTTCCAATGTCACATCATTCATGAAATTTTTACGCACAATTGCCGCTAGGACAGGACAATTACTCAACTACTCCGATATCGCCCGGGATGTGGACATTGATCACAAAACGGCAAAATCATGGCTCTCCGTACTTGAAACCTCCGGCCTCGTCTATCTTTTGCAACCATATCACAACAATATTACAAAACGATTAATCAAAACCCCAAAAATCTATTTTCTGGATACCGGATTGTGCTGTTACCTAACCCGTTGGCCATCGCCTGAGTCCTTGGAAGCCGGAGCCATGTCCGGAGCGATCCTGGAGACCTATCTCCTGACGGAAATCTTGAAAAGCTATTGGCATAATGGCAAGTCAGCCGATTTCTATTATTATCGAGATATTGATCAAAAAGAGATCGATCTGGTTTTGGAAGAGGGTAACACTATCTACCCGGTTGAGTTTAAAAAAACCGCCACCCCCAGTCGAACTGCATCCAAACATTTTCCGGTTCTGGCAAAACTAAAAAGAGAAATCGGCCACGGTGCAGTTATCTGCCTTCGCGAAACCGACGTCCCCCTTTCACGAGAAGTAGATGCCATACCCGTGGGCTATCTTTAGTTCCCACAGGATAAGCGGTCACCGCCGGCCCCGAAAATATCGGCAAACAAAGCGCGTCTTATCTCCGCAACCGCTGAGGCCGGGTGTATCTCCTCAGTGACTGCCCCACTTTTCGGTACCATCTCGTTTCACTTGTACATGACCATGATTTTGAATATACTGCGGTTAAGAGTTAAATTTTCAAAGTGGCGTATAGTTTTTGAGGATTCCATGCAAACTGTGACTGCATCAGACTTCAAAGCAACTTGCCTTCGTTTAGTGGACAAGATTTGTCAAACTGGGGAACAGATTGTCATCACCAACAAAAGGTTTGCAGCCGAGATGAGCTGGTTGCCCCTTTAGACGTTAAATAAAATGTTGAGTTATGATCTTATTTGACACCCATGTACTTGTCTGGTTGGATGAAGGTATTTCCCGGTTAGGAGCGCAATCAGCTTTTGGGAAATTGCAATTCTGGTTGAGAAAAAACGTTTGGAAATTAAAATGGATCTTAAGGTTTGGCGGCGGGAATTACTTGAAAATGGTTTACAAGAAGTCACAATACATGGGTTTATTGGAATTCAGGCAGGCAAACTGTCGGACTTTCATGGTGATCCTACAGATTGAATAATTGTCTCTTCAGCTTTGGCAAATTCAGCAACACTTGTTACTGCAGACGAGAAAATTATCACCTGGCATGGACTTTCATACAAGCAAAATGCACGATTTTGAGTAACTATTCAGCGTTGTGCTTTATTGTCTCAAATTTGGTGGATTTTTTGAGCTCTGGACTCTTTTTCGGTTTAATTTAACTCGCTACCCCAATTACTCGACGACACCAATTGCTCGCCCTTTTTTTGACGGAAACGGCAGAACAGCAAGACTTCTGATGAATTTATTCCTTATGCAAAACAGAGGAAGAGAGTGTGGTGTCAAGGGTAAAGATGTGACTCCACTAGCTCACAGTGTATGGTACAGATGAACTTTTGCAATGATTTGATTTTAAATCAGGTGAGGCAACCATGGCACAGCAATGGAAAACTATCCGGGTCTTTATCTCATCCACCTTCAAGGATATGCACGCAGAACGGGATTATTTGGTGCGTCATACCTTTCCAGAGCTCAAGGCCCGGTGCCGAAAATATCAGATTAATCTTATTGATGTTGATCTGCGCTGGGGCGTCTCGGAAAAAGATGCACAGGACGGCAAAGCGCTGGATATCTGTCTGGATGAAATTGACTCCTGCCGCCCATTTTTTATTGGTTTGCTGGGCCATCGTTATGGCTGGGTGCCGTTGCCTAGCCAGTTATCACAAAGACAGGTCGATAAAATTGCTACCGGGTCTGAAACTGCTAAACTATTGGTTCAAGCATATCGTCAGGATAGCCATGGGGAATGGGTACTGTACCATGATACGCAATTAAAGAAAATTTGGGTTGATAGTCTGGAGACCAATAGTGATAAATTGTTGCGAGGTCTCCAAAACAGTAACGTTGATGGTGCCGGTCATTCCATCACAGCCAGCGAGATCTATCACGGGGTGCTGCATAACGATATCCCGGAACAGATTATTGATCTAGATCATATCCTCCAGCCTGATGACAGGGAAGTAATACTCAGTCCTGAGCAGGTGCAGTGCCTGCATGAATGTTATCAGCGGGATGGCATCCGGGAAAAGTTTTTGCTCCGGGAGGAGATATCCGAGCAACAACACCAGATCATTCAAGCTATATTTAAGCAATTTGCCAGTTACCAGCGGGATCGTTCCTTTTTCTTTTTTCGTTCCAAAGAATTAACGACAAGCCTGAGCAAAGGGAAGGAGGCTGATTTTTTTGAATCTGAACAAGAACAGGATGATAAGTTAACCACCCTGAAGGAGGGAATCAGCGAGGCTGGCTTACCCTGTTCTAACTACGATTATATTGAACATGAGGAATCTGATGATTTGAAATCTCTGGCTGGTATGATCCTTGATAATCTTTGGCAGAAGATTAAAGCTGAAGCCCTGGCAGCAAGCGATGATGCAGAGGTCGATAGCCTAATTGAGGAGACAAAGCTGCATGACTTATTCATGGCAGATCGTACCCGCAGGTTTGTAGGACGGCATGATATCCTCCAGAAAATGGCTGACTTTTGCAGTAGTGATGAGTCCACGCCATTATTGGTGGTTACCGGAGAACCTGGTTGTGGCAAGTCTGCCCTCATGTCCAGATTCACAGAACAGATTAACCATGACCATCCAGACTGGCTGGTCATACCCCATTTTATTGGTGCCTCTCCATCCTCCACCAATCTCCTGCAGACCTTACACCGTCTCTGTAGTCATTTGCAAATTATTGCAGCTAGCAACGATGAAATACCAGAGGACATTAAGGAACTTGTTGAACTCTTTCCAAATCTCCTCAATCAGGCCAGTGAGCAAAACTCGGTTCTTATAATTCTGGATGCTGTCAATCAGTTGGAAAAGCTGGACGATGCCCATGCCATGCGCTGGTTGCCAACTACACTCCCAGACAATGTCAAGATTGTTATCTCCACTCTGACTGGAGAAACCCAGGACAATCTGCTTTCTCGTCACCCCCAACAGGTAACTGTACGTGGTCTAGATGAAAAAGCCATCAAGAAGTTTGTTCATCATTATCTTCAGGAGATCCACCATGAGTTCCCTAACCAGGAAATAGAAGACACCTTTTTTACTAAGATAAAAGCTGGTCACCCCCTCTATATCCAGGTGGCTCTTGAGGAATTACGGGTCTTTGGCCAGTTTGAGGATTTGGCCGTACGAGTAGCTTCTTTACCAGATAATGTGCCTGCCCTATTTGAACAGGTGTTGGGTAGAATTGAACATGATTTCAGCCCTGAACTGATCCGTGATTGTCTCTCTTTCATTGCCTGTGGCCGTCAAGGAATGACCGCTGAAGAATTGCAAACTCTACTCAAGCCCCATACTCCTAAACTACCGAATAATAGGCAGCCCGACAAGTTACCCGATATGCTTTGGAGACGACTCTATCTAGCCTTCAATAATTACCTATTTGAGCGTTCTGGAGTGATTGATTTTTTTCACGTCCAACTTAAAGAGGCTGTGGGCAAGCGATATCTGACCGATGAAGCAGAGTGTGAAAAATACCATGGACTTATTGGCAATTATTTTGAGGCACGTTGGAAGGAGCCATACATGAGGTCTCTTGACGAACTACCTCACCAACGCATGAGGGAAGAAAATTGGCAAGGACTTGAAAAAGTGCTTACAGACTTAGAATTTATAGAAGCGAAATGCGCTGTTAAAATGACTTCAGGTCTATTAATCGATTATTATACAGCTGTGGCAAACTTGGATAGATCTAAGTTAGAATTTAAATCTATTGAAGAATTCAGAGTTTTTTTTCAAGCACAAAGCCATATCCTCGCAAAATATCCTGGCGCATCACTTCAACAAGCGGCGAATGAACCTGATAGCTCATTACCATGTAAGATAGCGAGAAAAATATTAACTACAAAAAAAAGACCATGGATTAATTGGAAAAATAAACCTCAAGTACACTCAGCATGTATTATAACCATTGGAGGTCATCTAGAGCCAATAGCTTTTTGCACATACTCTCCGGATGGCACCAAAATTATTTCAGCTTCTGAGGATCAAACTATCAAAATTTGGAATGCAGAAACAGGAATTGAAATTAGAACCTTGATCGGGCATTCTTCTCAAGTAAATTCTTGCGCCTATTCCCCGGATGGTTTGCATATCGTTTCTGCGTCAAGTGATCACACCCTAAAAATATGGGATGCGGAAACAGGAACTGAAATTAGAACCTTGGTCGGGCATTCAGATGGTGTAAAATCTTGTGCCTATTCTCCGGATGGTTTACACATCGTTTCTGCGTCAAGTGATCACACCCTAAAAATATGGGATGCAGAAACAGGAATTGAGATTAGTACACTAAAAGGACATTCTAACTGGGTATACTTCTGTTCTTATTCCTGTGATGGCAATCAAATAATTTCTGCATCTACATCTGCATCGTATCAAGGTAATATTAAGGTTTGGAATGTTAAAGATTATACTGAATCTTTCACCATAGAATGTTTCACAACATATTGTTCGTATTCTCCACGACAAAGGCTAATTCTTGCCTCTGCTGTCAATGATAACACTCACTTCATTTGGAACGCTGAAAATGGTGAAAAAGTAACAAGTTTTGTGATGGACAGTTTCATTTTCTCTGTCTCATTTTCTCCAGTTGACACATGCATTGCTATAGCAAGCGAATCAAAAGTTAAAATTCTCGATCTAGAGAGAGATGTGTTGATATCAACATTTGCTGGGCATACAGATGGAATTCGTTATGTATCATATTCCCCAAACGGTAAACAGGTAGTTTCTTGCTCAGAGGATAAAACTATCAGAGTTTGGAATGCTACTAGTACTTGTAATAAAAAAAAAGTCACTGATTCTATCGATGAGAGCCTTTACAGATGCTACTTTTCTCCAAACAGTAAATCTCTTGTTTCAAGTGCTGGTGCTTATACTTTTACTAAAGTCTGGCATATTCAGAGCGGTGAGCAAATTGCTACCTTGAGCCTCCCTGGCATGCTCCCTTTTGGTTATTCCCCAGATGGCAATCAGATCGTAGGTGCTGATATAGGTTGCCTTATTATTTGGGATACAATGAGTGGAGCCAAGCTTGCCACTCTTCTAGGGGGCACCCCCCCTTACGCCTATTCTCCTGATGGCAATCGTATCATTTCTGCATCAAAGGAGAATACAATAAAAATGTGGGATGTAGAAACTGGAGTGGGGCTTTTTGAGTTTACCGACTGTTCACCAGAAAAAAAATTTACATTTTCACCAGATGGTCGATACTTAATCTATCCTTCTAATGACAATATTATAAGGGTGATTGACGCTGAAGATGGTAGCTTACTCAATAGTTTTACAGGCGACACTGATAAATTATTATCATTATCATTTTCTCCTGATGGCCGTCGAATCATTTCATTTTCACAAGATAAAACTCTTAGAATATGGGATTTTCTTAAAGGAGAAGAGGTTGATACACGAATGTTTTCAAAAAAAGCTAGTATAGCCACCGTCTTCAACGAGTATGGAATTAGCAATGATCGTATTACACTAGAAGCTGGTCATTTTAAATCGCGGTATAAGCCCGATAGTAACGATATCTCACCGCTCGCCAACATACTAAAATTATCATATAGTCAAACTAGAGAAATAATTGGGACATTTGGTGGAAAAAAAACAGATGTTACTACTTCTTTCAAGACTTCTCCCAACGGTTGTTTTATCGCTATAGGTTGCAGAGATGGTGTTTTGCAGATCTATGATGCTAACAGTGGGAAACAAATTGCCGGGTTTATCGGAACAGGGAAGATAAAAATGATTGACTTCTCAACAACAGGGTTAATTACGGTAGCTGATTCGTCAGAAACACCATATTTTCTTGAATTAACAAACTTTAGTTTTCCCTTGCCGCGTACTACTCCTTTAAAATTATATAATTTCAAAGAAAGTTGTTGGGAGAATAAGGTAACTTGTTTATGTCAATGGTGCAGTGTTCGTTTTCCATTAGAGAGTCATATTATAAATATTATTAGTGCGTTACTTCAGTATTATCACCCGCACCATCACCCATCCTTTAATGAAATTTCAATAAAAGTATGGGGAAATACAATGCTCAAATATGAGTGCCCTCATTGTCGCAATAGTCTATGGTTAAACCCATTTATTATTGATTACAGCAATTGACATTTGTCAAATTCTCATCTTCTATAGTGGACCCTGAAAATGAGACAGTGTGTTAAGGTAGAATTCACACCGTTAAAAAAAAGGGGGAAGGAAATGAAAAGAAAGAATTACAGCAACAAACTGAAGGCCAAAGTAGCCGTGGCAGCAATCAAGATAGATCATACGGCTAACGTGATTGCTTCTGAATTTGGTATCCATGTGAGCCAAGTAAATCGTAGGAAAAATAGTTTCCTTTTAATTTGGTTTTGTGTTTGCATGATCGTTAAAAATACATCACAGTCGAATTGTTTTTGTTGTCCAGTGAAAAAATATGGGTAAAGGGCAGGGCTAGTTGGTGTTTGGTTGAGGTACAGATGGTCACTTACCTAGGAATGGAACAAGGCTGAAATGCAATTCGTTTTAGAATATATAGTCGCGACCGCGCTCGTTGTGGATCCTGACTTGAAGGGGCGACATAGCAACACCAGCTACCTGTGGGATCTTGGCAGTAGTTAGTGGCGGTATCTGTGCAAACAGCTGAGTGGCTGGCGCACCCTTCCAGGGTGGACGCCATTTCATATGCTTCTCTCCACTTAGCATTTTTTCCATTTCGTTACGAGGCTTGCCCAACATTCTGTAATAGAGTCCCTCAGGAATCTGTCCGTTTTCTGTCGAGGTGGCACGAATGCCCCAACACGGAATTCCAAACTCTCTTAGCGATGTTTCGGCATTTTGAAAAGAGTACTCAGACACCTGAGCACAGAGCACCACTTGCTCGCCCATATCACCAATGATGTGCTTCATCGAATAAAACAACGACGGCAATCTGTCCTTTATATATCTGAGGTACTCATCGTCTTTCCCTGACAATTCGGAGCCGGGAATAGCCCAGTTTTCATAGGCAACGACACAGCGAGAATAAGAGTCAAGCTCCTCAAGCGGCAGAATGGGGCGTCCATAATCCCTTGCGGCAATTACAGCGAGCTCCAGTGGAGAGATTAAACACCCCTTCATATAGCGAGCCATGGTTCGCTTCATAACATCTTTATCAGGGTATGTGCCCCACTTTAAATAGCCTGTCGACGGCTCCACCAAGCCTTCAGTAGAGACATCTGTTACAAGGTTAGAGTCCACCAAGTAGCTAAAAATCTGGTAAGCATTCATGAGTGCACCGTTGTTCTCAAAATCGTATGTTACCAGAACGATCTTAGGTACCTCTTCAGTTGCAAATGTTAGAGTTCCAAGCTCCCAAAGACTCGTAAGTGAAACATTACTCCAATGTTCTCCGTTAGTCATGGCTCAACAGTAACTCCTTGATCAGTGGGTTGGGGATAGGTGATGTGGGTGATAAGAAACCGCTTTTTTAGGGCGTCACTAGAAGTCATTTCATAGAATAGATGCTCTTGTAATTTTTTACGGCTGATTTAGGAAGAGTCCGTTAGCGGTTGAGACGATCTAATTTTTCTTGTAGCCACTGTGCTATGGTCGAGTTGAGACATTGGTATTTCATATGGCTTAGTACTGTATGTGGTGAAAAATGTTTCATACCATACTAAACTAATTAAAGACAACTGTTTACATCAGGAAGAAAAAGGGAAGAAAAAGGGGACGGAACTATTTTCTTTTAGCGGCGGGCGTGAAATGGCGGTTTGAAAATGTTAGGGAAATTGGTTTAATGTCCAGCCACCGGCTGTTTTGCAGTGACTGACGGCGGTTATTATCTGCCACCTGTTTTCTGAATAAATGATAAGGTATCTATGACCGACTCGTCAATCTCGACAATGTGTTTTGGCACTCAAAATAAAAACTACAACCTGATCATCATCTATGGAGTAAACAATACGGTCTTTGTAAGTTAATCGTGCTGAATAATACCCCTTCATATTCCCAATAAGGTGCTTGCCACTATATGGGTCAATTGATATACGGTTACGTATGATGTCTTTAGCTTTTTCACGAAGATTTGGGGTAAGTTTTTTGATGTCTTTGTAGGCCTGCCGAGAAAATACTACATTGTAGCTCACAAAGGCTCACCAAAAACTTCGTCAAATGTGACTGTGTCCCCGGATGTAATCTCTTTTTGAGAAAGTTCAAATCTTTCTTTAAAACCAGGAACCGACAACAGTTTTAAAGTCTCAGTTAAGCTTTCATATTCATCTTCTGACATCATCACAACATCTCCTTTCCGGTGACGTATGTGATAAATCTCATGTTTTTCAACTGTACCTTTAACAATTTCAAAAAAATCTTTACGCGCATTAGTAGCTGTAATTGTCGGCATAAACCCTCCCATTCCTGGTCGATACGTACGTTAATATGTACACATAGTACGTTGAATAAGAAAAAGTCAAACCAATTTTTTTGGCTATTGGAATGTAATTGGGGTCGGCGTAAAATTAATTTTCCCCTCAGACCTTGACAAGAGGGCAAGGTTTTCTACGGGTTAATAGATTCTATAAACTCCTTGCACACGCCCTCACAATGTGATATTTTGCGTTAAAGATGCAAAAAAGGAGTCTTAAATGGAAACAGTAAGTCGTTTTTTCTATGCACCAAAACAAAGTTTCTTCCTCTTCGGACCTAGAGGAACAGGGAAATCAACATGGCTTAAGCGACATTATCCGAAATCTGTGGTAATCGATCTTCTTGCTCCTGAACTATTTCGCCTATATTCAGCAAGGCCTGAACGATTACGAGAAATAGCAAGCGGCGCAGAAGGTAAAACCATCATCATTGATGAAGTTCAAAAAGTCCCGGACCTCCTTGATGTGGTGCATGAACTTCTCGAAAAAGAGAATGAGATTCAGTTTATCCTTACAGGTTCAAGCGCCCGAAAACTGAAAAGAACCGGGGTTGATCTTTTGGCTGGTCGTGCTATTGTTAAAACTATGCACCCCTTTATGGCGGCTGAACTTGGTGAAAGCTTTTCTTTGGTCGACAGTTTGCAAATCGGGCTGGTGCCCTTAATCACCAACGCCCTGAGCCCTCGAGAAACCCTTGCCTCATATGTTGCTCTCTATCTGAAAGAAGAAGTCCAGATGGAAGGAGTTGTCCGCAACATTGGTGCCTTTAGTCGCTTTTTAGAAGCAGCCAGCTTTTCTCACGGCAGCACCATAAATGTCTCGGAAATTGCCCGGGAATGCCAGGTCAAACGAAAAACCGTGGATAATTATCTTGCGGTTCTTGATGACCTGCTACTCTCTTTCCGCGTCCCGGTTTTTTCCCGGCGAGCCAAACGACATCTTATTTCACACCCTAAATTCTATTATTTTGATAGTGGGGTTTTTCGCTCTTTGCGGCCAACCGGCCCTTTAGACAGCCCCCAAGAAATTGATGGCGCGGGGCTGGAAGGTCTGGTTGCCCAGCACCTGAGAGCCTGGAACGCATACGGCAACAAACCCTGCAACCTCTATTACTGGCGGACAAAATCAGGAGTTGAAGTTGATTTTATACTCTATGGTCAAGACACTTTTTGGGCTATAGAGGTTAAAAATTCCGCCACGATTAACAATAAAATGCTCAAAGGTTTAACTACCTTTCAAGAAGATTACCCAGAAGCACAAACTCTTCTTCTTTATCGTGGTAATGAACGTCTTAAAATAAATAATACCCTCTGCCTTCCTTGCGAACAGTTTCTGCGCAATCTGGTTCCCGGAAAACTTATTCCATAACCATTTACGGGCTCTTGATTTTCACAACCGGAACCGGGATCACGTTTGCCCGGCCAATATTGACTCTCCCCCTCAATCAATTAGCCATAGATGTGAATAAGCGTGAAATACAAATATAAAACTGCAGATAACTATCAAGATCAAGGATTGGCGGTTAAATTTTACAAAAAAAGATAAAACGGACGCTATTAATGACAGAAAAATTGGTTCGAAACTCAAAACAATCAACATTTTCAAGTGAGCAGTAAAATGCCAGGGCCCATGGTTCACATAGAGGTCGTCAAAAATTATGGGGATATATCCTTCATACAGAGCTAGTGACCAGATGCAGAACAGCAACAAAAAATAATATGTCAGGACTCCTGCCGCCACAATCTGAATTGTATCTGAAAGCATCATTCTTATAGGTTTTTTGACATCATCGGGGTAGTATTTTAAAAATATGAAACATCCCAAGCCCCAGTATACAAACGAACTTCCAAAAACCACCAGTGAGTCCATATTATTCAATGTTGTAAATGGTGAGCTGAAAAAGAAATGTAATGAATAGTCAATTTTAAAAAATTTAAAACCTGTTTTCCCCCTTAATAGATAATTCAAGAATATGACAAAAAGACCGAACAGGTTACCGGCAATAATCGAAATTATCCAAGGCCGAAAAGTTAATCTCAACTTTCTTGAAATTTCACTCATTGTTTAAGTCCGCCTTGGAGGTTTCTGAAGATATCGGCAAACGAAGCGTTTTTTCTCCGCAACCGTAAAGACCAGAATCATCTCTTGCCGCATCCTCCAACATCTGCAAAAAACCCTGGTAGTCAAAAGTCGCCTCCCGCACCATAAACTCGTTAAACACCTGTTGTTCCAGGAAATCTCGGCATTTTTCGACATCCTCGATAACCTGCCCATTACTGTCCAGCACGCTAAAGAGGGCAGGATCCGGCGGCATCGCATCGGCGCTCCAGAAAAAACCTGGATGATTTGCAGTGGAAGCATTTGTCAGTTTTTCAGGATACGGCACCTCAATAATGGATCTGCCATTACTTAAAATTGTGAGTCGGTACATCTCCTTCAGATCTTCTGAGCATAAGGAGAGATAATGTGACATAACTAGAATAATTCTGCCGCTCACCGCATCATAAACAACATTTTTAACCCCCGACTGAGAGATTGTCTGTTTTTCATTAATGGAGAAATCATCGTCCAAATCAAAAAGAACCACCTCCCCTTCTGTCCAAAGGACAACCCGCCCAGGTCCGGTTGCGGCCAGACCTAAAGGTGCATCAAAACCTTTTGTGATAGTGATAATATGATCACCTTCAGGCGCAATCAACTTATCATCACTGCCAGACTCAAGTTCATCAAGTTCGAAATGGTAAGGATTAAAAGCCATCAACGAACCGTCTGCCAAAGCCAAAATGACATGCCTATGACAGTCAGCCACCGCCATAACCGGAGAGTGAAAACTAAATTTGCCAACATTTTTTGTGTCACTGTTATGACCATCCCGAACCAAAATCTGTTCTTTTCCTCTCCTGACATAGAGACTGCGATAATCATCACACTGGAAGTGGGTGTTCCTTTTGTAAAGGTTAAAAATCAGTTCTCCGGCTTCCATCAGGGGATAGTTCGTGGACTTGACGCCATAACCGGCCAAGATTGGGGTCTTTTTACTCCGTGAGATATAAGTCTTTAAGGTGCAATCTTTCGGCGAAAGAATCTTCAATTCCTGGGATGCCATAAGAACGGCAATCCGATCTTGAAAGCGATCTGCCACCAGTTGGTTGATCGGGCCGCTGGTCATCTTGACCGATTGCTCTAAAATCAAGTTACGGCCGTAAGAACGCAAGTTGGCCTGGCGATCACCAATAAACAGCCGTCCGTCATGAGAGACCGCCACAGCCTGGGGATTAATCTCCTCAATTTGTTTCTGGAAATTAATAGGTTTTTGGTTAACAGCCATTGAATTAAGATTAATCCGGCAAAGAGTATAGCTGTCTCCACAGGAAAGAAAAGCTATGATTTCATCATCATCCAGCCAACCTATATCCAAGACATAACCCAATTCGGCAAAACACCACCTCGGCTCTTTGCCGGGAGCAAAGAGATAGACCACTCCGTTTAACCAGGCCAGGGCTTGACTACCATCGTCAGAGATAAGACAGTTTCGACAACCACCTTCGAAATCTCCAGGAAGCGGAAAACGGCTTATCTCGTCCTGATTTTGATCGAAGAAACTAACACTCTCGCAGTCTATAAGCACCGTATGGTGATTGGCAGAGATCGAGGCCTTTACAACTTGTTTTTTATTATCCCGTTCATGAATGGTTACGGCTGGGTTATTGGTTACATCAGAAACCTCAACATAATCAGTATAGCTCCCATCACGTATAGCTGCCCCCCTAAACAGCAACCGCTCACCGGATCTGGAAAAAGTTATTTTATTTGGCAGAATAGAAAAAGGCGGTTCCCCCAGACCATATGAGATAAATTCAATCAATTCAAGCTCTTGCTTTTTCAAAATGGCACTAATCGTAAATATCTTCACACCACAGGCGGCCCAGTATTCTTCAAGACCAGTTCCCGGGAAAATACTAACCGCAAAGATGTCCTTTGCAAAACATGAGGTAACCGATTCAACCAAATTGCCCACTTTTTTCTTCAGAACAATCTCCCCCGTGATCACTGATAACAGGTATAGATAGCCTGTCATCGTGCAGATAATGATATGCTCATTGCCCAAAAAACAGGCATTTTGATAATTTATCGCCGTACCGTCATCACTGGTATTGGAACCAGAAACATAAGCAGCAAGGTCTTCGAAACAAAATTGTTGCTCTAACGTAAGCGTTTTCAGATTCCAAATGTCAATAATCAGTTTGTCAGCTCCCCCCATCGGACAAAACATGATTTGTGTAAAAAATGCTTTTGACCGGTCAGGGCTTACACCGCCCCCCCACTGATCCCCAAGAGAGGCCATCTGCTGCCGGTACTGTTTGTCCAGTTCACAAGAGACCGGGCCTTGAATTATGTCTATCAATTGATTCTGCAAAGCCAACATCGGCGGCAGCAAACAACCCTGAGATCCGAGTTTTTTAAGTTTAATTACAGCTTTCCCACCCATCACCACCTCCATTGTCAAAGCTCAACGATGTTTAAATAAAGAGTTGAGAACCTCTCTTTATCACCCATGATTATGACTTTGCTAGAGACGTGCCATTTTATAAAATTATCTATAATAAATTCATCTATTCAACCATAAATTTATATTTTCCCTTATAATTTCAAGCACTGACAACAATAACCCAGAAACAACAATTCAAGTATTTGAGCCTAAAACGTCTAAACAGTAAACCTTCTCGCAATAAAAAGATTGAGTTTATTGTTTTTGCGTTGACTTTACAGCTGGTAGTGGAGGAGGCTTGTCTTTCACATGGCGTGTAGCAAACAGGTAACACGTTGAGATCTAAAATTTCTCAACACATTCCATTGAAGAGAAAACCATGTTAAAAAACAAAACCACGCAAATGACATTTTCTAAACAATTGAATTAACAGCAGAAAATAATAAAAACGACAACAAATGGCCTTCCCAGACTTAAATGGAACGCTCCTCGCAATCAAAATCATATCACCGTTGACATTCGAGCATAAACAACGATTCCACCAACAATAAGAGGAGGGAGAAAACCATGTCTGAACGTAAAATCACACGCAAGGTCTACCGTACCGCAGACCTTAAAAAGCGTCTGGCTAAAAATCTTGACATGCCCGAGCTTCGAGATGTACTCAACAATATCAAGCAAGATCCGGACTCAACAGCACCCCCATACGAGGCACAACCGGGACACGCATCCATGAAAATAGTTATGGCATTCGCCAATTACCTGCGGGGTTTAATTTCCGGCAGAAGAGTCACAAAGATCAAAAACAGAAACAATAGACCGATTATAACTCTGTTGTGCTTTCTGATATTGATCCCACTATTCATATCTTTATCTGGGAAAATAGTAGTGAAAGCCGATGCCGCAGAGTCCCCGGCAAATATCACCCTCAAGGTGACCCAGGGAAGCCCTTACGACACAGTTTCAGGAACGGTAACCGGAATTGAGCCATATGATGCCCGGGTAGTCGTGTTTACCAGAACGAACCAATGGTATGTCCAACCTTATGAGGATGAACGAGCCTACTTGACGGTAAATCCAGATGGAACCTTTCAAACCTGGATCCGAGACTGGCAACAGATATCAGCCTTTGTCATTCGTAAAGAATATAATGCCCTTTCCGCAAAACAGGCTTATAAACCGTTTCCCCTGAGCGTGGATGGAGTGGATGTCCTGACGTTAGCGGCCTATCCCAGCATTAAGTTTTCCGGTCATGAATGGGCGATAAAAGACGGGGACTATCTGGGGCCGGGCCCTAATTATTTCTCTTCGAGCCATGAAAATATATGGGTCGATGATCAAGGATGTCTCCATTTAAAGATTACCAAGCGGGATGAAAATTGGTATTGTGCGGAGGTCTACCTGATGCAGTCTCTGGGCTTTGGCACCTATATTTTTCAAATCTCAAGCCGGGTTGATTTACTCGATAAAAATGTGGTTGGCAGTCCGTTTATCTATCAAGATGATACTCACGAACTCGACGTAGAGTTTTCACGATGGGGGGTTGACGGTGGAGCAAACGCCCAATTTGTCGTGCAGCCCTATTTCAACCCTGGGAACCAGGAACAGTTCTCTATATCCCTTCCGGAGAACACTTCCACGCACATAATCGAATGGCAGTCAGAGATTGTCTCTTTTAAAAGTTCCCAAGGGCACAATTTGAAGCCGCCGTTTGAGCAGGTAATTCATCAATGGGAGTATGTCGGAGGAGATGTACCCTCGGAATCTGATGAACTGGCTCATATCAATCTGTGGTTACTTGATGGGCAAGCACCATCGGACAACACGGAGGCGGAAATGGTGATTAAAAGCTTTACCTTCTATGTCGATGAATGCACTCCGCCACCGTCAGGAGATTGGATTGTCTGCGAAAGCTGCACCCTGCTTGATTCAGTTATGGTAAATGGCAATGTATATATTGAAGATAATACACTTTTGACAATTGCACAGGGGGCAAATTTATGCATTGAGTGAGATTCGCACAGGAAAAAGAAAGGTCAACACATATTCACCTCCTCGGAAGTTGGGTGGCAACTGGCAAGGGAAAGTGAAAATTTCAACTGATTTTGATAAACTTGATAAAGAGATATCTGATAGTTTTTACAATTCAGCTCTATTTCCGAATGAGTCATGAATATCCTTCTTGATACCCATGTATTAATATGGGCCTTAGAAAACAACCCTACTCTATCAGATAAGGCCAGAAGCTCTATAATCAAGGCCAGCAATATGGTTTTTGTCAGTTCTGTTTCGATCTGGGAGATCGGTATCAAAAGAAGTATGGGTAAACTTGAAACACCAGACAATTTAATGGAAGAGATCAAGTTGCATAGATTTACACCTCTTAATATAACTCATGACCATGCAGAACTTGCAGGAAAGCTACCGGATATTCACAGAGACCATTTTGATCGAATGTTAATTGCCCAAGCCATTTTAGAAAAACTCACACTGGTGACACGAGACATATTAATAGCAAAATATGATGTAAAAACGATCAAGGCGTAAATAACAACAATCCTGGCGGTTATTACCACGCTGTATAATATGGACTGGGACATCAACAGGTAATATTCTTGCAAGTCAAGCCATTTTTCCCTTTCGATGAAAGCCGTCCAATCTATATTCTATCATGCAGTGTCGGAAGTAATTTCTTCATTGCCCCTATTCAGTAATTTCATAGTCATCACTGCCCATATGAACTTGATAAAAATATGGAATCTCAGTTCTCGACTATAAAAGGGTTACACTTTGTAGGCTTTTTACAGTGCGGACATTCGCAGAGCAAGTGCGGATCATCCCATACTTTTTCTGGCAGACAGTTGCTGGATTTTTGATCAAAGGTTAAGTCAAGGTTCATGGTGATATCATCAATTGCATCGCAGATATTAATGTTCGGCATGAAACTGGTACCGCAGTGAGGACAAAACAGGTCAGTACCCCTTCCTTGCAAAGTTATAATTGGAGATTTAATTTCTAATCCTTCTAGTTTTAAAAAGTACAGATTACCTGAAGTATCCCCAATTACTATTGATTTTCCGTCAGGTGAGAAGCCACCGTGAGGCGCTCCGGTTTCCGTGAAATAACAAAATATTTCATCGCCTGTCTTAATATCCCAAATTTTTACGGTGTTATCACTACTAGTCGAGATAACATTTTTTCCATCAGGAGAATAGCTACACCTCCAGACTTGATCATTATGCCCCACAAGGGTAGAGATTTCCTTACCATTCTTACTATCCCATATTTTTAAGGTGTGATCATCACTTGCAGAAACAAGCTGTTTTCCATCAGGAGCGTACGCACATGATTTTATACAACCGGTATGGCCTTTAAGTGAGGCAATCTCTTGACCTGTTTCGCTATCCCATATTTTTAAGGTATTATCATCACTCGCAGAAATAAGGCGCTTCCCATCAGGGGAATAGGTGCACATGTTTACGGTTTGAGTATGCTTATTATGGCCTCTAAACGAAGTAATCAATTCGCCTGTCTTGCTATTCCAGCACTTGATGGTTCCATCACTGCATCCGGCTATAACTCGTTTTCCATCTGGAGAATAGCTGCATATGTTTACCGGGCTGGAAAGTCCGTCAAGATTAAAAATTTCTGTACCCGTCTCGCTATCCCATATCCTTATATCGAACTGACTCGTTGTTGAATAAAAACTTGCGGAAACTATTCTTCTTCCATCGGGAGAATAGCAGAAAGAGTCGACAGATCCTGAATGCTTCTTATTAAAATAAGAAACCACTTCACCGGTTTCGGGATCTAAAATAGCTAATCCGCTATAACTTGCAAAAGCAATACGTTTAGAGTCTGGAGAATAGCTGCATCCCGTGACTGAGCCAACATGTTTTTGAAATGTAGGGATTTCATTGCCATTTTCACTATCCCACACTTTTATAATCTCATTTTTACTAGCAGAAATGACCCTTTTTCCATCTGGTGAATAAGTACACGCCTCTACCCTGCCATTATGTTCTTGATATGAAATCGTTGTGTTGGTGGTCTCACCATCCCATATTCTTACTGTCTTATCGTGACTTGCAGAAACTATATATTTCCCATTGGGGGAGTAGTTGCAGACGTCCACCACACCATTATGCCCTACAAGTGTGGCAAGTTCCTGGCCCAACTCACTATCCCAGATCTTAAGTGTAGCATCACGACCAGCGGAGACAATCATTTTTCCATCCGGCGAATAACTACAGTCCTCTAAAAAATCTTGTTCTCCCTCTATTGTGGCAATCAATTCCCCGCTCTCGCTGTCCCATACCTTTAAGGTCCCATCCCAGCTAGCGGAAACTATCGTGTTTCCATCAGGGGAGTATTTGCAAGCTTTCACATCGGAAGTATGCCCGCTCAGCGTGGCAAGTTCTTCTCCTGTCTCGCTATTCCAAACCTTTATGGTTTCATCATCACTGGAGGAAATTATCTTTCTGCCATCAGGAGAATAGCTACAATCAGTTACCCACTGAACATGACCTTTAAGAGTAGCTATTTCTCTTCCTACCCGCCAATCCCATATTGTTAATGTGTTTATTTTGAGGTTGGAGGAAACAATTTTTTTGCTATCTGGAGAATAACAGCATGCGTCACCCAAACCAGCGGGACTTTTAAATCTAGTAATTTCTTCGCCCATCTCACTATCCCACACCACAATGCCATCTACTGAGACCGAGAAAATATTTTTCCCATCATCAGAAAAACCACATTTTTTTACCCCGCGAACACCCTTCATTGAATATATCTCTTGGCCGGTCTTGCTATCCCAGAGGATTAATGTGTGATCGTCAAAATTATTGCTACTTATCGCTTGTAAATCCGTGCTGTGTCTGGTGTTGTCACTACCGGAAATAATTTTTTTCCCGTCAGGAGAAAAACTGCACGACCTAACCCTAGCGTTATGCCCTGTCAAAGTCATTAATAGATTACTCTTCACAATCTTCGGTACTCTATACTGCCAGAGAAATCGTTTGCCCGAAAGTAAGAACTTGTTTTTTGCCTTTTCTATATTATCTTTTACGGCCCCCTCATGCCACTGCAAACTGTTAAATAGCTGCTGAAAGGTAAGGTCAGATCTGTTATTTAAATGGTGCCGCTCTGAAAGAAGTAAACTGCTATATGTCTCAAGTAGATGTTTATTGTTGGATCCGGGATTATTTCCCAAAGCCCTTGTAAAATCAGCTTGCAATTCAATCAACATCCCGGCGGTAACCTTAGCGTGACAAAAGAGAATATCTGTAAGAGTTTCTGTCAATTCGTTGCCCATATGCCCATGGGCCGTTTGCTGCCAAGGTTGCTCTATCAATTTTCGAATATTTGGCTCTTCCAATTCTCTTTCTTTATGAAACAGTGGCTTGCCCATGAAGTACTCTGCAAGTATTCCGTGCCAGTGGACGGCTGACTGGCACTTGAAAACTTGTATCTTTTGGTTTGGATCATCTGCGAGATATTTTTTCCTGATTGCTTTGGAAAATCCTCTATGGAAGAAATCAACAAGGTTTCCTCGATCATGAAAGTAGGCTCGAACCTGCCTGAGGATCACCAAGTGGGTGCGATCTTTATCAACCTCTGCCATAAGTTCTCCGAGCTCATGGCGTGTTAAGCCATATCGAGAACACTCTAGTAAACAAAAAAGTCGTTGTACTATGCCGGGTACGTTTTGGTGATCTCTTTCAAGCCGATCTAAGACATGAACGAACATATCTACCAGATTATCTGGAAAAGAAGCGATCAGTGCTCCCAATAAATCATGCGAACCAAAAACAATTAACTCACTCAAGGCAACCTTAAGATATAAAGGATTTGATGTCTCTTTTTTCTTTATCAACTCATCTACATGATGCCTGTCCAGGGTTTTGCAGAAGATGGAGGGGACGCCCTGGATGATTTCCCAGCGTTCATCATCGCTTAAAGGAGTGACATCGATCTTTCTGGTGGTTTTCTTTTTTAATGCTTCTTTGCTGGTTCCCTCCAGGGTTGAAACAATGATCTTTACATTGCTTGGTAAGCTCTGAGGAAGCCAGGAAAGGTTATGGGCATTTCCCCCTTCATCCATCTGGTTCAAGCCATCTATCAGAATGATGGTTTTGTCAGTGATTTTTTTTAAAAACACCTTAAATGTTTCTATCAGATTGTCCGTTTCTAAAGGGATTTCATCTTCAAGCTTGTATTTGAGCTTTATCTCTTCGCATATCCATTTTAGAAGATTGTTTAGAGAAGTCGTGCCCGGTCCGGCACCAATAAAGTATGGGAGAAATGTTAGTTTGTTTTTTTGATTGGAAGATTGATTACGTACTTTTTCATGATTTTCCCTTAAAAAACCATCATAATGATTTTGACAAAACTTGGCGAGTAAGGCAGATTTGCCGCTGCCGGGTTCACCGTATAAGGCAAGGATATTGCTTGAATCACTATCAACGTAGTCTTTGAGTTGCTGCATGAGGACGGCTCGGCCGACAAACAGCTGCGTACGATTTTCTATGAATGAATCGTGATAGTCACATTCCGGCTCAAGGAGGTCACGCTCCCTCTTATCTGAGAACCACTTAATCCGCTTAGGAAATTCAAGTTTCAGGGCTCTTTCAAGATCTTTTTTAACCCTTTCTCCAAAAAGTTTCAAACTCCTCGTTTTGAATCGACCTTTTAATTTTTTATCTTCAGGATTAAGCAGTATGGGGTCAAATTCCGGATGGTAGTTGAATATTCGCCATTCAATTTCGTCAGCCTTTCCTTTTGCAACACCCAGGTCTTTATAATGCGTTCTAATATTTTCCTTCAATCGGTCCAGACTATTAGCACAGCTGGAGCTCTCCTCAAGGAAGACCTTCCTATATTCTTCTCTTTCAGATTCCGTAAACTCCTCAATCGAGCTAGGATCGGGCAGGGAATTTTTATCTCTAAAATAGAAAAAGGAGTGAGCAACCTCTCTCTGGAAACCAATGGATTGCAGAGGCTCAAGCACTGCATGGAATATTTCCAGATGAGTAACAGAACAGTTCTTTTTCCCTTTTATGCGATCATAAGTGACAGTAGTAGATTCAGGGATATCTTCCAATTTAGGTGTCCACCCATAGCGATTCCCCAACATAGAGATAAAAAAAGGCCGACTGCCATCAATCTGCTCCAGACAAATTTCAATAACCTTGCCTGATTCCACCTCTGACGCCGTAACTCCCCAACGAAGATCGATATCCACTAAATGAAGCTTCCACTGTTCACACTGCTGCCGCAGGTCGGGAAATACATATTTGACCAAGTAATCCCGTTCGGCGTGCATATCACGGAAGGTCGATGAGATAAACACACGAACCGTTTTCCAGCGAAA
Source organism: uncultured Thermodesulfobacteriota bacterium (assembly GCA_964457755.1). Lineage (GTDB taxonomy): Bacteria > Desulfobacterota > Anaeroferrophillalia > Anaeroferrophillales > Tharpellaceae > Tharpella. Next base: position 22,445 of record CAYWGC010000005.1, on the reverse strand, counting down.
AGGAGGTTTGTCTTTAAGTTGTGTCATCGTTTACTTTTGTCTAAATCTTTCTTAAAATAATTTATTGGGAAAGGAACTCATTTTCAACCTGAAAACAGAGCCATTCAAAACAAGGTTAAAATTTATAGTTTAATGTTCATCACTTTTTCGATTTCACTGGAAATCATGAGCAAAAGAGTGTCAAGAACATTGACGACATCGACCTCAAGAAAATCTATTGCACTTTTTCGATCCTGGGAGAGGAGACTGAGCAGATAGGATATTTTTCCCTTGAAATCGTAGACGGCGGAAAATATTTCTTTATCATGAAATAGAGTTGGTTTATTACAGAGCAGCTCGATTTCATGGTTGAGAAAGAGCAAGGTCTCACGAATGGAGGAAAGCGGCTCCCCGTTTTTTACATCTTCGGCCAGACTCCCCTTAAACTTATAATGACAGAGATGAATAACTTCATGAGCTCGTTTGAGGTGTTGCAGGCAGCGGGCTCTTTCCAGGCTGTTATCATCTTTGGAAGCTGGCAAACCTTCAGCGCTAAGAAAGACACGTCCCTCAAGGTAAAAAATATCTTTAAGATTAGTAACACTGGGATCTTCACGTTTAAAGAGAGAGTAGAGATTAGTCAGGACCATTTTCAGTTCCCGGACATTTCCCGGCCATGCGTATCGACAAAGTTCTTCGATGACGGCTGAGGACAACGTAGCCCTTGCATTTTTAGTGATCCTTCTCCAGAAAAAAAGTGACAGGTTTGAAACATCTACCAGATGATCTTTAAGTGTCGGCGTGCGAATAAAAGAGCCCCGCAAACGGTAGTAGAGGTCCTCTCTAAAATCTTTAGCCTGCACCATAGCAAACAGGTTTCGGTTAGTAGCGGCCACAATTCGGGCTTTAACTTTAATATCTTCAATTCCACCGACACGCCTGATACTATTATTTTCCAGAGCGCGTAATATTTTCACTTGGTGATCAGGGCTAAGGTCGCCAATTTCATCAAGAAAAAGTGTACCTTTTCCAGTGCTTTCCCAGAGCCCTTTTTTCAGCGGCTGTCCTGCATGCGTGATATTTTTTTCACCTCCAAAGAGTTCATACTCCAATAATTCCTTGGAAATCGCACCACAATTGACTGCTGTAAACTCATCATCTTTACGAGCACCATGATTATGAATGGCCCGTGCAACCACCTCTTTACCGGTACCGGTATCACCTAAAATTAAAACCGGGGCTTTAGTGTTAGCTGCCGCTAAAATCAATACCCTAGTGAGCCTGGCTAATTCGGAATCTCCAATATACTCTTTCTCAAGATCTGGTGATTTCCCATATAAATCTTCCAGATAACGCAATATACGAAGTTCAGTAGAATCGAGCCCTGCAGAGGAGGAAGCACCGGTGATTGTGCAGGTCGGCCTTGCAATAAAAACCGGGAACTCCTTTTCTTCTTCTTTTTCAGTATTCTTCCAAATTTCGTCAAAAATATTTTCTTCAACCCCAAGGATGAAAGTATTAATAATACCTCGTATTTCAATATTCTTAATAAAAGTTTTAATAGCACCGAATACTTTTCCATCAGAACTAAAATTGGTTCTTAGAAGCGGGATCTTCTCCAGTTTTTTTTTCGGAGCTAAATACCTCGTCAACTCTTTTCGTGATTCCTTGGTTTTTCGATCGGCCACAATATCAACATGCTTAACAAGCTCCTCAAGATGTTCATTGGCAAAGAGAAAAACAATAGGTTGTTCTTGACTTTTCATCTTCTCTACAGCAACGGCATCATCAATCTGCTGAGTGGTCTTACAAGTTACTATTTTTTCAGTTTCTAAAGTAATTTTGATACAATCAACTTGCATTTTTCTACTCCTCATAGACGATCGCATATCCAGCAAGATCAATTATTTCAGGGTAATTTTTCACTGAATTGCGATCTTTATCCTTATTTTCTTCAGAAAGCTCCGAGTAAGGAACCAGGCAATCATGTATTTGTTGTTTGTCATCACGTTTCTCACCTTGAGCCGTTGGGCGCCAACCTTTTCTGAATTTTTCATCCATCCAACCATTGTGTTCAGCTTCGGCCAACAATTCGAGATTATTCTCAATTGCATTGGCAATATTATCGTTTCTTTTGATTTCATCTTCTTTCGTTTTAACGACCTGCATGTTGATCAAAGAAAGAACCCTCGGTATGCGGCGAGCTGCGGCCACATTATCAGCTTTGATATCGGGTGGCAGTTTTTCATACTCCATATGATACTTTATTGATTTTTTATCCGTCGTATCCAGATAAAAACCATGACAATACGGAGCCAAATCTTCGCCAATGTTCTGAAATGCCAGATCCTGTTGAATCAGATCGAAAAAGTCATCATAATCAACATGAAGGGATACCTGTTCGCGAGGAGGCAAATTACTACGCATCAAGCGACCTTTGTCTCCACCCAGAGTAAGGTTGATAATGGTTTCCAGAGAGCGGGCACCATGCTTGTATTCTTTAATTTTCAGAAAAGCATTGAGCAGACCGGAATCAATTTTAAGGGTACCCTTACCCGGCATTCCCGACATAACTCGAAGAAGCAGCGCTCTGCGGATGGGAAAACAAGTATCGGTCGGATCTGGTTCTGAAACCCCGGTTTTCGGATTCAATCTCTGTCTCTGGTTGGGGCCAAGGACATTAAGATATCCCCGTAAACGGCTGACAAAATCAGGCCCTTTTTTATTTTTAAAATCCTTATAATCATCTTTGGCTGTTTTGAGCTTATTTTTATCTGCTTCATTTTCATCAGGTAGAGGAGGAGAAAAAGCCTCCATAGTCGAGCTCGTACCCCCCGCAAAAACAAAGATACATTTCCCGATCGGATGGCTGATTTGGCCATCGAGGAAAGCCCCATCCTGCATAGGTGCAAGAAGATATTGAAGCCATTTAAGCTTGCCACTGTCGAACTCATCCCAAAATACAACCGGGATTTTACCCTTAAGAACCATATCGCGAACTTGATGCAAACCACCAAAGATCATTTCCTGGCCGTCGAACTGTGATAGATTAAATTCAAGAATAGGCGTATCTTTTCCCAAAATACCCTTAACTATCTGTTTAATTCCAAATGATTTACCGGAACCGGGAGGGCCAAAGACTCCTAGAGATAGTGGTTTTTCGCCTTTGTCATGAGTGACATAATGATTGATTAACTGACGTATACCATTCAAACTTTCAAGTTCCGACCGATCTACTGTATAGAGTACACCAAACTGTCCATATGGTATCTTTTCCAGAACAGCAGCGCCTTCGAGGGCCACCTGACGGGCTTTATCATAAAGAGGCCGTTTGTCCTTTAGTGATAATTCTTCAACAAAAGACCAAGTGCCTCTATTCTTTACGCTGCTTAAAGGCAGGACAACATTGCTGAACTTAGACTTTCCTGTATCTGTCAAAACTTTAGAAATTCCCGAGAAAGGAAACGAAGGTTTTTTATTATTTACTATCCCATATCCTTCCTGCAGAAGAGTGCGCATGGCACAGAGTCCGTTTGAAATTCCTTTCGCAAAATCAGGAGAGCTATCAGCGCTATCAAGATTTTCAAGAAGCGCACAAACGATGCCAGCAGTAAAACAGGTTGTACTACCCAGCACTCGACCGCTAAAACCTTTATCCCAATCACCTTCCAAACATCCTGGGTCGAAGAAAAAGTCGTACTTCCTTTTGTCAGTATCAGAATTATCTATCCACAGAGCTCCTTCGCTACGGAAATGTACAATGACGTGCCGACATAGCTTGAAATAATTCAAATGATAATTAAGTTCGATTTCGGCCAGTAGATTTTGTACCGTCTGTTCCCACGATCTGCCACTGGTTATCATCACTTCATCTCTTCGCAGATCATCTGCGGAAACAACTAGGATCATTTTTTCATATAAACCCCTGGAACCAAGTTTTGCCCATAATTCTCCTTGACCCACAGGGTGGGACATTTTGACCACGACCCAAGGCTTAGTTGGGCTCTCCTCCAATATAAAACCGGGCCAGTTTGCTCGCTTACCCCGATAACCAAGAGCACCATCATCAAAAACCACCATATCCCACGAAGAACTTAGATCTTTTAAGTCCTTATTATCATTTGCAGGGGCAGTATCAGAATTGGAGCCGTACCCCAACATCTCCGTTACTCTCCATCTCTTCTCTTTACGATCAGAATCACTTTTATGATCAGGGTCATCTTTACGATAACTCGGAGAAGGTCCCCATATTGCGAAAGCGTTGTTTTTCGAGTCAGACTCACCATGAAACTGAACATCAATATGTTCTCTAGCTTCACAAACACGACAAACCAACTCATGCAATAGTGACGCCCCCCCCTTTGTCTCGATAATTTGAGTCCCTATCCCGGAAGCAACCCCTGAAAAAGCAATATTTCCCTTAAAAATATGATGATCAATTACAGTGTCACCGGTAATTAATATTTTCCTTTTGGTCATTTGCTTCACCTCAAATTTTATCATGAATGTTTTCAATATTTATCCAACATAGTGGTTTGTGTTTATTTCTGGCGTAAGTGACAATTTCCGCAGTGCCACCTTGTTTGTGAGTTTCATTTCCGTCCCATAGAGCTATCAGAAAATCGCAATGGTCAACAACATAACGACCGACAGATTCATAAGCCATCTCGCGGTTTTCAGCTGGAGCTAAAACCTTGACCAGCTCGGCCCGGTCGAGCAGGTCTTGAAACTCTGCGATGGAAGCTGGTGATTTAAAATCTTTACGATACTCTTCAATCTCAAGGGGTAAGACAACACGAAGTGAGGAATTGGGTAGCCTGAGAACCTCGGTTGCCACCAGCCGATCAGCACCCTCTGCCAGGGGTGAAAGAACTATCAGTCGGCCTGTTTGTTGAGCCAAACCACTAATAACTTCCTGCACACATAAACGTATTTGTGAAAATTTCGGCAGGTTTCGGTGCCCGGTAACCCCAATTATCTTTTCCTGCAAATTTCAACTCCATAAAGCTACATCATCTATAATTACTACTCAGCTTCACCAATCATCGCCAATATGCGATCACGTATGGGCTTGATCTGCCCTATACATCTGGTAAGGGCATGTGTCGATGCCAGTTTGTACGCTTCTTCCACCAGAGGTAGCGCCTCACGTGGACGATTCAATTTTCGGGCTAACAAAACCGCCTGATTGGTGAGGGATATCGAAAGGCTATCGACATTACCCAGTTCCCGGCAGATACACTCATCCTCCTTGTGAAGGGTCATGGCGCCGTCTAGATCGCCGATGGCTTGAAGAATATTGGCCTGGTTGCCAAGGGATACCTGAAGACCATAGACATTACCAAGATCCCGGCAGATGCGCTCCTGTTCCTTGAGCAGAACCATGGCACCGTCTAGATCGCCGCGAACTTGCAGAATATTGGCCTGGTTGCCGAGGGATACTTGAAGACCATCGACATTACCCAGATTCCGGCAAATGCGCTCCTCTTCCTTGTGCAGAGCCATGGCGCCATCAAGATCGTCACGGGCAAAAAGAATATTGGCCTGATTTCCAAGAGATACCGAAAGACTATCGACATTCCCCAAATCCCGGCAAATACGTTCGGATTCCTTGAACAAGGTCATGGCACCATCAAGGTCATCTCGGGCTTGCAGAATAAGGGCTTGATTGCCTAGGGATCTCTGCAGGTTGTCGACATTCCCCAAATCCCGGCAAATACGCTCCTGTTCCTTGTGCAGGGCCATAGCACCATCTAGATCACCGCGGGTTTTAAGAATAAGAGCCTGGCTGCCGAGGGATCTCTGTAGGTCATCGACATTCCCCAAATCCCGGCAAATACGTTCAGATTCCTTGAACAGGGCCATAGCACCATCAAGATCGCCACGGGTATAAATAATATTGGCCTGACTGCCGAGAGATCTCTGAAGGTCATCAACATTTCCTAAATCCCGGCAGATGCGCTCCTTTTCATGGAACAGGACCATGGCACCGCCTAGATCACCACAGTCTTGCAAAATATTGGCCTGATTGCCGAGGGATCTGTGTAGGTCATCGACATTCCCCAAATCCCGGCAAATACGTTCAGATTCCTTGAATAAGGTCATGGCACCATCAAGGTTACCTCGGGCATAAAGAATGAGGGCCTGGTTAGCGAGAGAGGCCTGAAGGCTATAGACATTCCCCAAATCCCGGCAGATACGCTCCTCTTCCTTGTGCAAGGCCATAGCACCATCTAGATCGCCGCGGGCAAAAAGAATATTGGCCTGGTTGCCGAGGGACCTCTGAAGATTGTCAATATCTCTGTTGGCTCGAAAATATTTCTCCTGGGCCTTTCTGAGTTGCAATGCCTCGCTCAGATGACCACGAGTATGGAACAATGCCGAGAGAGGCCATAGAACATCGGTAAATTCATCCGTCGATTTCAATACTTTTTTATAGGCTGCCACACAGGTAAGGCTAGAATTGTCTTCAATTTTCTGCCAGAACCTCAGAACCTCAAATTCATCGCGTTCATAGGCTGCCTGGAAAAAGGGGAGATCGGACAGACAATCCTGCAGCCTTACCCACGCCTGGGCTTGGGCCAACTGCCAGGGGAGTTCATCGGTTTTACGGTTGTCAAGCGGACGTTCTCCAAAAAAATCAGCCAGCAGCACATGCGCCAGCTGCTCTTTTCGGGTTGAAGCAAGATATTTACTCCAGGCCGCCTGGCGTAGGAAATCGTGGGAAAAAGTGAGGAGACCGGAGCGGGAAACCAGAGAATTTTCCAGGGCCAGAAAAAGAGGAGACCAGATGAGTGGCGGCAGGTTCAGGATCTCCAGGATTTCAGATTCGGAAAGACCCCGGCGGGCGGCCCAGAGCAGGGTCATAACTTCGCCCACCAGGCCAGTATGATTTTGCTCATAATCCTTTTCGAGCCGGGCAAGAATCAATTCGTAGAGTTCTTCAGGGTCTTTGGCCTGAAGGTAATGCTTGATCTGATCGGGCAGCTCTTCATGGATACCAAAGAGCCTTAACTCCTCAAGAACACCACGCAAAAACAGGGGATTTGCACTCTGGTTCCGGCTGGCAATTAAATTAATCTGATCTTCAGGGAGATGTTTGCTGTAGAGGTCATGGAGATACTTTTCGATGAGCTGTTTTCTCTCCTCCGGCTCCAACAGTTGCACCTCCATCTCCGGCCAGCGGCGTTTTTTTAGGGTTTCAAGGCTTCGACCCGGTAGGGAGGAAACAATCAGCTTGATTTCAGGCGGAATAAATTCGGGCAGCCAGATAAGATCCGGGGCGTTGTCTTTGTCTTCAAGCTGGTTGAGGCCGTCAAGGAGAAGAATAAAGCGGCCTCGGGCCGTGGCCCTGGCCAACCAGTTGGGAAACTGCTGGCGCAGTGAATCAGGCTTATCCGGCAGGTCATCCGGTAGATTATAGCGTTCTTTAATTTCGCCCATGATTCTACGCAGCAGAGCTACATAGTCCGTACTACCGGCACTGCTGCCGATAAAGTGAGCCAGGAGAAAAGTCTCAGGATGCTTTTTCTGATAGCTTAAAACCCAGTTGGCGAGCAAGGCCGTTTTACCTGAGCCCGATTCACCAAGGACAACCAGGGGTTGACTGGAGCCTGACACATGCTTATCAAGGTGATCAAAATACTCCGCCCTGCCGATATAAACTTTGGCCCTACTTTCACCAAAGATTTCATGATCCAGCCTTTCCCGCTGGAGCGCTGAGAGATGCTGTTCCGGAAACTCCCGGTTAATAACCTCTGTCAGATCTTTGAGGATAAAACGGCCAACGCTTTCAGCGTCGGGATAATTCTCGCGCACCGGAAAACCACTTTGGTTGATACGGTTTTTAAGGGCGGTCTGTTTATCCTGGTTTGACTGACTTTCTTTAGCACTGGATGAGAGAGCCGGATCACGAAAATAGAAAAAGGCATGATCGGTCATCTCCGGATCATTGAGCACGCCGTGAACGATCTCCATTTCCGTAACACTTCGATCCCGATGTTCTTCAAGCCAGGGTTGCTCTTTAATCAGTTCATCCGGAATGAAATCCGGAACCCAGCCATAGCGCTCACCGAGAAGTCCAATAAAATAGGGACGACATTTTGTGATTTCATCGAGACAGATAGGCAGGACTTCACCTCGTTCCGCCTGATCCCGGGTCACACCCCAGCGCAGATCCACCTCGGTAAAACCCACGCCACGTTCTATGCATAGCTTGCGCAATTGAGGGAAGATTTTTTTTACCAGAACGTCACGTTCTGCCTGCATATCCTGAAAAGTAGAAGAGATAAAGACACGGATATTTCTATTTTTCCGGCCCGCTGTACCGGTCATGCCAAAGATTTCCTGGACCGAGTTCGTGTTTCTATTTTTCCGATTAAAAAGTTTTTTCCACCAACTCATATTGATATCCAATGCCTTAAAACTGCCACAATCAATATTAAATAATTTTTTATCAATTTGCAATACCGGATAAACCAGAAAAACTCAACCTAAAAATTTAACAACTCAACTAACACGACAAAGACAATGTAAACTACTGATATTAAAAAGAAAAATAATGATTTACGAAGACAAATTATCGGCAAATCAAAATGGTACATGGTTTGCAAATGTATATTCCAGAGCCAATTAACTTTTACTTCTCAACTCTCAAACCTAAGGAGTTTTTGATGGCAAAGAAGGATAAAGATAATCTTCCCCAGATTGGGTTAGAAACAAACAACCATTTTTTAGCTTTGCAAAGGGTCAGTGATCTCCTGAAAGGTGTTTTCCCCGGCAGAGTTAAGTTCGACTCAAACAAGACATCTTTTGTTATCAATAATTCCAGCGGAAATCACAACTCTGTGGAGATTCAGGGAAAGCTTGATAAGCAAAAGATCAATATAAAATTCAAAATACTGGATCTGGCCCAGGAACAAAACCTGCCCGCTGGCATACTGGCCCAGCTTATAGAGATTTTTCAAGAGTTTTCCCAAGTTCTGCCGCCGAGCCCAAGTTCGAATGGAGAAGTTGAGATTTGGGTTGAGTTACAGGGGGATGCCGGACTTATGGGGCCGGCCCAGGAAAAAGCGTTTATCAACATAGTTGAAAAACTCAAGAAAAAAGCCTCAGAGATACAAAGTAAACTACCGGTTCAAAGTAACCAGGGAGAACTTGCAGAACTCTACAAACCTTTTGCTGACGCCTTAACCCCGATTGCACCGTGGGAGTGGAAAGATCCCGCCATTAAACCGCTCTGGGACTGGGCCCTGGAAACCATCGATTTTCTTTATGCCAACTCTTCCATAGCCTTGGCCGGAAATGATCCGGTGACCATCAGCACAGCCCTGGCCATGCTGGCCCGGGTAGCAAAACAATTTTCAACATCTTTAGGCAGCATTATCCTGCCCCAGTGCGGGCCGGAGAAACTCCTACAATTGGTAAGTTCGGCTCCTGGTACTGTCGTCATCCCGGCAATTCGGCTTACGGTTGGTGCGCATACGTATGATTTTGCCAAAGAGATTCGGGCCCTATTGGCTTCTCTGACATCCCTTAGCAAACCAGTAGTTTTCACTGGCAGCCTTAAAGAGTTGCAGGAAGTGTTTCATGGCGGGCAAGGGGGTAGCGGCGACCCCCTACAACCCGTAGTCCGCAAGATTCCTGAAGTACCGCTGAATTGGCTGATCCGTTATGCGGTTAGAGAACAAGGCAGTAAACTTGGCGGCCTGACAAAGGGTAAAGAGCAAGAGATTTGTCGTAAAGTCAATAAAATCCTTACAACTCTACTATCCGAAAACAGTCGTTCAATTCTCTCTGGAGTAATCGCGAGAAGCATACATGAACACCTGCAAAAAGGGACATCACAGCTTCCGCCGCTGCAAAAAATTGTCGATCGACTACAGGGATGCACCGAAACCCTGGTCGGCCTGCCGGTTGAGATAATTGAGAAAAGATCTGCCAGAGTGATGAATAATTTCACCAAAACATTAAGCGACCCCGGCCTGCTCTCCTTTTTTGAAGAAGAACTTATCGGGCAGGAAGGTGCCCTGGCTGATCTGCATAAACGTCTCTACACCGAAGCTCTTACCCGTCCGGCTCATCAACCAATTCGTTATTGCGCTCAAGGCACCCCGGGAAACGGTAAATCGGAAAGCACTATTCTGCTGGCTCGGAAACTCGGAATTCCATATGTCAACATTGATGCCGCCTCAATGACCGATTTTCACACAGCTTCAGCTCAGCTTCTTGGATCCTCGCGGGGGTTGGTAGGATCGTATCAGGCTGGGAGGTTGGAATCAATTGCCCGAGAGCATCAGGGGGCCGTAGTTGAAATCAGTGACCTGGATCACGCCCTGCCCCATGTCCGCGCCCCTTTGGCTGATCTTTTTCTGCAACTTTTAGAGTCTGGTGAAGCGCAAAGTGCCAGCGGGGCAAGATTCTCCTGCGCCAATTTGATCCTGGCTTTTACGATAAACCTGCCGGACGGCAAAGATGAAACTGCGCGCCGACGCTTTGGCTTTGGCCCCACACTGGAAGAAGATGAAATCAGGGGGCGCATCAATAAGGAGATCAAAGCACTTTTCTCAACCGCCTTTCTCAGCCGCATTGGCGAACCCATCCTATTTCGTGAACTCGACAACCAGGCCTTGGCATTAATTACGAAAAAAGCTGTTATCAAGGCTATTGAGCTGGCTTTGGAAAGGTTAGGTCTGGCAGCCCCACCACAAGTTATTATTGCCGATGAGACAATCAAAAATTTGCTCCTTAAACATCATTTAAGCGGGCTCCCAAACAACGCCAGATCACATATGGAACTGGGCCGGAACAGTATCCTGGAGCCTTTGTTGGAGCTGGCTCGAAGTGGAGTTGGCTTATCCGGAAAAAAAGTGATGGTTGGCTATGACAAACAGGTAACACTTAAACTAACATCCTGCAATTAACCCCAAGGAGGCAATATCATGGCAAACAAAATTTATCCTGTAACCGAAACCCATGGATTAAAACTGGCAGGACCAGGCGATATTGTGGAACTTTTGCCGTCACCGGGCGCCAACCCTCTTTTTTTATGCAAAAATTTCCTCGACGTTCTCACTTATGGGATTGCCCATAACGAGTTCATTCACATAAGCGGCCCCACCGGCAGCGCCAAAAGCTCGGTGCTTGAGGCTTTTTCACTGCCGGAAAATTACTGTTCTCTATGCGAAACCAATGATCTGGACAATGATCGTCCAATCCGTATCTACCCAATCGAAATGGCAACTTTCGAGTCTCCGGCTGAACTCTTTCAACGGCGTTCGCTTAAGAATGGCTCAACCTATGATGAACCATCGACTCTCGTTGCAGCCCTGAGACAAGCAAGCAAGAACAAAGATAAACAGCAGCCTCTTATCTGGCTCAGGGAGATGGGACGGGTACATTCCGCCTCGGTTCAGGGCGGACTTCTAAATTTAATGAGCAAAACCGATATTCTATTGCCTGATGGCAGTCATATCGACGGAACCGGCATCTCCTGGGTTGCGGACAGCAACTATCAGGCTGACACCGACGCCACCCATACTCTGGTAACTCTGGACGATGCCTTAAAACGCCGCTTTTCCATAAACCTGACCTTAGGCTATCTCCCCGAGGAACAGGAAGAACAAGTGTTACAACATTTACTGGGCAAGACTGAGATCAGAAACGAAGTGCGTGATCTCATCCCCGGGATTGTCCGCTTGGGCAATGAAATCAGAGAACAAAAGATGGAGGGAAATTTACAATCCATCACTCCGCCGACCATCTATGGCTATCTGGCTCTGTTACGGCTCCAGCAAAAAATGCCCTATACTATTCTTCATGATGCCATCAATGCTACCCTGCTCGGCAATGCCAGCCAGGATGACAGTAATCAGGCATTGGTTCTTTTTAATCGGATCTTCGGCCTGCAAGCAGAAATGGATCTCGATGACGATAACACCATGGGAGGCGACTGGATCTGATGAAAAAAGTAAAGCGGGCAAAAAAATCACGCCACCCGGGACTAATCGACCCTGCTGGCTTATTGTCTAAACTAAAGAAAAAAACCGACTGGGCCGGAGTTGGGCCGGCCGATGCCTTTCGCCCTGACCTGGACTATTACCTCCGCATCCCGGCCCAAAGAATGGCCTATAAACTATTTCGCAGAATCCAAAATCAAGCGGCCTATCTGGCAGGTGAATCCCCAAAAAGAGAATACAGCCCTATGGTCAAACCCCAGTTGGCTCCCTGCTACTCTACCTATCCATCTTCTCTCTCTATCCATGCGGCGATCGGGATGACCGGATTTCTTGAGTTCCAACAAAGAACTTCTACCGGGAGCCTGGAAACCTTAATGACTGACTATCTCGATGATCCGGCAGAAAATGATCAACTGGAGGTTCATAAAGAAAGCTATAAAAAAATGGCTCATTTCATCTGTGAAAAAATTCAGAGCCGGTTGCTGCTGGAGGATCTTTCCCGGAATAAAGCCATGCGAAATGTAGAATTTTACCGACTTTTTACCGCGTCCCAACATAATCTGCAATTTCGCTCAGTCCAGGATATTCTTGATGTCGCAATTTTATTTGGCGATATTGCTCCCGATTGGCAGGAACTGGATCTTCACCCTTTGACCTTTGCTCTTCTGGAAAAGGTAGAACTAACCTGCACGCCTTTTCTTGACCTCTTGCCGACAACCAAAAGGAATGAGCTGACCAAACTGGGAAGCGACTGGGTTCGCGCCCTTTGCCGAGCAATATCTCCTTATTTGCCGGGCCCGGAAGGGGCACTTGACGAAAGTCGAGCTTCCAACCCAAGAGTACCTTTTGCCGATGGGGATTCTCTGGATATTGGTCGTTTTGATAGAAAACTTGATAAAGGTTGCGAAATAAACCAGTCAGAAAAAACAATCGCTCCGTTGGAACAAGCCCAAGAACCGGTTTTATTTGAACCGCAATCACCAATAAAAAATATTATCAACCAAATAGGAGACTCCGGAGACAACGACACTGATCAAACAATCAACAATTTGGACAATATCCTTTCCCAAGCCAGCACCCAACAAAACCAGTGGGAAGACATGCGTAGCGATCTACTTGAAGACGCTTTACGGGAATCAATATTTTCCACAGGCCCAATCGAAGGAAATCCGGCCGACGGCCATGAGGTACAGGTTAATCTGGGCGGCAATCTGTCGGGAAGCGGAGAGATCCATGACCGGCCCCTGGAGATATCCAATGACCAGCAGGGCTATGAACATCTCATGGAGCAAGCCTCCCCCATCACCCAGTCTCTTAAAAGAATTCTTTATCCAAATGTTGAACAAGTTCCTGAAACCGTCCAGCTCTGCACCAATGGGGCCATTGATCCGAGTCGCCTCTCACTTTCACCAATGACTGACACAATTTTTAAGCGTAATCCGGTCAAAGAGGTTAGTGACAAGCGAGGTAAACCTGTTCTTTTAATAGCTTGCGATGGTTCCGGGTCATTGTCTAGAAATGAGATGGGAATGGCCAAAGTACTGGCCTGTTCGTGGCTAAATGCTACAGCCGGCAGCGAGATTGAGTTGTTGGCAGGCATCTACCACAGTGGACACATCCGTAAAGGAGTCTCCGGACCACTGGTTCAATGGATGTTCCATCCCCGTAAAACCCCAACCACATCGCGACGTGAGGCGGCCCGATCTATTATTTCACTACCTGAGTCCGGAACCGGCGTCCAATCCGATGCCCTTTCCATCAGTTTCATGCTTAATGAAGCAAAAACCCTGGCCCGAGGAAGAATGGTTTATCTGATCCTCATCTCTGATTGCGCCTGGAACCGTTCCTTTCATCAAGGATTAAGCGGACTCGAAGAAGTGCAGGCGTCTCTCTTAGAATTTAACGACAAAACAAATAATAAGCTCGACACGACCCTTGTCGCTCTGGGCGTAAAAGTGATCACCGATCTGGAAAACTACGCAGACCGAATAATTCATGTCTCCGATGATGAACTTACCGATTACTCACGGGTCGCGGAAAGTATTGGCACCCATGTAGCATCTATCATACGCAGTCAAAAGCATATCCTGAAAAGTTCTTAGGAGACTGATCAAAAAGAATTGGAGAAACAATATGTACAACAAATACTCAAACGACGACCCGTGGCCATCTCACCCCGCCATTTCCAGGGGATATTGGCATAAATCATCAATAAAGATCGATATAAAAGCAACCATTCAACCTCTACTAAAACAGGTTAATCGCCTTGATAAGGTTCGCCTAACCCTGGAAAAAGATGGGGGAAGCCGACAAGAGTTTAAAGAGCTAAGTTCCGCCCTGACATCAGAGGTCATCTTAAAAAGTAGTTTCGGCTCCGGCCGCGCCATCCTTCATGACCCAGCAACAATTAAAGAGACTTTGAGGAGTGTCGGTTGTACAAATGTCCATTTTGAGGTGAGAAGATTAAAAAATGGAATGCCGGCATATTTTCTCGGCCGCTTGAAATATGATTTCCGGGGATCAACGCCATTAATTTTAGAAGAGCTTCATTGTAGTCCGGGGTTCCCTATAACCGACAAAAGATTTATCAGATTGATGCGCCATGGACACGAGCGCTTTTATCTGAACCTGGGCCCTTATCGTCAGCTTCTTGATTTAGATGAAATCAAACGGGATAATTTACTTTATAAAGTTGGCCAGCAGGTCCTCCTTGCGGCCTGGCACGAAGATCAGTATCCTGGATTAATGGCTGCCAAGATCTTAGGTCTACACAGTTTCCCCATTGCGGTTGAATTGCTTTATCTAATTTTATCCGGTGAATTATCCACCCTACGCAATCACGTAGATGAGATCATGATCAATTTCTTCGACGAGATCTGCCCACAACCGGCCATTGCCGGCTTTCTCAGACATTTACCGAAGATAGAAGGCAACAACCTGGTTCAGTTACCAACTCTAGCTCGAAATCATTATAAATCCATGGCTACCGGTTTTGGGAAACTCCTGCAAACAAATGTCCGCTGGGGCAGCCGCAATAACAGGATTGAGCTCTACAAAATACTCTTTGGCAATTTTTCCCGCCCTGAAACCCTAGCCGATAAACTGGTAAGAGATAAAACACTCGATGAAACAACCTTCCAATTGGAAAAGAAAGCGAATAGACTTCTTGCAGAATTAAACAGTTTCGGCTAAGTAATTGAAGTTGGGGACTTTCTGCAAAGATTTTTACGCAAATTAGAGATAGAGGATTTATCTGTTATGCAATAAACTATCAAATCTGGCTTGTTACTGCTGCTGTTTTTACTGTTGTTTGCCTGCGTTCCACAAACTGAAAAGGTTGCGAAAAAAAGTGGAGGATAAAGAAAGCACCAAGAAACTGGACATCATAGCCAACGAAGTTTCCCGGCTCGAAAATCTGCTCAGGGGATTGAAATATACCTTTACACCTCAAACTTTGATTCTGCAGAAAATCAACCTGTGCCAAATTCTGAAAGAAGTTCAAGAACTGCTTGTAGATGAATGCAAAGAAATGGGTATCACGCTGGATCTACACCTGATCGATACCTGCATTCTCATCGACGCCGATCAGGATAAGCTCAAACAGGTCATCATCAATTTGCTCAAAAACAGTATGGAAGCAATGAAAGACGGCGGCAAACTCTCCATCACCACCCGGTACGTCAACGATACGGCGGAAATTGCCATTCATGATTCAAGCCCGGGTATTCCGCAGGAGATTAAGGAAAAGATATTTGACCCGTTTTTCACCACCAAGGAAGATGGCACGGGACTCGGGCTTTGTGTTTCAAAAAAAATCGTCGAAAGTCACAAAGGGGGCTCCTTTAGCATCGAGAGTAAAGAAGGTCTCGGCACGGTTGTCCGCTTAGCCCTGACCCGCGCCCATACTGAATAATTCTGTTCATACAAGTTTCCAGGCCAGCCGCTGATTAACGACATTAGGCGCAATAACTAATGGCACACGACAACGACCACCATTCTGCAGTAAGTAACCTCAAGTTGGCTTTTTTCCTCAACTTGAATTTTACGGTGATTGAGTTTATCGGAGGCTTGTGAACCACCAGCACCGCAATCCTTGCCGATACCGTACACAACTTAGGTGACTCGTTTGCACTTGTTCAGGCATAGTATTTCGAATCAATATCGGAGAAGGAGGCCACGCAAACCTATACTTATGGTTACCGCCGTTTTACCCTGTTGGGTGCTGTTATCAGCGCATTTCTGCTTTTAATCAGCTCTTTTTATGTACTGAGCGAAACCATACCAAGAATAATTGAGCCCGAGCATTCTAACGCCAAGGGCAAAAGCGTAAATATTCGCGCCATTGCACTTCACTTGCTCGAAGACGTACTAGGTTGGGTAGCCATTCTGGTCGTCGCAATTGTCTTAATGTTTAAAGACATACGCATACTGGACCCGATTCTAGCAACGCTAATTACACTTTACATTCTGACCAATGTGATTCGGCAGCTAAAAGATATCGTCCCAGTTTTTCTTCAAACATCACCAACATCAACAGATGTCGCTGAAATAGAAGCGCAGATCAACAATTTAGAGCATATTGCATCAGTGCATCACTTACATATGTGGTCGCTTGACGGTAAACATTCTGTTTTGACGGTTCATGTCGTGTCTGAAAAAATATTGGACCCGGACGAATACGCTTTACTTAAACAGCGATTCAGACAAATCATTGATGCCAATGGAATATATCATTCAACCTTAGAAATAGAATGGCCAGAAGAATCCTACCGTCTAAAAACGGTTGGCTCCCATAGCACCTAACAAACGCATGCATCAGCGGCCAACACAGCACCACCTTGAAAGAGAAAAGGAAAGGAAAGGAGGTCGACCCCTTTTCCCCAGACCCCTTTGCGCTTGCGTTCACAACAGTAACGATTTAAAAACCGCGAGAATAAATATGAAGCATCACACCAGTAAAAGTTTTTCCATGAGGATAATATTTCCCACACTACTCACCATTATTCTCTTTGTCACCTCCATGTTCCTCATTATCATTCCTTTATTAAAAGGTGAACTGATGGAGGACAAAAAGGAGATGATCCATGAACTCACAAATTCCGCTTGGAGTATTCTGGAGGAGCAGTATGCCAAGGAGAAGGAAGGCCTATTGACTAGACCGGAAGCTCAAAAAAATGCCCTACAAGTCATCCAAAATCTGCGTTACGGAAAGGAACTGAAGGATTATTTCTGGATAATCGATACCACCCCGGTAATGGTCATGCACCCCTATCGTGATGATTTGATCGGCATAAATCTCTTGGAGTATACCGATAAAAATGAAAAAAAACTGTTTCGCGAAATGGTGGAAATTGCTCAAAAACATGGGGACGGATTTGTCGACTACCATTGGCAGTGGAAAGATGACCAGACTAAAATCGTCCCCAAAGTCTCATACGTAAAGAGTTTTACTCCCTGGAGTTGGATTATCGGCACCGGAATCTACTTGAATGATGTGGAAGAAGAGATCAGTGCTATAAACAGCACTCTATTCATGATATCCTCCGCAATAACGCTCCTCATCGTTGTACTTCTCTTTAAAATCAACTTGGAAAGCCTGAAAATTGAGAGAAAACGTGAACAAGCGGAAAAAGATCTTGAAAAATCCGAGCGATTGGCTGTTCTTGGTCAGATGGTGGCGGAAATCATCCATGAAATCAAGAACCCGCTCATGGTTATCGGCGGTTTTGCCAGAAGGTTGCGAAAAAGAGAGAAGGATAAAGAAAGTGCCAAGAAACTGGACATCATAGCCAACGAAGTTTCCCGGCTTGAAAATCTTCTCAGGGGATTAAAATACACCTTTACACCTCAAACTTTGATTCTGCAGAAAATCAACCTGTGCCAAGTTTTGCAAGAAGTTCAAGAACTGCTTACAGATGAATGCAAAGAAATGGGTATCGCACTGGATCTACACCTGATCGACACCTGCATGCTCATCGACGCCGATCGGGATAAGCTCAAGCAGGTCATCATCAATTTGCTCAAAAACAGTATGGAGGCAATGAAAGACGGCGGCAAACTCTCTATTACCACCCGGTACGTCGACGATACGGCGGAAATTGCCATTCATGATTCAGG
This sequence comes from uncultured Thermodesulfobacteriota bacterium, assembly GCA_964457755.1. Lineage (GTDB taxonomy): Bacteria > Desulfobacterota > Anaeroferrophillalia > Anaeroferrophillales > Tharpellaceae > Tharpella. Next base: position 4,392 of record CAYWGC010000005.1, on the reverse strand, counting down.
CCCAGGTATTCCGCAGAAGATTAAGGAAAAGATATTTGACCCGTTTTTCACCACCAAGAAAGATGGCACGGGACTCGGGCTTTGTATTTCAAAAAAAATCGTCGAAAGTCACAAAGGGGGCTCCTTTAACATCGAGAGTAAAGAAGGTCTCGGCACGGTTGTCCGCTTAGCCCTGACCCGCGCCCATACTTAATAACTCTATTCATACAAGTTTCCTGGTCCTAGCCGGTGTCGGGATCGTCTTTTTCGTGGTAGCGGTGCGCTGTATCAATCTGGCCCATAACTAGACAGCAAAGGAAATACACTCTCTGGCAATCACATATCATGACAATTGTCTTTACTTCCTTGATAACAACAATTATTATTTTATACATAACAAATAATCAATAAGATATCCTTGGCTTACCCCCGTTGCGCTTGCGTTAACAATAGAAACAGTTAAAAAACCGTGAGAATACACATGAAATATCATACCAGTAAAAGTTTTTCCCTGAGAATAATATTTCCCACACTACTCGCTATTCTTCTCTTTATCATCTCCATGTTCTTAATTATCATTCCTTTATTAAAAGGTGAATTGATGGAAGACAAAAAGGAGATGATCCATGAACTCACAAATTCCGCCTGGAGTATTCTGGAGGAGCAGTATGCCAAGGAGAAGGAAGGCCTATTGACTAGACCGGAAGCTCAAAAAAATGCCCTACAAGTCATCCAAAATCTGCGTTACGGAAAGGAACTGAAGGATTATTTCTGGATAATCGATACCACCCCGGTAATGGTCATGCACCCCTATCGTGATGATTTGATCGGCATAAATCTCTTGGAGTATACCGATAAAAATGAAAAAAAACTGTTTCGCGAAATGGTGGAAATTGCTCAAAAACATGGGGACGGATTTGTCGACTACCATTGGCAGTGGAAAGATGACCAGACTAAAATCGTCCCCAAAGTCTCATACGTAAAGAGTTTTACTCCCTGGAGTTGGATTATCGGCACCGGAATCTACTTGAATGATGTTGAAGAAGAAATCAGTGCTATAAACAGCACTCTATTCATGATATCCTCCGCCATAACGCTCCTCATCGTTATACTTCTCTTTAAAATCAACCTGGAAAGCCTGAAAATTGAGAAAAAACGTGAACAAGCGGAAAAAGATCTTGAAGAATCCGAGAAAAAATACCGGGCCCTGGTTGAAGTTTCCACCGAAGGCATTTTAATGTTCATTGAAGGAAATCTGGCCTACAACAGCCAGCCGGTTCTGGATATGCTCGGCTTTGCCGAAGACCTCACTGAAACTGATCTGGATACTATTTTCAGTCAGGACGCAAAAAGCTACCAAGTTTATAAGGAGATTCTCAAGACCCCCAATGCGTGCCGCAATTTTGATGCAACGTTGCTCACGGCCCAGAACAACCTGTTGGAAACCCATATTTCAGCAGCAAACATAACCCTTGAAAACCAAGAGGGGGTCATCCTGACCCTCAAAGATATTAGTAAAAATAAAAAAATAGAGGAAGAATTAGGGCTTAGCCGACAACGCTACCAATCTCTTACCGACAACCTGCATATCGGGATTTTCCGTATAGATACTTCCAAAAAGGGAAATTTCATTGAAGCCAATCCGGCAACCGCCGAAATCTTCGGGTTCAAAAACCGCGACCAACTTTTTAACACACCCCTTTCTCTGCTGTTTACGGATCTGCTGGATTGGGAAAACCTCAAGGCTCAACTAAGTGAAAAAGGTTTTGTAAAAAATAGTGTTTTCCCTTTAAGAAGACATTCTGGAAACAACACGGTTATCTCGATTTCCATGGGGGAAATTCTGAATGATAAGAGAGTTGTTGAATCTTTTGAAGGCATCATTGAAGATATAACGGAAAGGGTAAAAGCAGAACAGGAACGCGAGAACCTTATCATTGAACTACAAACGTCACAACTCTTTACCAATCAACCAATCAAGGAATTTACCACCACCCCCTTAACTTGCAAGATGAACTGCTCTATCCATAAAGCTGCCGAAATCATGAAAAAGCATCAGCAAAATGCCATTCTCATCCAGACAGAAACCGGGGACGATATTGGCATAGTAACCAATTACGACATCTCCCATCGATTTGTCGTGGAAAACATGACACCGGAAACTCCGATTTACCAAATAATGAGATCCCCGGTTATTTTCGTATCGGATGATGCTCTGGTATTTGAAGCCACCCGGCTCACCCAGGATAAATCTATCAGGCATTTGTACACCCGCGGTGCAGATGGTCGAATCAACGGTATCATAGACAACCGGAACCTTCTCCACTTTCACCAATATTCATCTTCATTACTTATCCGAGAGATCCATGAAGCTGAGTCCGTCGACGCTCTTGTTCATGTTCACGAGCGGCTGCCCCGGATGATCAAAACCCTGATCGACAGCGGGGCAAAGTCGGAAAATACCACCAAGCTGATCAGTAAAATTTCCGATCTGATCAGTGAAAAAATCATCACTTTTGCCATCGAAGAGCTCGGTCCTCCCCCGGCTGATTTTTCATTTGTAGCCCTCGGCAGCGTCGGGCGCTCAGAACAAACGCTGGTAACCGACCAGGATAATGCCATTATCTATGAGGACGTTGAGGAAGATAAAAAGGAAGAAACTCAGGCTTATTTCATGTCACTTGGGGAGAAAGTGTGTAAAAATCTGGATCGGGTCGGCTATAGCCTCTGCAAAGGCGAGATTATGGCAATGAACTCCAAATGGTGCCAGCCCTTCTCCTCTTGGAAAAATTATTTCCATCACTGGATAACCGAAGCCACACCTCAAGCTTTACTGGAGATCAATATTTTTTTTGATTTCAGGACTCTCCATGGAAAACGTCGGCTTACCGAAAAATTGCGACAATATATTGACCACCTGCTGCAAAAAAACCGACTTTTTTTCATAAATTTTGCCCAGAATATTCTACTGTATAAGACTCCCATCGGTTTTTTCGGCAAGATTGTCGTTGGTTCCTCGGATAAAAAACCGGAAGCTTTCAATATCAAAAACGCGATGAAACTACTGTTAAATTTCGCCAGGATCTATTCTCTACAGTATAACATTGCCGAAACCAATACCCTTTTGCGAATGAACAAACTATATGATATTGGGGCGATCAAAGAAAACAGTTATAAAGAAACAGTTGAGGTATACAACTACCTGATGCAGACCCGGTTAAAACATCAGATAGCCATGATGGACAGAAATTTACCACCGGATAATTTCATCAACCCCAAACATCTTACCGACATTGAGTTAGCAATGTTGAAGAGGGCTCTTTCCCACCTGTCTCAAATTCAGGCAAAAATTAAATTTCATTTCAAAGGAAGCGGATGAACAGCAAAGGAAACCAAGGGGAAACAGGTAGTATGTCACCATATTTTTACAATTTTTAAAAAACCGGGATAGAGGATTATTTATTATGAAACGAACAATCAAATTGGGCTTGTCACTGCTGCTGTTTTTACTGTTATTTGCCTGCGGTCCACAAGTTGAAAAACAGCCGGATCTTGGTTCATTGTTCCCGGCAAGTATCGGCGAATGGCAGCAGAGTCAGCTGATTACCGGCCCCAAAGCCCTGGAAAAAATCAACCGCCTGCACGGTAAAAATATTACCGTGGAAGCTGGGGCTATCGGCAGCTACCAGACGGCGGGAAAACGTCCGGCCATGGTCTGGATATCACGCAGCAAAACCCCTGCCCTGACCCAGGATCAAGCTGAAGTCATGGCGGATAAAATGGTGAACAACCCCCGTTCACCCTTCCATGACCCGGAAACCTTGAACATTAACAAAATTAAAATTTATAAGTTTCTGGGGATGGGACAGGTACACTATATTTTCTGCCGGAAACGGCTGGCATACTGGATTTCCTCACCACCGACGGATGGGGAAAAACTACTCCTATATTTTTTATAGACCAAAGAAGCCGGATTCATCCACTACCAGAACATTTTTCCCTTCGATATCTATGGCCAGTGGATCTGTAAGTCGGGCTGTCTTTTGCTTGCTTGCCCCAGGAAGGTAATGTTCTATTCTGATACTGGCCAAGGTATTAACACCAAGAAAATCACATAAAATTCGGGCTGGCACATATCCACCCCGAGCAATGGCAACGATAACATCCGGCTGAAACTTATCACCATCAATCGTATATGCCAGTTTCCGGGCCAGCAAATATACCTGCTTCCAGGATATCAGTTCATAACGAAAATCTTTTTCCATCAGCTACCGTCCTTTTTGAGGATCTGTTCCAGATAGCATTTATAACACATTCGACTAAATGACTCGATCCTAAAAGGACAATATCCAGGGAAATACGGTGGTCCCCAAAAACTGGACAATATGTTAAGCTATAGATCACTCACAATTC